>NZ_JAPCZO010000004.1:0-371170 GCF_025941625.1 Rhizobium acaciae
GGGCATGATGCCGAAAAGTGTGCGCGGTTTTCGGACGACATCATGCTCTATTTCTTTGATCCAGATCAGGATTCAGATTTCAGGTCGATCGGGCTTAAAATCATCCTGATCTAGGGGAATCAGGACTTCGTCGGCCGATCGGCGTCGCGAACCGCCTCATCATGGTACCAGCAGCTGTCGAGCGCAGCGTCGCAGACGTCTGCGGCCTCGCGCTCCATCAGCCTGGCGCGTTCGAACCGGTTGGCGTTTCGTATCGCCTTAACGGGAAACTGGTAGATCGTTGCGGATTCGCGATGGAAACCGGTGGGCATGAGATCGCCTCCATTCAGTTCGGCGCATCAACATTTCAGGACCATCTACATAGCACAATGCACATAGTTTATGCAAATTGCATAAAATAAGGGCAATGTTGCAATTGTAATCGGTCGGTATGCTGTCTCGGCCAAAAGCTTCCGATAATTTGTTTAACACTTCATCATTTCAGCCTAACGCCACAATTTTCATCCGGTTCCAGACGGGAAAAGTGCGTTTTCATGGGCGATACTGTCTATGAACGTTAAAAACAGCCTGATTTTCCAAAAGGGAATAAATCGGCTGGCACGCTGATTCGCGATTTTTCTTTCGCACGGCGCCAAAACTGGCACGCTACGTGCTTTTAAAGCGTCATCCCTGGCGGTCGGATGCGCTTGCGCGCCGAGATCACCTCCGGATTTGCTCACCTTCGTAGCATTGAGAGAGTCACGATGACAAAATATAAGCTCGAGTATATTTGGCTCGATGGGTACACTCCGGTACCGAACCTGCGTGGCAAGACGCAGATCAAGGAATTCGACGTATTCCCGACGCTGGAACAGCTTCCGCTCTGGGGCTTTGACGGATCCTCGACGCAGCAGGCTGAAGGCCGCAGCTCCGATTGCGTGCTGAAGCCGGTCGCCATCTATCCCGACCCGGCCCGTACCAACGGCGCTCTCGTCATGTGCGAAGTCATGATGCCGGATGGCGTCACGCCGCACGCATCGAATGCCCGCGCCACCATCCTCGACGACGAAGATGCATGGTTCGGCTTCGAGCAGGAATATTTCTTTTACCAGAACGGCCGTCCGCTCGGCTTCCCTGAGCAGGGCTACCCCGCTCCGCAGGGCCCGTACTACACCGGCGTCGGCTATTCGAACGTCGGCGACGTTGCCCGCGAAATCGTCGAAGAGCATCTCGACCTCTGCCTCGCTGCCGGCATCAATCACGAAGGCATCAATGCCGAAGTGGCCAAGGGCCAGTGGGAATTCCAGATTTTCGGCAAGGGCTCCAAGAAGGCCGCCGACCAGATCTGGATGGCACGCTACCTCCTGCAGCGCCTGACCGAAAAGTACGGCATCGACATCGAGTATCACTGCAAGCCGCTCGGCGACACCGACTGGAACGGCTCGGGCATGCATTGCAACTTCTCGACCAAGTACATGCGCGAAGTCGGCGGCAAGGCTTATTTCGAAGCGCTGATGGCGCAGTTCGACAAGAACCTGATGGACCACATCGACGTCTACGGTCCTGACAACGACAAGCGCCTGACCGGCAAGCACGAGACGGCTCCGTGGAACAAGTTCTCCTACGGCGTTGCCGACCGTGGTGCCTCGATCCGCGTGCCGCACTCCTTCGTCAAGAACGACTACAAGGGCTATCTGGAAGATCGCCGCCCGAACTCGCAGGGCTGCCCCTACCAGATCGCTTCGCAGGTTCTGAAGACGATCTCGGAAGTTCCGACCGCAAGCTCGGCTTCTGCTGCAGCTTGACCTCCCAAACGGCGCCGGTCCACGACCGGCGCCGTGACTTTCTTCCTTCAAATGAACCGCCGCCAGCCGCCGACATAATCGGGGCGATCAGGCCGGCGAAAGCCCTGCAATCCTCGCAATATGGGCTGTAATATTTCCATCATGGTCATGCCTCAAAATAGAGAAGCGGGAATCGCCGTTCCGGAACCCCGCTTAGGGGTTGAGCGTTGGCATATCACTGCGACGCGGATGGAAATCGTGACATGCTGCAACGTCCGGCAAACACTTATAGTGGCGAGAGCTGGGCCAATGCCGCAGCCGCCGGGAACCTGCCCGAGAGGCTGGTGATTGTCACCGATGCCTGGCACCCACAGGTCAACGGCGTCGTGCGCTCGATCGAGAACACCAACCGCGAACTGGCGAAGATGGGCGTCGAGGTTTCGATGGTGACGCCGGAGCGCTTCAACAGCATCCCCTGCCCGACCTATCCTGAGATCCGCCTGTCGATCGCCAATTACCGCCGCATCGCCCGCGAGATCGAAAAGCACAATCCGTCCTACGTGCATATTGCCACCGAAGGTCCGCTGGGGCTGACCGCCCGCCGCTGGTGCCTGAGAAACCGCATGCCGTTTTCGACGAGCTACCACACCCGCTTCCCGGAATACGTTTCCGCGCGCCTGCCGATACCGAAGAGCTGGCTCTACTCCTTCGTTCGCTGGTTCCACAATGGCGGCGCCGGCTGCATGGTGGCAACGCCGAGCCTTGCCCGCGAGCTGTCGGAAAAGGGCATCCGCAACCTCATGCCCTGGAGCCGCGGCATTGACGCCACACAGTTCCGTCCGATGGCGCTCGAGGAAAACCCGTTCGGCTTGGCGCGCCCGATCTTCATGACCGTCGGCCGCGTGGCGCTGGAAAAGAACCTGCCGGCCTTCCTCGATCTCGATCTACCGGGCTCCAAGGTCGTCGTCGGCGACGGCCCGGCGCGCGCCGAGCTTGAAAAGCAATATCCCGACGTCTTCTTCGCGGGCGTGCAGTTCGGCGAGGATCTGGCGAAAACCTACGCCCAGGCCGATGTCTTCGTCTTTCCCTCGCTCACCGACACCTTCGGCAACACCATCCTCGAGGCACTGGCATCGGGCGTGCCGGTTGCAGCCTATCCGGTCACCGGCCCGCTCGACATCATCGGCGAGGATAGCGAAGTCGGGGCGCTCGACCAGAACCTGCAGGCCGCCTGCCTAGCCGCCCTCTCCGCCTCGCGAGAGAAGGCGCGTGAACTCGCCATGCAATATTCCTGGGAAGCGGCGACGCTGCAGTTCATCAACAATATCCGCGCCGCCAACGGCGTCATCACGCCGAAATGGAAGAAGGCCTGGCAGTATGCCACCAAGTCGCTCCCAAGAAGCAGAAAGCCCGGCGAAACCGCCGGGCCTCTCCAGTCCGCAGACTGATTGATTTTACTTGTGAAGCGCGCTGCGAAGCGTGTCGTTCGCGACCGCAATCGCGCTGCGTGCGGCAGGCGTTTCGGCAATGGCGTTCAGCAGCACGAAGTCGTGGATCGTGCCGTTATAGCGCATCGACGTGACGCGGACACCGGCCTGGCTGAGCTTGCGGGCATAGGCCTCGCCTTCGTCGCGCAGCACGTCGTTCTCGTCGACGATGACCAGCGCCGGCGGCAGCCCGTTCAACTGCTCCAGCGACGCCTGCAGCGGTGAGGCCGTCGGCTCCTTGCGCTTGGCCTCGTCGGGCAGATAGGCGTTCCAGAACCACTTCATCGCTTCCTTCGTCAACCACGGGCCATCAGCGAACTCGTTGTAGGAACCATTGTCGAAATTGGCGTCGGTGACGGGGTAGAACAGCACCTGCTGGTCGATGGCAGGACCGCCACGCTCCTTGGCAAGCAGCGTCACCACCGCCGCCATGTTGCCGCCGACGCTATCGCCCGCGACGGCGAGCCTGGAGGTATCGACCTTGAACTCCTTGGCATGTTCGGCGACATATTTGGTCGCAGCATAGGCCTGCTCGATGGCAACGGGATAACGGGCTTCGGGCGAGCGCTCGTAATCGACGAAGACGACGGCGGCATCGGCGCCGTTGGCGATCTCGCGCACCAGCCGGTCATGTGTATCGGCATCGCCCAGCACCCAGCCGCCGCCATGGAAATAGAGAATGACCGGCAGAGTGCCCTTGGCATGTTGCGGGCGGACGATGCGCAGCTTGATGCTGCCTGTCGGGCCAGCCTTGATGACCCTGTCCTCTTCCTGGGCGGCAAGCTTCTTCACGTCGCCCTTCTGCGCGCCCGCCAGAACATTGCGGGCATCGGCCGGCGACAGCGTGTAGATCGGCTTGCCGCCAGCAAGCCCATTGATGAATTTCTGCGTTGTCGGTTCGATTACCGGATCGGCAAACGTGCCGACAGCGGAAGCTGCCAGGAGCGCTGCTGCGGAAACTACGGTCTTGATGGTCGACATTGTCTTGTCCTCTCGGGTTCGATGTTCGTCCTGAACACCGACTTTATATCGCGCACGATTGTTTATTGGACAATTTAAATTTGCGCATGGCAGCTATGCATAAAAATCGCTTACGATTATTTATTGCACGATATAACTTCCATCAGTTCTGGAGAAACCCATGCAGGATCAGCTAAAGCTCGACAATTTCCTCTGCTTCGCCGTCTATACGGCAAGCCACGCACTGAACCGCGTCTATAAGCCGCTGCTCGATACGTTGGGTCTCACCTATCCGCAATATCTGGCGATGGTTTCTCTCTGGGAGCAGGACGGCCAGACCGTCGGTGGCCTCGGTGAAAAGCTCTTCCTGGAATCGAGCACGCTGACCCCGCTGCTCAAACGCCTGGAAACCGCAGGTTATGTCAGACGCGAACGCAGCCGGGAGGACGAACGCGTCGTCGTCATCCGCTTGAGCGAAGAAGGCATTCGCCTGAAGGAAAAGGCGATCGGCATCCCAGGTTGCATCGCCGCTGCCAGCGGTCGCGATGCAGTCGACCTCACCCGTCTCCAGGCCGAGATCGTGGCGCTGCGTGAGGCGCTAAACAAAAGCGTGGCCTAGCAGGTAAACAGGCGGGATGATTATCGCGGTGCTTGTGACACCCCCCTCTGCCCTGCCGGGCATCTCCCCCACAGGTGGGGAGATTGGCTGGACGCACGGGCTTCCCCAAACAATCAGCGTTGCAGCACGACGAAACGGTAGTTGAGCAGAAAGGCCAATCCACTTGTGATCTCCCCACCTGTGGGGGAGATGCCCGGCAGGGCAGAGGGGGTGCCACACGGCACACGCTCACACTCCACAAAACGCCACCAATCAGCGCCAACCCCAGCCCTACGTCCGCCTCTTCTTGCCTTCGAACGGATTGTCAGGCGAGCGGAAATGGATGCGGATCGGCACGCTCGGCATGTCGAAATCGGCGCGCAAGCCGTTGATCAGATAGCGCGTATAGGATTCCGGCAGCGCATCGGAGCGAGTGCAGGAGATCATGAAGGCCGGCGGGCGGGCCTTTACCTGCGTCATGTATTTCAGCTTGATGCGGCGGCCGGAAACGGCCGGTGGCGGATGCTGGACCTGCTGCGTCTCCAGCCAGCGGTTCAGCCGCGCCGTCGAAATGCGCTTATTCCAGACCTTGTCGGTATCGATGATCGCCTGCATCAGCTTGTCGAGCCCCCAGCCGGTCTGGCCGGAGATCGGCACGGCGCGGATGCCGCGCGCCTGCGGCAGCAGCCGGTCGGTCTTTTCGCGAAGATCTGCAAGCACCGCCTGGCGGTCCTCGATCATGTCCCACTTGTTGAAGGCGAGAACGGCGGCGCGCCCCTCGCGCAGCACGAGGTCGACGATCTGCAGGTCCTGCTTCTCGAAGGGGATCGTTGCGTCGAATACGATGACGACGGTTTCGGCAAAGCGGATGGCGCGCAGCGCGTCCGCGACCGAAAGCTTCTCCAGCTTCTCGATCACCCGCGCCTTGCGGCGCATGCCTGCCGTATCGAACATCTTGATGGTGCGGCCGCGCCAGTCCCATTCGACCGAAATGGAATCGCGGGTGATGCCCGCCTCCGGTCCTGTCAGCAGCCGGTCCTCGCCGAGGAAACGGTTGATCAGCGTCGACTTGCCGGCATTCGGCCGCCCGACGATCGCCACGCGCAACGGCTTGGTGTCGTCGTAAACAGGCTCTTCGTCCTCGTCGCTGCCGTCGCCTTCAGCCTGTGGAATGTCGACGTCGGTAACCGCCACATCCTCTTTCTCAGGATAGGCGCGATCCTCGCCGATCGCCGCGACGATCGCATCGCGCAGGTCGAGCATGCCCTGCCCGTGTTCTGCCGAAATCGGCGTCGGTTCGCCGAGGCCAAGCGTATAGGCGTCATAAAAGCCGCTGTCGGAGCCGCGTGCTTCCGATTTGTTAGCGACAAGCACCACCGGCTTGCCGCGCCGGCGCAGCATTTCGGCAAGGTCGGTATCGACGGGTGTCAATCCGCTCTTGGCGTCGACGACGAAAAGCGAAAGATCCGCCTCGTCGATCGCCGCTTCGGTCTGCGCCCGCATCCGGCCCTGCAGGCTTTCCGCGTCGGCCTCTTCCAGACCAGCCGTGTCGATGATCGTGAAGGTCAGGCCCATCAGCCGCGCATCGCCCGGCCGGCGGTCGCGGGTAACACCCGGCGTGTCATCGACAAGCGCCAGCTTCTTGCCTACCAGCCGGTTGAAAAGTGTCGACTTGCCGACATTCGGACGACCGACGATGGCGACCGTGAAACTCATATCTTGTCCTTAACGCGATCAGCCCTGAGCGGCGGGCGCCTTGCCGGATGCGGTAATCAGATCAAGCATCATATGGGCGCGATTGGCAACATTGCGCGGGCTGTCGGTATCGTCGACGATCGACTGGAACCACTGCCGCGCCTGCGCCATGTTGCCGGCTTTGTAAGCGGCAAGGCCGAGTGCCTCGCGCGCCGAATGACGGAAGGCGTTGCCTGGAACGGCCATTTCCTCGATCGCCGCCGAAACCTGTTCGTAAGTGCCGTTCTCGATGAGCAGCCAGCCGGCGCGCATCTTGGCGGCATCGCGCACGGCAGCCGGAACGGCATTGTCCTTGCCGATCTCGTTGAAGGCGGCGATTGCCGCGGCGGCATCGCCCTTCTGCACCTGAACGGTCGCGGCCCGCATGCGCGCCAGCACCGGGTAGGCGCCATGGCCTTCCTTCTCAAGCTTGTCGAGCGCGGCCAGCGCCTCGTCGTTCTTGTTCTCGTCGGCTAGCTTCATCGCCGCCAGGAACTGGTCGCCGGTGCCGGAGGAGCGGTTGTCGTCCCAATAGTCATAGAGAACCTTGCCGGCGGTGCCGACGACGATCAGGATGGCGACGACGACGATATAGCGGCCGAACCGGCGCCAGACGCCCTTCATCTGGTCAGACCGCAATTCCTCATTGACTTCACGGATGAAGCTGTCGTCGTTGAATGCCATTCTCGTCTCCGGCCGCGAAAATACCCATACACCATGCAAAACGCATATTGTCGGGCCTTCTACTCCATTTTGCTGCCGTTGTAAGGGGGATGTGAAAGATTAGAGCAATTCCAGGAAAAGTGCGAAGCGGTTTTCCTAGGCAAAGCGCGAAGCGGTTTTGCCGGGAATTGCGTAGAAACAAAAAGTTAGAGCGGTTCTGAGCTTCCATGAAAGCTGAACCGCTCTAAAGCGCCGCGCGTCCAACAGGACGCGCTAAGGACGCTCTAACACTTTGAATCCGCGCATAATCCTTTCCAAAAATCGGAATCGATTTTTGGGGTTATGCGCAGGTCAGATGACGAGCGGCGAAACGCCGATCAACCATTCGTGCAGCTTCCAGATGATCAGTGCCCAGACGACGATGCCGATGATGATGGCATAGAGGTCGTATTTGGCCGAGACGAACGGCCGGAGCGTGATCTCGCCCGCCCGCTGCCGCCGTTTCAGGGAAATGCGCAGGATGACGCCCCAGGCGAGAAAGGCGGCAAACAGCAGGACCGACGACGTCTCGCCATTGGCAAGCAGGTGCGCCAGCGCCCAGATCTTCACCGACAGCACCATCGGATGTTTGGTCTTGGTCGCGATATGCCCCGCCGGCAGCAGCGAGGCGACGAGACAGATCATCGCGATCAGCATCAGCGTGATTGATATATGCGCCATCCAGACTGGTGGATTGTAGAGCATTCCGGTCACTTGCCGCGCCTGCCCGAAGCCGTAGATCAACAGGATCAGTGTGGCGATGCTGGCAATCGAATAGGCCGCCCGCCAGCCCTTCTCGCCGAGGCTTGCAATCATCGAGCGGCGAAAGTCCGGCAACAGCACCCGCACCAGATGCACCCCGAGGAAAAGTATGATGCCGACGATAAGCAATGTCATTGCGGATCCCTTTCGTGCCGTTTGTGTTGGCTTAGCCGCTGGCGTGAAAAAATGCCAGCGCGACCGCAGCTTCGCCGCAATTCTGTCGGAGGGAAACCGCGAACAAATTGTCGCGGTGCCCATGTCTCGTTCCCTCCTCTCCGCCTGCCTTTCTGTTTCGCTCCTCGTTCCGGCAATTGCAGAGGCGGCCGACCGGCCGAAACAGCTCGTCATCATTTCCTTCGATGGGGCCCACGACAACGCGCTCTGGCTGAAGAGCCGCGAGATGGCGGCGAAAAACGGCGCCCATTTCACCTATTTCCTTTCCTGCACTTTTCTGATGAACGAGGCGGCGAAGAAGGCCTACCAGGCGCCGCACCAGAAACGCGGAAAATCCAATGTCGGTTTTGCCCAGAGCGACGACGAGATCCGCGAGCGCCTCGGCAATATCTGGCACGCCCATCTCGAAGGACATGACATATCGAGCCATGCCTGTGGCCATTTCGACGGCCGCCTCTGGAGCGAAGCCGACTGGTCGGCCGAATACGCCACCTTCCACGCGACGCTTGAGAATGCCTGGAAGAGCGTCGATCTCCAGGAGCCGGCCGGCTGGCAGGATCTGGTCGATCACGGCATCAAGGGCTTTCGCGCCCCCTATCTCTCGGCAACCGCGGGCGCCGACATGATCGCCGCCGAAAAGAAGGCGGGCTTCACTTATGATGCGAGCCTCGTCACCAAAGGGCCTGCCATGCCCATCGAGGAAGACGGCATCATTCGCTTCGGCCTGCCGCTGATCCCCGAAGGCCCGAACGACAAGCCGATTATCGGCATGGACTACAATCTCTTCGTCCGTCATTCCAAGGGCGAGGAGGATACGGCCGATTCCGCAGAATTCGAGGACCGCGCCTATGCCGCCTTCAAGGAGGCTTTCGACAAGCAATATGCCGGCGCCCGCATCCCGCTACAGCTCGGCTTCCATTTCGTCGAAATGAACGGCGGCGCCTACTGGCGCGCTCTCGACCGACTGGTCAGCGACGTCTGCCACCGAACGGATGTGGCCTGCGTCAGCTATTCTGAAGCGATCCCGATGATCGAGGCGCGCGGGAAATTGCAGACGTCCGGTCTTTGACGGCGGCTGCTACCAAGACTGCAAGGTGTCTCTAGATCCGATTGGATGAGACGGCGTGCCGTGTCGCCCCCTCATCCGCCCTATCGGGCACCTTCTCCCCGCTGGGGAGAAGAGGGAATCGAGACGTTGCGGCAAGTCTCTTCTCCCCGCGGGGAGAAGGCGCCGGCAGGCGGTTGAGGGGCAGCACGCAGGACGTTTCCATCCTGCCGCAATACAACCCGCCAGCCCTATCGACCACCGCCTGCCCTTCCCGATCCGGGCAAACTTACCCATCAGCCGTCGGCGTGCACGACGCCCGCATCACGCTCCAGGTAGCGCTGATCAATCTCCGGCAGCGGTTCGTCGTCGATTGCCGCCTCGAAAGCCTTGAGGCGTTTGTGGATCGAGAGCAGTTCAATGATCGTCGTCCAGGAGTTGACGAGATATTGGAACGAGTTGCTGACCTGTCCGAAGGCGGTCGAGATCTGCTGGAAGATACCATAGGTGATCGTGCCCGCCACGATCGTCGGCACCAGCATGAAGACCACGAAGAGCGCGTCGGCCTGGATATAGAAATAGCGGGCGACATTGAAATACATGTAGTGGAAATACATGCGGTAATAGTTCCGGCGAACGTTGCCGAAGAGCTCTCTGACGGTCAGCGGCTCAGCCCGCTCCGCATGGTCCTCGCCATAGACCAGCTCCTTGCGATACGCCGCTTCGACGCGCTGGTTGCGGAAGTTCAGCCCCGGCAGCTTGACGCCGGCGACCGCCAGCAGGAGCGTGCCGAACGCCGACCAGAACAGAGCCAGCCAGAAGAGCGAATTCGCCACCGGCCCGATGAACGGCAGTTCGGTCACGTAATGCGACAGCGCCAGAAGGATCGGAAGGAATACCACGAGCGTCATCACCGAGTTGATGAGGCTGATACCGAGACCTTCGAGCGTGCTCGAAAAGCGCATCGTATCTTCCTGAACGCGCTGGGAGGCACCTTCGATGTGACGCAGCTTTTCCCACTTCGACATATAGAAATTGTTCATCGCCGTTCGCCAGCGGAAGATGTAATGGCTGGTGAAGAAGTCAGTCATGATCGATACGAACATGCTGAGGAATGCGATCTGGCAGAAGACCCACATCAGGCTGTAAAAATTGTCGACGGAAATGCCTGGCTGTTTGGACAATGCGTTCTGCAGGAGGTCGCCAAAGGGCCGGCGCCAGTTGTTGATCACAACGCTGATCTGGACGCCGAAGTAGGTCACGAAGATGATCAGTGCCGAACCCCAGATCGACCAAATCTTCCAGGGGTGGTTCCGCGCCTTCAGATGCCATGCGCCGCAGAAGATCACCGCCGACAGAAGGAAATAGCCGTAGAACCAGACATTTTCGGGCAGCAGGAAGAAGGAGAGATCGATCGGCTGCTGCTCTTCAGGAACTGATGCAAAACCAAGAGAAGCACCAAGACCAGCGGCGAAGAAATACCAGCCAAAAATCGCAGCCAGCGTCCAGATTACGAGCGAAGTAAAGAACGCTTTTGGCTGAGGGAAGAAGGAATGAAACACGGGGAGCTTGCTTTCCTGAACTGTGAGTCTCGGGAGTTCGTCGAACACTGATTGTGCCGGAAACTAAGGCAGTTCGAAGGACGCAGCAATGGGTTCAGCCGATTGTTACGGAGTTGTAACCGGTTAAGCGATTTTCTTGATCACCGGCATCACCAGCGCTGCGCAGGCGACAAGTGCCACGGCGGCGATCATCGTGGGCACGGTGAAGCTGCCCGTGCGCTCAGCGATCCAGCCGGCAACAACAGGCCCGACGATCTGGCCGACACCGAAGGCAGCCGTCATCATCGCCAGGATCCGCCGTGGGCTGTCAGGCGAAAGCTTGCGGCCGATCTGCAGCCCAAAAGCAGTAATCGCCAGGAACGTCGCGCCGAACAGCGCCCCGCCGATCAGCGGTGCGGCAGAAGGCGGCAGCGCCACCGTCGCAAGCACCCCGGCAGCCTCGACCAGAAGGGCTGCGACATAGACGCCGCCAAGCCCGAGCGGCCTGACCAGAGGCTTCCAGGCGAAGAGCGCAACCGCCGACGTCAGCCCGGCGATGAACCAGCAGAGGAATTCGACGAAGGGTCCCGTTGCAGAAAGGCGCGCGATGGTGACGAGGAAGGTCGCGGTGATGACGTAGCCGAAGCCGAACAGGCCGTAGGACAGCGTCAGCAGCACCATCGGCCGGTTCCAGACCAGCGCCGGCTCCTTGCCCGTCTGCGCCGATTGCGCCGGCGCCGACGGCAATAGCAGGAAGACGACGACGAGGCTCGCCGCGCAGTAGAGCGCCCCGCCAATCCAGTCGGCGCGCCAACCGCCCGGCCCGTTGTGAAAGCCAAGTCCGATCAGCAGCACCATGACCGAAGAAAGCGCAATACCTGCCCCCGGCCCGCCGAAATGTGCCGCCTGCACATGGTCGTTGCCGGAAGCAGCCCCGTGGCTGAGCACGATCGACGAGGTGAAGACCATCGCAAGAGCGCTGGCGATGCCCGCCAGGAAGCGAATGATGGCAAAGACGGCGACAGAATCGGTGGCGGCCATGGCGGCCAGCAGGATCGCGGTTGCCAGCAGCGACAGCAGCGCCACCAGCCGCTCACGTCCGGCCGCCCAGCCATAGGCGGCAAGCACGGCACCGACGAGATAACCGACAAAATTCGCCGATGCGATGAAGCCGGCATCTGCCGCCGAAAGCGGCACACCGCTGATCATACCGGGCAGGATCGGCGTGTAGGAGAAGCGCCCGAAGCCCATGGCAGCAGCCATGGCAACGGCGCCGGCAGCGGCGGTGGAGACGAGGTTCGGTGGGGAGTTTCGGGTGCGGGCGAGCATGCCCGTGTTTATCGCGCTGCAGCACCGGCATCACAATCAAGTAATTCTGATCGATCGATCAATTTCCCGAAACGTCGGAAAATTTCTCTCCCTCTTGAAAACAATTATCTTACGATATATGTTTTACGACATAGTCAACGATACATCTAACGATGAAAGGAAGGACCATGAGAGGTTTTAAAGGCGGCATGTTCGGCGGAGATTTCCGCATGGGCCGCAAATTTGCGGCTGGCGATCTCCAGCTCGTCATCCTGGCCCTGCTCGCTGAGCAGCCGCGCCACGGCTATGAATTGATAAAGTTGCTGGAGGAGCGGTCCGGCGGCTTCTACGTGCCGAGCCCCGGCGTCATCTATCCCGCCCTCACCTATCTCGAGGAAACCGGCCTTGCCGAGGTCGAGGTGGAGGGCGCCAAGAAGCTCTACCGTATTACCGAGGCCGGCCGCGGTCGCGTCGAGGAAAACCGCGCCATGATCCTGCATACGTTCGCCAAGCTGGAACGTATCGGCGAGAAGATGGCCCATGTGAAGCGTGTCTTCGAAACCGACCGTCACGGCGCCGACGAAGGCGATGACGGCGATTTCATGCAGGACGGTGGTGATATCCGCGCCGCCCGCATGCTGCTGCGCTCGGCCATGCGGATGCGCTATCCCTGGTCGAAACCCGAAGCCGCCCGCATTGCCGGCATCCTCGAACGCGCCGCCACCGAAATCCTGCAAGGCGGCAGGCCGGGAACGCGGGGCTGAGGCGAAGAGTGTATGGCAAGCTCGGTGAGTTGACGAGTGCGCTAACCTCTCCTCCCTCATTCCTGTGCTCGTCACAGGAATCCAGTGCGCCCAAGTCCTTGGGCGCGGGAGACTCTCTTCAACTCCGATATGGAGTCATTCACCGCGCAGACGCGCGTTGGCTGGATTCCTGTGACGAGCACAGGAATGAGGGAGGAGAAGTGGGGCGCGCGCCACAAAGCGTCGTGGAGATGCCAACCTCGAAGGGCGAGGCGCGCCCTAACGCCCTACGCCCGCTCGTCCGGCAAGGTCAATATCACCGGCCCGTTGCGCGTCGCGACCACCGTGTGTTCGTATTGCACGGTTGGCGCCTTCGGATCGGCATAGAGCGTCCAGGCATCGTCGCCGCCTTCGGCCCATGTCGCGCCGAGTGAGAGAAACGGCTCGACGGTGAAGACGAGACCTTCCGTCATCATCCGTTTTTCCGAAGGGTCCGGCCAGGTCGAGAGCTCGGCCGGCTCCTCGTGCAGCGAGCGGCCGACGCCGTGGCTCGCGAGATTGGCGACCAGCGTATAGCGGTTCTTCTGCGCAAAGGCACCGACGGCTGTGCCGATCTTCGCCAGCGGCTCGCCCGATTTGACCTGGTTGAGCCCGACCCAGAGCGCCCGCTTGCCGTCGCGGCAGAGCCGCTCGATCTTCGGCTTGACCGGCGGCATCGTGAAGGAGGCGCCGGTATCGGCGAAGAAGCCGTCCTTTTCCGCCGAGACGTCGATATTGATGAGATCGCCGGCGCGGATGACGCGCGGGCCGGGAATGCCGTGGGCGATTTCCTCATTGATGCTGATGCAGGTGGCGCCGGGAAACTGGTAGCAGAACTCCGGCGCCGAGCGCGCGCCCGAATCCTCCAGCACCTTGCGGCCGATCAGGTCGAGCTCCAGCGTCGTCATGCCGGGCTCCATCGCCGCCGCCATCACCTGAATGGCGTTGGCGCAGATGCGGCCAATCTCCTTGAGCTTTACCAGTTCGTCGTCGTTTGCGATAACCATTCGTCTGTTCCGGCCTTGCGCAGGACGGCCGCGGCCGCCTTAGAGCGCCGCGCCTCCAACAGGAAGCCCTAAGGACGCTCTGTCACTTCGAATCTGCGCATAGTCCGTTGCGAAAATCGATTCCGATTTTCGGCATTATGCGCTCGTCAAGCCGTGGCTTTCGCCTCTTCGCTGCTATCAGTCAACGCCTTTCTGACGATCGGCGCGACTTTCGTGCCGTAAAGCTCGATGCCGCGCATGATCTCGGCATGCGGCATCAGGCCGATCGCCATCTGCAGCAGGAAGCGGTCGTTCTTGAAGAGTGCATGATGGGCGATGATCTTTTCGGCAACCACCTCGGGATCACCGACGAAGAGCGCACCGTTCGGCCCGCGCGACATGTCGAAATGCGCCCGGTTCGTTGGTCCCCAGCCGCGCTCGCGGCCGATGCGGTTCATCACCTCGGCCTGCGGCCCGTAGAATTGGTCGGCGGCGGCATCAGTCGTGTCGGCGATGAAGCCGTGGACATTGATGCTGGTCTTCAGCTTCGACTGATCCTGCCCTGCCCGGCGCGCGGCCTCGCGGTAGAGATCGAAGAGCGGCGCAAAACGGCGCGGCTCGCCGCCGATGATCGCCAGCGCCACCGGCAGGCCCAGCGCGCCAGCGCGCGCCACCGACTGCGGCGTACCGCCGACCGCGACCCAGAGCGGCAACGTATCCTGCAACGGCCTGGGATAGACGCCGCGCCAGTTGATCGGCGCGCGAAGTTCACCCTTCCACTCCACAACCTCGCTGTCGCGCAGCGCCAGCAGCAGATCGAGCTTCTCCTCGAAAAGCTGGTCGTAATCTTCGAGATTATAGCCGAACAGCGGGAAGGACTCGATGAAGGAGCCGCGCCCCGCCATGATTTCGGCGCGGCCGTTGGAGATCAGATCGAGCGTCGAAAACTGCTGGAAGACACGCACCGGATCATCGGAGGAGAGCACGGTGACCGCACTGGTCAGCCGGATATTCCTGGTCTTGACGGCAGCCGCCGCCAGCACGACTGCCGGAGCAGACGCCGCATAGTCCGGCCGGTGATGCTCGCCGAGGCCGAAGACGTCGAGCCCCACCTGATCGGCAAGCTCGATTTCCTCGATAAGATGCTTCAGCCGCTCGGCCCCTTCCGCGCCCTTGCTGCGGGAGGGGTTGGGATTGACGTCGGCGAATGTGTAAAGCCCCAGTTCCATCATCGGCATCCTGTTGAATTCTCGGCTGAGATAAGGATGCCGGGGATGGAGCGCAAATACAAATTCTGGAACGGAATGTTCGAGAATTTCGATAGGCGGCATGATGTCTCTGACGATCTGGAAGATAGATCGAAGACCAATTCGAATCTGAATTCAACGACTTCGAAGCACCGGCGGAATCATCTTTCGAACCGCCTTAAACCTTACTTGAAGCGTCAGGACGACGCGGTCTCGCCGCGCCGCTCACATCTTCGCCAGCAGCTCCGCCAGTTGGTCCGCAGCCTTGCCCCATCCTTCGTGGAAACCCATCTTCTCGTGCGCCTCCTTGTCCTCGGCGCGCCAGTGGAGCGCCTTGGCCGTATATTTCGTGCGACCGTTGCCGAGATCTTCGAGCAGGATGAGGCCCGTGAAGAAAGGTTTCTCGGCCGGCACCCAGGCGCTGGTATAGGCATCGGTGAAAACGATCTTCTCGTTCTCGACGACCTCGAGATAGACGCCGTGGTTCGGGTATTGATTGCCCTCGGGATCCTGCATGACGACGACGCTGGAACCGCCGGGGCGGACGTCGAGCGTTGCTTCCGCCACACCCCAGGGACGCGGCACGAACCACTGCTTCAGTAGGTCGGGATCGGTCCATGCCTTGTAGATCTTCTCGCGCGGGGCATCGAATTCGCGAACGAGAACGAGTTCATGTTGCGTGCTGGCGGTCATTTCGACATCTCTCCATTTGAATGAAACCTGTTTCCTGTCAGGTCGTTACAAGGACGTGTCAGAGTTCGCCGTTCCGACAACGCGCCGGCTTTTTCTTGATTTATTTCGCGATCGGCTGCGTCGCCTCTTCCTGCATCTTGTCGATCTGCCGGCGGATATGGGCTGCCTCAGCCGCCGAATGGGCCACTGCAATGGCGCGATCGAAGGCTTCGCGTGCCTGGTCGGCCAGGCCAAGCTGCTTCAGCAGCCCGCCCCGAAGGCCATGATAATAGAAATAGCCGCAGAGCTTTTCGGCAAGTGGATCGATGAGATCGAGAGCATCCTGCGGACCTTGGAGCTTGGAGACGACGACGGCCCGATTGAGCGTTATCACTGGCGACGGCTGGATACGCTCCAGCGCGCGATAGAGCAGATCGATCTCCACCCAGTCTGTATCCTCGGCGCGTTTTGCGCGGGAATGAACAGCGGCGATGGCAGCCTGAATCTGATAAGGAGCGGGCTTGCGGTGGCGCAGCGCCTTGTCGAGCAGCGCTAAAGCCTCGTTGATGAACGGTTGGTTCCAGAGCGACCGGTCCTGATCTTCGAGCAGCACGATCTCGTCTCCGGCATTGAAGCGCGCCGGCCGGCGCGAGATCTGCAGGAGCATGAGCGCAAGCAACCCCATCAGCTCCGGTTCGGATGGGAAGATATGCAGCATCAAGCGCGCCAGCCGGATCGCTTCGTCGCTGAAGGCAGCCGCCTCATGCCTGGGATCGGCCTGGCTGTAGCCCTCGTTGAAGATCAGGTAGATCATCGTGCTGACGATCGAGAGCCGCTCGGCCCTCTCCTGCGGGCTCGGTGTTTCGAAAGGCACACCGGCCTTGGCGACGCGCGCCTTGGCCCGGGTGATGCGCTGTTCCATGGCGCTCTCGGAAACCAGGAAGGCACGCGCGATCTGCGGCACCGAAAGGCCGGAAACGATGCGCAGCGCCAGCGCGATCTGCTGGGTCGCGGGTAGATCGGGATGGCAGCAGATGAACAGCAGCCGCAGAATATCGTCGCGATAATTGGAATCGTCCAGCCGCTCGACGATGTCGCTTTCGGCATCCTCGGTATCGGAGATGACGTCCTCATCCGGCAGAGCCTGGATCTTTGCCCGCTTGCGCACCGCGTCGATGCCGCTGTTTCGTCCGACGAAGATGAGCCAGGCTGTGGGATCACGCGGCGGCCCCTTCTCCGGCCATGTCCGGATCGCCCTCAGACACGCCTCCTGAAACGCCTCTTCCGCTGTATCGAGATTGCGGAAATAGCGCAGCAGGGCGCCGAGCGCCTTCGGGCGGGCCGATGCAAGCGCGAGGTCGATCCAGGCAATGTCTGTCATGATGAAGCATCTCCGGGCCTGAAGACGTAGAAAGGCCGAATTTCGTAAGAGGTGGAACCTGGATTGACGGATGAAAGCTGCTTCGAAAAGGCGATCGCCTCGTCGAGCGTTTCGAAGTCGACCACATAGAAGCCGAGAAGCGCCTCCTTCGTTTCCGCAAAAGGCCCATCGATGACCAAGGGCTCGTCCCTGCCCTTGCGCACCGTGGTCGCAGCCGTCGTCGGCATCAGCCGGCCGACAGGGCCGAGTTTGCCGGATGCGGCAAGCGGCTCCTGCACGGCATAGAGTTTCTCCATGACGGCAGCTTCTTCCTCCTTGCTCCAGGCGAAGACGGTTTCCTCATGGGCGTAACAAAGGATTGCATAAAGCATCGCTCACTCCTCTTTTTGAATGACGAAGGAGTAACCGCTTAGCCGACAGGCCGCATCAAAAAATTATTGATGGGAAATTCGTAATCTTCTCAAACACGGCGACGCCGTGGCTGAAAAAATGGCCGGGCGTCTCCCGGGACGAGCGGAGCTATAGTACGGCGCTGATCGCCCCTTAGCCCTCGCTCAAGGTCCGCTTGACCGCATTCTTCCAACCCTTGAGTTTTGCCGCCCGCACCTTCTCGTCCATCTCGGGCTCAAACCGCCGATCGCGTTTCCACGTCGCCGAAAAACCGTCCCGGTCCGGCCACACCCCTGCCCGGCTGCCGGCGAGCCAGGCGGCTCCCAGTGCGGTCGTCTCGAGAATGACCGGGCGGTCGACCGGGGCATCGAGCAGGTCGGCAAGGCGCTGCATCGTCCAGTCGGAGGCGACCATGCCGCCGTCGACGCGCAGCACCGTGTCCTCGGTGCCGTTCTTCCAGTCCTTCTGCATGGCGTCGAGCAGATCGCGGGTCTGGTAGCAGACGGCTTCCAGTGCCGCCCGGGAGAGTTCCGCCGGCCCGCTGTTGCGCGTCAGCCCGAAGATCGCGCCGCGCGCCTTGGCATCCCAATGCGGTGCGCCGAGGCCGGTGAAGGCGGGCACGAGATAGACCTCTTGCGTCGGATCGGCCCTTTCGGCAAGCGCGTTGGTCTCCGCCGCGCTGCCGATGATGCCGAGCCCGTCCCGCAGCCATTGCACAGCGGCGCCTGCAATGAAGATCGAACCCTCCAGCGCATAGGTTGTCTCGCCGTTCAGGCGATAGGCGATGGTGGTCAGCAGCCGGTTTTTGGACCGCACCATATCGGCGCCGGTATTGAGCAGCGCGAAACAGCCGGTGCCGTAGGTTGATTTCATCATGCCCGGCGCAAAACACGCCTGGCCGATGGTCGCCGCCTGCTGGTCGCCGGCCACGCCGAGAATCGGGATAGCAGCACCGAAAATATCAGGATCGACCGTGCCGAAATCGGCGGCGCAATCCTTGACCTCCGGCAGCATGGCGGCGGGGACCCTCAGAATATCGAGCAGATCCTCGTCCCACGCGTTTTCGGCAATGTTGTACATCAGCGTGCGCGAGGCATTGGTGGCATCGGTGACGAAGCTCTTGCCACCCGTCAGCCGCCAGATCAGGAAGGTGTCGATTGTGCCGAAGCAGAGATCGCCCCTGGCGGCGCGCGCCCGCGCGCCCTTCACGTTAGCCAGCATCCAGGAGAGCTTGGTGCCGGAAAAATACGGATCGAGGATCAGCCCGGTCTTCTTCGTGAACAGCCGCTCGAGATCCTGCCGTTTCAAATTGTCGCAATAGCTTGCCGTACGCCGGTCCTGCCAGACGATGGCATTCTGAATCGGCCGGCCCGTTTCGCGCTCCCAAACGACGACGGTCTCGCGCTGGTTGGTGATGCCAAGCGCTGCTACATCTTTCGCCTCGATCTTCGCATCGCGCAGCGCCATGTGGACGGTGGAGACGACCGAATCCCAGATCTCTTCGGGATCATGCTCGACCCAGCCGGAGCGCGGATAGATCTGGGTGAATTCCTTCTGGCCTTTGCCGGCGACATGCATGTCGCCATCGAAGACGATCGCCCGCGTTGACGTCGTTCCCTGATCGATTGCCAGAACATATCCGCTCATGAAAACCCTCCCTCAGCATGTCAATTGTCGAAGCAAATCAATAGGACACGGATGCGGGCGAGAAAAGCGAATAAAGCGGAATTGCCAGCCCGCCGGCTTTGGGCATAACTTCGCAGCCAACGCTGCAACGCAGCATCGCGATTTCAGGGAGAACAGCATGAGCAGAACAGTCGTCGTCACCGGTTCCACCAGCGGCATCGGCCTTGCGATCGCCACTGCCTTCGCAGAAACGGGCGACAACATCGTCATCAACGGCTTCGGAAAGGCCGATGAAATCAAGGCGATCGTCGAACGGCTTGAATCATTGTCTAGAGGCCGGGCGCTCTATCATCCGGCCGACATGACGAAGCCCGCCGAGATCGCCGACCTGATCGAAACGGCAGCGAAGACCTTCGGCGGCGTCGATGTCCTGGTCAACAATGCCGGCATCCAGCACGTCGAGAAGATCGAAGATTTCCCGATTGAGAAATGGGACCAGATCATCGCGATCAATCTGTCGAGTTCCTTTCATACCATGCGCGCCGCGATCCCGCTGATGAAGGCAAAGAAGCACGGCCGCATCATCAACATCGCCTCCGCCCACGGGCTCGTTGCCTCCCCCTTCAAATCCGCCTATGTCGCGGCAAAACATGGTATATTGGGCCTAACCAAGACGGCGGCGCTGGAGCTTGCCGAATTCGGCGTAACCGTGAACGCCATCTGCCCCGGCTACGTGCTGACGCCGCTCGTCGAGAAGCAGATACCGGATACAGCCAAGGCGCGCGGCATGACCGAGGAACAGGTAAAGAGCGAAGTCATCCTCAAGGCGCAGCCGACGCATGAATTCGTCAAGGCCGAGGAAATCGGCGCGCTGTCGCTCTACCTTGCCAGCGATGCGGCCCGGCAAGTGACCGGAACGCATATCTCGATTGACGGTGGCTGGACGGCGGCTTAACCATTTGGAAAAACAACCGGGAATATCATGAACGACAGCATCCGCTTCATCCTGAATGGCGAGGACATCGCGCTCACCGATGTCAGGCCAACCGAGACGCTTCTCGATTTTCTGCGGTTGAAGCGACGCCTGACGGGCACCAAAGAAGGATGCGCGGAGGGCGATTGCGGCGCCTGCACCGTACTCGTCGGCCGGTTGGCGGACGGCAAGCTCGCCTATGAATCCGTCAATGCCTGTATCCGTTTCATCGGCTCTTTACACGCCACCCATGTGGTAACGGTCGAGCATCTGGCCGGCAGGGACGGCGCGCTGCATCCAGTGCAGCAGGCGCTGGTCGATTGCCACGGCTCGCAGTGCGGCTTCTGTACTCCGGGCTTCGTCATGTCGCTTTATGGTCTCTGGCTCGCCAAGGAAAAGCCGAGCCGCCAGGAAATCGAAAAGGCGCTGCAAGGCAATCTCTGTCGCTGCACCGGCTACGAGCCGATCGTCAAGGCCGCCGAGCAGGTGAGCCTGATGCGGCCGAGCACGCTCTTCGATCCGCTGGAACGGACGCGCTCTGAAATCGTCGCGCGGCTTTGGGCAATGCAGGCGAGTGGCACGATCCGGATCGCGAATGGCGAAGACCGGCTGATCGTGCCGGCTTCGATGCAGGCACTGGCAGAAGTCCTCTCGCAGGAACCCGACGCAATTATCGTCGCCGGCGCGACGGACGTCGGCCTCTGGGTGACGAAACAGCTGCGCAAACTGAGCCCGGTGGTCTTCATCAGCCACCTCAGCGAATTGCAGTCGGTCACGGAAGGCGAGGACGGCGTCACCATCGGCGCAGGCGTCAGCTATACCAAGGCCTTCGAGGCGATCTCCAAGAAAATCCCGGCGCTCGGCCGGTTGATTGAACGCATCGGCGGCGAGCAGGTGCGCAACATGGGCACGATTGGCGGCAACATCGCCAACGGCTCGCCGATCGGCGACAGCCCGCCGCCGCTGATCGCGCTCGGCGCGACGCTGACGCTGCGGTCCCTGCAAGGCCAGCGCAGAATGCCGCTCGAGGATTTCTTCATCGCCTATGGCAAGCAGGATCGGAAGCCCGGCGAATTCGTCGAGAGCGTCTTCGTGCCCTACCCAGCAGCAATCAGCCGCTTTGCCGCCTACAAGATCACCAAGCGCCGCGACGAGGACATCACTGCCGTGCTCGGCGCCTTCCTGCTGACGCTCGACGATGCCGAGATGATCACCGACATCCGCATTGCCTTCGGCGGCATGGCGGCAACGCCGAAACGCGCCCGAAGGGTGGAAGCCGAACTGATCGGCAAACCGTGGACGGAAGCGACGATCGAGGCGGCCCGCCCCGCCTTCGACGCCGACTACCAGCCGCTGACCGACTGGCGCGCCTCGGCGGAATACCGACAACTGACGGCGAAGAACCTGCTGACGCGGTTCTATCTTGAGACCGTCGGCGCGCCGGCGGAGCTGAAGCGGTTCGAGGAGGTGGCGTGATGGTTTGCTTCGCTAACTGGCCTCCCAAAGTCACCACATCGCCCCTCACCCTAACCCTCTCCCCGCCTGCGGGGAGAGGGGACGTGCCCTGCGAGAGGTGGCGAGGAACGGAGACGGCGCGGCATATCCCTTCTCCCCGCAAGCGGGGGGCCGAAGGACGGGTCGAGACCGGTGGCTCGACCCCGGTTGGTGGCGGCAGCCGGATGAGGGGCCGCCGTCAAAACGGTGCCGGCCGTAGAGGACGCCGCTAATGGACAAATCCACCTTCGAAGACCGCAAGGCCATCATCGCAGGCCCGATGCACGGCTCGCTGCGGCATGATTCAGCGCATAAGCATGTCACCGGAACTGCCGATTATATCGACGATATTCCCGAACCCGCAGGTCTGCTGCATGGTGCCCTCGGCCCCTCCGACCGGGCGCATGCCGAAATCCTCAGCATCGACCTTTCCGCGGTCGCCGCCTACCCCGGTGTGGTCTGGGTGTTCACCGGCAAGGACGTGCCCGGCGTCAACGACGTCAGCTCCAATGGCAGCCATGACGAGCCGCTGCTGGCCGAAACTTTAGTTCAGTTTCATGGCCAACCGATCTTTGCCGTCATCGCCGAGACGCGTGATGCCGCCCGCCACGCCGCGCTGCTGGCGAAGATCGACTATCGTGACCTGCCGCACTGGAGCGATATCGACGGCGCGCTGGCCAATGGCAGCCCGCTCGTCATCACCCCGATGACGCTGCACCGCGGCGAGCCGGAAACGGAAATGACCAATGCCGCCATGCGTCTGAAAGGTCAGATGCGCATCGGCGGACAGGAGCATTTCTACCTCGAAGGCCATATCGCCGTGGCGATCCCCGGCGAGGACGACGAGGTCACCGTCTGGTCCTCGACGCAGCATCCAAGCGAGATCCAGCACATCGTCGGTCACGTGCTCGATATTCCTTCGAACGCCGTGACCGTCAACGTGCGCCGTATGGGCGGCGGCTTCGGTGGCAAGGAAACGCAGGGCAATCAGTTCGCAGCCCTTGCGGCGATCGCCGCCAAGAAGCTCGGCCGCGCGATCAAATTCCGCCCTGATCGCGACGAGGATATGAGCGCCACCGGCAAGCGCCATGACTTCCTCGTCGATTACGAGCTCGGCTTCGACGCCGAAGGCCGCATCCATGCGGTCGACGCCACCTATGCGGCGCGCTGCGGCTTTTCCTCCGACCTCTCAGGACCGGTGACCGACCGTGCCCTCTTCCATGCCGATTCCAGCTATTTCTATCCGCATGTGCACCTGACCTCGAAGCCGTTGAAGACGCACACCGTCTCCAACACCGCCTTCCGCGGTTTCGGCGGGCCGCAGGGCATGCTCGGCGCCGAACGCTTCATCGAGGAGATCGCCTATGCCGTCGGCAAGGACCCGCTCGATGTCCGCAAACTGAATTTCTACGGCCAGCCGGGTTCGGAGCGCACACTCACCCCCTACCATCAGGAGGTCGAGGACAACATCATCGCCCGCATCGTCGAGGAACTGGAGGAAACGGCCGAATACCGGGCGCGGCGCAACGCCATCATCGCCTTCAACCGTGACAGCCGCTACATAAGAAAGGGCATCGCCCTGACGCCGGTGAAATTCGGCATCTCTTTCACCATGACCGCCTTCAACCAGGCAGGCGCCCTCGTCCACATCTACCAGGACGGCTCGATCCATCTGAACCATGGCGGCACCGAAATGGGCCAGGGCCTCTATACCAAGGTGGCGCAGGTGCTGGCCGACAGCTTCCAGGTCGATATCGACCGCGTCAAGATCACCGCGACGACGACGGCCAAGGTGCCAAACACCTCGGCCACCGCCGCCTCCTCCGGCTCGGACTTGAACGGCATGGCCGCCTATGACGCCGCCCGCCAGATCAAGGAACGGCTGGTGGCCTTCGCAGCCGAGAAATGGGATGTTGGGCCGGCCGACATCGTCTTCCTGCCGAACCACGTGCGCGTCGGCGAGATCGAAATCCCCTTCCCCGATTTCATCAAGCAAGCCTATTTCGCCCGCGTCCAGCTTTCCGCCGCCGGCTTCTACAAGACCCCGAAGATCCACTGGGACCGAAAGGCCGGCCGCGGCACGCCCTTCTATTATTTCGCCTATGGCGCCTCCTGCACCGAGGTTTCGATCGACACGCTGACGGGCGAATATCTGATCGATCGCACCGACATCCTCCACGATGTCGGCAGATCGCTGAACCCGGCGATCGATTTGGGCCAGGTCGAAGGCGCCTTCGTGCAGGGACTGGGCTGGCTGACGACGGAAGAACTCTGGTGGGACGACAAGGGCCGGCTGCGCACCCATGCTCCCTCGACCTACAAGATCCCGCTCGCCTCCGACCGTCCGAAGATCTTCAACGTGCGCCTTGCCGAATGGTCGGAGAACACTGAGGCCACCATCGGGCGCTCCAAGGCCGTCGGCGAACCTCCCTTGATGCTGGCGATCTCGGTGCTGGAAGCGCTGTCGATGGCCGTGGCAAGTGTGGCCAACTACAAGGTCTGCCCGAGGCTCGACGCCCCGGCGACACCGGAGCGGGTGCTGATGGCGGTCGAGCGGATGAAGCGGGTGTAGGAGATGAAAACGCGTCCGGCTGGTCTATTGACCCCGACGGTGGATCGGGGCAGGCAGGGAGCTTGGAGTGAGCGATACCCCCCTCTGTCCTGCCGGACATCTCCCCCACAAGGGGGGAGATCAGCTAGACGGTATGCTCTGCGCCTCGCTACCCTGCCGCTACATCACCAAAGCCCGACTCCACGCTTCGACTTCTCTGTTCCGGGAGGCCGCCGCCTTATACCGATCTCCCCCCTTGTGGGGGAGATGTCCGGCAGGACAGAGGGGGGTGACGCACCCGCGAACCCATCGGTCAGCCATCCATGACCGACATCCACCCCTTTCTCACCGCCTACCCAGACTGCATCCTCGTCGACATCACCAGCACGCAGGGCTCGACCCCACGTGAGGCCGGTACCTTCATGCTGGTATCGCAAACCGCAATGTGGGGCACGATCGGGGGCGGCCAATTCGAATTCATGGCGCTCGCGAATGCGCGGGACATGTTGGCGGGAACCGGCGGGATGGCGGAGATGGATATCCCGCTCGGGCCTGACATCGGTCAGTGCTGCGGTGGGCGCACGCAATTGCGGTTTCGCCGGGTGACGCGGGCGGTTGCCGAGGAAATCGAGGCCAGGCTAACCAGTGAGATCGAGCGCCTGCCGGAGGTCTATCTCTTCGGCGCCGGCCATGTCGGCCGGGCGTTGGCAACGGCCCTTGCGCCGCTGCCGCTGTCGGTGACCGTCGTCGAGACGCGGCAGGAGGAACTCGCCAACCTGCCTCCCGAGACGAAGGTGCGGCTCGTGCCGATGCCCGAAGCACTGGTGAAGGATATTCCGGCCGGCGGCGCGGTCGTCATCCTGACGCACGACCACGCGCTGGATTTCCTGGTTGCCCGCGAGGCGCTGGAAAGGACCGACCTCGCTTATATCGGCATGATCGGCTCGGCGACCAAGCGCGCCACCTTCGTAAGTTGGCTGTCCCGCGAAGGTGGCGGAGAGCGCGGCTGGATGGAGCGGCTGACGCTGCCGATCGGCGGCGCCGCGGTCAGGGACAAGCGCCCTGAAGTGATCGCCGCCATGACCGCCGCCGAGATCTTGACGGCGCTTGGCGCCTACCGCATGCGCTCGTCTTCGTAATAGGGATCGCGTCCGTCCAGGAAACCGAGATCGCGCTTGACGCGATCGGGCGCCGTGTCGAGATCGAGGCCTGGCATGCGCCAGATCCGCGCCAGCCGGCCGCCGATGCGCCGAAAAATTCCGATGGTCTGCTGCGGCGGGCTCTGTTCGATAGCATAGCAATCCATGACATCACCTCGATGGTTTGATGGTATGAGTTGCAGTTTGCGGCCAAAAGTGCTGCAATTCCAATCGAACGACCGTCTGCCTGCATCAAGAGAACTTATCCATGAAACTCTCCAAACAATTCCCGCTGAATGCGTTGCGTGTCTTCGAGGCCGCTGCCCGGCTCGGAAGTTTCACCAAGGCGGGCGACGAACTCGGCATGACGCAGACCGCCGTCAGTTACCAGATCAAGCTGCTGGAGGAGAATGTCGGCGAGCCGCTCTTCCTGCGCCGTCCCCGCCAGATCGCACTGACAGACACCGGCGAGCGGCTGGCGCCGAAGGTGACGGAAGCTTTCGCCATGCTGCACGACGCGATGGCGACGGCGCGCGACAGCGTCGAAGGCACGCTCGCCATCAGTTCGACCCATACCTTCGCCTCGAAGTGGCTGGCGCCGCGCCTTGGCTCCTTCCATTTGAAACATCCGGCCATCGCGGTGCGCTTTCAGGCGAGTTCGGATATCATCGATTTCGCCCGCGAGCAGATCGATGTCGGCATCCGCTGGGGCGACGGCAACTGGCCGGGGCTGGCGCTGCACCGGCTGATGGGCTTGGAGTTCACGCCGATGCTGAGCCCGAAGCTGGCGGAGGCGGCAGGCGGCATCAGGGAGCCGCGCGATCTCCTGAACTTCGACCTCTTCGACGCCGGCGACATCTGGTGGAAACAATGGTTCGAGGCTGCCGGCGTCACGGAGACGGATCTCGATCGGCGCCCGCGCAACCAGCTTGGCTCTCAGGCAGTGGAAGCCGATGCCGCGATCGCCGGCCATGGCGTCGCCATCCTTCATCCAGCCTTCTATGCGGCCGAGATAGCGCTCGGCCGGCTCTATCAACCCTTCGAACTGACCCGCAGCGACGGAAAGGCTTACTGGCTCGTCTACCCGGAAAACCGTCGCAACGTGCCCAAGATCAAGGCCTTCCGCAACTGGATCCTCGAAGAGATGAAGGCAGCCGGAAATTGATGCATGTCACCTAAAATGTGCAGCCATTTTCGGACAACGACATGTCGGACCCGGTTCGTGAGCCGGGTCCGGTCCTCTGGCTCGGCTTTAAAATCCCATTTCCGGCGCATAGAAACAGCGCGGCGTATCCTCGTTCGGGAACAGACAGAGATGATAGTCGTTGTCGCCGGATTGCATCGCCTTCGTCATCGGCAGCAGGAAGACATGAGCATGCGTGACCAGCCGGTGGTCGCCCGGCATCAGCGTCACTCGATATCCGCCTGGCGTCACCGCCACGCTTTTCGAAGGGATCATTTGGCAATCGCCATTATGACTGTTGCCGTTGCAACAATAGGGGTCATAACTCCACCCCGAGGGTGCGTCGTGAGCCATCGCCAACGACGCATACGCAATCATCACACACGTCAGAATGCTGCGCATGGGCATCTTCTCCGTCGATGAATGCGCCGCCGATGATCTAATGGTTCTTATTTTATTCCGGCGGCCTGCAAAATAACTGTAATCGAGTCGTCGTAGTTCAAGGTCTGCTGAATGAGCAGATCAAGCATAAGGCGGAGATAATGCACAGCCTTCTCGGCAGCTTTTAGGCACGCGACAGCAGATCGGCGATGCGGTCGCCATCGGAAGCTTCGGCAAAACCGTCGGAAATCGTCAGCGGAGCGCCGAAGATCTCGACGAGCCCGTTGCCGAGGATGAGACCTTCGCCGTCCCGGCATGCGAGAATGGGGGTTGCCGTCGTCTCGCTGTAACGCAGCAACACAGAGAGATAGCCGGGATCGTCGTTCAGATGCGGGAAGAATTCGAAGGGCAGGAGATCAAGAGCCGCGCCATCCTGCATCGCATCAGGCGAACCGCCGGAAAAGAGCGCGTCGACGGCGATTGTCGGCGTCATCAAAATCGCCCCGGCGCTGGTTCCGACGAGAATGCCGTCGTCCAATGCCCATGAGCGCAGCTTGTCCAGCATGCCGTTTCGGCGCAGCCGTCTCAGAAAATCACCGGTATGCCCACCGGAAAGATGGATGGCGTCGCAGGAAAACAGCCGGCTGATCTCCTCGTCGCCGGAGAGAGCGTCGAGATCGACGAAGGGATCGAGAGAAAGCCCGTAGCTGAGGTAATATTGCCGTTTCTCATCGAAAAACACGCGCCGCGGGTCCGGACCGGATGCAGTATAGCCGATGCGGTTTCCGCGCGCGAGGACGAGCGCGGCAAGCCGGCGGTCCATCGGCGCGTTTTCGGCGATAACCTGATCGCTGTAGAGTGCGGTGATCATTCCATTGCTCCTTTGGCCGCGTCAGCGATTGAGCGTGTGGTCGTTCAATCTCCTCTTCCCTCCCCGCCAAAATTTCCGCAATGTCACGAGTCGGAGGAAGATAGGGGAACTCGATGTATGAATATGCCATAGCATGGGAATGGCTCGCCTTCGCGGCGCGTTGGTTCCATGTCATTACCGCGATCGCCTGGATCGGATCGTCCTTCTATTTCATCGCGCTCGATCTCGGACTGGTGAAACGCCCACATCTGCCACCCGGCGCCTATGGCGAGGAATGGCAGGTCCATGGCGGCGGCTTCTATCATATCCAGAAATATCTGGTGGCGCCCGCCCAGATGCCGGAGCACCTGACCTGGTTCAAATATGAGAGCTATTTCACCTGGATATCCGGCTTCCTGATGCTATGCATCGTCTATTACGGCGGCGCCGATCTCTTCCTGATCGATCGCCATGTGCTGGATATCAGTCCGCCCGTCGCGATCCTGATCTCGCTAGGGTCGCTTGCCCTCGGCTGGGTCGTCTACGATCTGCTCTGCAAGTCGCCGCTCGGGCGGAACACCTGGGGACTGATGGCGGTGCTCTATGTCGTGCTCGTCTTCATGGCCTGGGGCTATACGCAGCTTTTCACCGGCCGCGCCGCATTCCTGCATCTCGGCGCCTTCACCGCGACGATCATGTCGGCCAACGTCTTCATGATCATCATTCCGAACCAGAAGATCGTCGTCGCCGACCTCATCGCCGGACGGGTTCCCGATCCTAAATATGGGCAGGTCGCCAAGCAGCGCTCGCTACACAATAACTACCTGACGCTGCCCGTCATCTTCTTCATGCTGTCGAACCATTATCCGCTGTCCTTTGGTACGCAGTTCAACTGGGTGATCGCGGCTCTGGTCTTCCTGATGGGCGTCACCATCCGCCACTGGTTCAACACCACGCATGCCAGGAAGGGCCGGCCAACCTGGACCTGGATCGTCACCGTCATCCTTTTCATCCTGATCATGTGGCTTTCGACCGTGCCGAAGCTGCTGACCGGCGAAACCGATGCGGCGGCGGTCGCGCCCGCCTTCCAGCAATTCGCCGGCGATCCGCATTTCCCCGCCGTCAAGCAACTGGTCTCGACGCGCTGTTCCATGTGCCACGCGGCCGAGCCGGTCTATGAGGGTATCGTGCGGCCACCCAATGGCGTGATGCTCGAAAACGACGCGGAAATCGCCGCCCATGCCCGCGAGATCTATCTACAGGCGGGCCGCAGCCATGCCATGCCGCCCGGCAACATCACCGATATCACGCCGGACGAACGCAAGCTGCTGGTCGCCTGGTTCGAGAGCGCAGTCGAAGGCAAGAAACAATGACGACGACACTGCTGCGCGGCCGCCTGCTTTCCTTCCATCGCGCGCCGCTAAGCCTCGCCGACAGCCAAAGCTATCTTTACGAAGAGGATGGCGGTGTGCTGGTCGAAGATGGGCTGATCACGGCTATCGGCCCCTATGCCGACGTCAAGGCACAAGCAGCCGCGGACACGGCCGAGATCGACCACCGCCCGCATCTGATCATGCCGGGCTTCATCGACATGCACCTGCATTTTCCGCAGATGCAGGTGATTGCCTCCTACGCCGCCAACCTGCTCGAATGGCTGAATACCTATACCTTTCCCGAGGAATGCCGTTTCGTCGAAAGCGCCCATGCTGAAAGGATCGCCACGCATTTCTACGACGAGTTGATCCGCCACGGCACGACGACGGCGGTCGCCTATTGCTCCGTGCACAAGACCTCGGCCGACGCCTTCTTTGCCGAGGCACTGAGGCGCAATATGCGCATGGTCGGCGGCAAGGTGATGATGGACCGCAATGCCCCGCAGGGCCTGCTCGACACGCCCGAGATGGGCTATGACGAGACCCGCCAGGTGATATCGGACTGGCACGGCAAGGGCCGCAACCACGTCGCCATCACCCCGCGCTTCGCCATCACCTCGACACCGGCACAGATGGAAGCGACATCAGCCCTTGCCCGCGAATTTCCCGACCTACACATCCAGACGCATCTTTCGGAAAACCACGACGAGATCAAATTCACCTGCGAACTCTATCCCGACGCGCTCGACTATACCGACATCTATGCCCGCTACGGCCTGCTTGGGTCGAAAAGCCTCTTCGGCCACGCCATCCACCTGTCCGAGCGCGAGGCCGATGTGATGAGCGAGGCGGGCGCCGTCGCCGTCCACTGCCCGACCTCGAACCTCTTCCTCGGCTCCGGCCTGTTTCCGCTGAAGGCGCTGACGCGGCGGGAAAAGCCGGTCCGTATCGGCGTGGCGACCGATATCGGCGGCGGCTCCAGCTATTCGATGCTGCAGACGATGGACGAAGCCTACAAGATCCAGCAGTTGCTCGGCGAACGGCTGAACCCGCTGGAAAGCTATTACCTGATGACCCGTGGCAATGCCGAGGCCCTGTCGCTGGCGGATCGGATCGGTACGCTGGAACCCGGCACCGAGGCCGATCTCGTCGTTCTCGATGCGACGGCGACACCCGCTATGGCGCTGAAGATGGAAGTGGTGAAGACGCTGCCCGAGGAACTCTTCCTGCTGCAGACGATGGGTGACGACCGGGCGATCGCCGAGACTTATGTGGCCGGTGTTGCGTTGAAGGCGGGGCTTCGATGACGCGCCCTGTTACTCTCGAATTTGGACCGTGAAAAGCAGCCCGGCACGGCCAGTTTCCCGTAACGCTCCTGCCAAATTCATGTTATGGCCGATGGCCGCATTCAGATGTGAAGGTTCAATTCATGGCCGCTCCGCTCACCATCGCCGACCTGAAAAAGCTCGCCCGGCGGCGTGTGCCGAAGATGTTTTTCGACTATGCGGATTCGGGCGCCTGGACGGAATCGACCTATGCGGCGAACGAGAGCGATTTCAGCCAGATCAAGCTGCGCCAGCGGGTGATGGTCGACATGACCAACCGCACGCTGGAAACGACGATGATCGGCCAAAAAGTGTCGATGCCCGTGGCGCTGGCGCCAACCGGCCTGACCGGCATGCAGCATGCCGACGGCGAGATGCTGGCGGCACGCGCTGCCGAGGAGTTCGGCGTTCCCTTCACGCTTTCGACGATGAGCATCTGCTCGATCGAGGACGTGGCGTCAGCGACGACGCGCCCCTTCTGGTTCCAGCTCTACGTGATGAGGGACAAGGATTTCGTCCTCAACCTCATCAACCGCGCCAAGGCGGCCGGATGCTCGGCGCTGGTGCTGACCGCCGATCTGCAGATCCTCGGCCAGCGGCATAAGGACCTGCGCAACGGCCTGTCGGCGCCGCCGAAATTCACCCCGAAACATGTCTGGCAGATGGCGACCCGGCCTTTCTGGTGCCTGGACATGCTGCAGACCAAGCGCCGCAACTTCGGCAATATCGTTGGCCATGCGAAAAATGTCACCAGTATCGCCTCGCTGGCTGCGTGGACACATGAGCAGTTCGATCCGCGGCTGTCCTGGGCGGATGTCGCCTGGATCAAGGAACAATGGGGCGGCCCGCTGATCATCAAGGGCATTCTCGATCCGGAGGATGCCAAGGCGGCCGTCGACACCGGCGCCGATGCGATCGTCGTCTCCAATCATGGCGGGCGTCAGCTTGACGGCGCCCCCTCCTCGATCAGCATGCTGCCGAAGATCGTCGACGCCGTCGGCGACCGTATCGAGATCCATCTCGATGGTGGCATCCGCTCCGGCCAGGACGTGCTGAAGGCCGTGGCGCTCGGCGCCAAGGGTACCTATATCGGCCGCCCCTTCCTCTACGGCCTCGGCGCCATGGGCAAGGAAGGCGTATCGCTGGCGCTCGGCATCATCCGCAAGGAGATGGACATCACCATGGCGCTCTGCGGCAAGCGCGACATCAACGATGTGAATTCGTCGATCATCGACGGACGGCAATGACCTGCCGCCAGCGACGAAAGCAGCAACGGCTCCCTAAATATCTCGATACTGGACGCTGCTCTCGGTCTTTCTAACTGCACGTTAAGCCTAGGTTGTATTTTTAGCGCGGCATCTTGAAAGCACAAAAGCGGTGCTTTATGTTTTACCTATGGCTACCACAGGCAAGACACCGCACCCATCGCTGCTGCGCTACACGCTGGCGCCTGACGACAGTACTCGTCAGGCGCTGGACGACACCATTGCCGCCTATCTCAGGATGGTCGAAATCCTGACCAGTCTCGTCGCCGACAAGGCGGGCGCCAATCTGGTCGTGCTGCACGACCTTGCCTATGAAACAGTCCGCGAGCAGACGGGCCTGCCGGCAAGGCTGGTCACGCTCGGCCTTCGCGATTTCGCCGCCAATCGCGGCGTCACCGCCGATCCGCCGCATCTGCCGCTCGATGACAAGCTCTTCGCCATCAAAGGCCCCTCGGACCTGACGATCGCCACGGTGCACGGACGTGTTGCCGTGCCCTTCGATGTCGCGGGTTATTCACGGGGATGGGAGAGTATTTTTCCGGCCTACCTCGTTGCGGGCCAGGACCGTTACGAGATTCACATCGGCGTCACGCCGAATTCCGCTCGGATGGAGGAAAACATGACGAACGAAGGCATTCTCTCACGTATGGGCCGTCTGATCGCGGGCATCGCGAATGCGGCGATCGACAAGGCGGAAGGCGTAAACAAGATCGCCGTCATCGAACAGGCGGTCCGCGAGATCGATGCGGCGGCTGATGAGGCCCGCACCGATCTCGGCAAGGCGCGTGCGGAGGAATACCGCATCCAGAGCCGCAGAGACGAAATCGTCGAAGACATGAACGCGCTCGACCAGAAGATCCGCCTCGCCGTCTCCTCCGGGCGGGATGACCTGGCAAAGGCCGGCGTCGCCCGCCAGATCGATCTCGAATCCCAGATCGCAGCGCTCGATAGGGCGCTGGCCGATGCCAGGGAACAGCTGGACGAAGGCCAGAAAGCCTTGCAGGCCGTGCTCGCCACGCGCCGCGAGGCGGACGCTCGCCTTGCCGATTTCAAGCGCAGCATTGCCCGGCATCCCGAACAGGCCGCAACCGGTCATAGCCAGTCCGCACCGGGTGCAGATGCTGCCCGCGCTGCCGCAGCCGTCTCGCGGCTGACCGGAATTCCCGCTGGCGAGCATGGCCACAGTTCCGAATTGGACGAACTCGACCGACTGCACCGCGAACAGGCAATCGAAGCCCGGCTCGCACGCTTCAAGGCGGATAACCGATAACACGATGGCACTCCTTTTCTCCCCTGAATGTGCGCCCTTTGCCATCGCCGCAGCGATCCTTGTCGGCCTGACCGCGATCGAGATGCTCGCGATGGTCATGGGTTTTTCGATGACGGAATTTCTGGGAAAGCCGGAGGTTCATGGCCATGACGGCATCCTGGCTTACCTGTCCTGGCTCAATCTCGGCGGTGTTCCCCTGCTGATTCTCATGATGCTGACGCTCGGCTTCTTCGCGATGACGGGCTTTGCGTTGCAGGCCGTCGCCAACGCCTTCTGGGCGCCGCTGCCAAGCTTTATAGCCGTCATACCTGCCGCGCTCGCAACCATCCCCATGGTCAGGGCCTCGAGCAGAACCGTGGCGCGGATCGTACCGCACGACGAAACCTATGCGGTCGATCTCGACGCCTTGCTCGGCCGGACCGCCGAGGTGTCGATCGGCCCGCTCGATCAGGGACTGCCGGGCCGCGTCCGCGTCAAGGATCAGCACGGAAACTGGCATGTGCTTCGAGCCCGAGCCGCCAAGGGCGAAGGTCCGCTCGCGATAGGCGCTTCGGTTCTTCTCGTCGATCACAAGGCAAATGTGTTTATCGCCATTCCCGCGCCGGTCGACCCCGCCGATGCGGACAATCAATCTTTGAGGGAGCAGCAATGATGTACGACGTTATTCTACCAGCCGGCATTGGGATTGTTCTGATCTTCGGCATCGGTTTTGTCCTCGCCTCTCTTTACACGCGCTCCAGCCGCGATGAGGCCTATGTGCGCACCGGTCTCGGCGGCCAGAAGGTCGTGCTCGACGGCGGTTCGGTCGTCCTGCCGATCTTCCATTCGACCGCCCGGGTCAACCTGAAGACACTGCGCCTCGAGGTTCGCCGCGGCGAAGGCGATGCACTGATCACCAAGGACCGCATGCGCGTCGATATCGGCGCCGAATTCTATGTGCGCGTGAAACCCGATGCCTCCTCGATTGCGCTTGCAGCTCAGACACTCGGCAACCGCACCAACGACGCCGAGGCTCTCCGCATCCTGATCGAGGCGAAATTCGTCGACGGCCTTCGCTCGGTGGCCGCGACGATGAATCTCGACGCGCTGCAGGAACAGCGCATGGATTTCGTCAAGGCCGTGCAGGAAGCTGTCGGCGCCGACCTCCAGTCGAACGGCCTCGAACTCGAATCCGTGTCGCTGACACGCCTCGACCAAACCGATATCAAGCATTTCAACGCCAACAACTTCTTCGACGCGCAAGGCCTCGCGGCATTGACCCGCATCACCGAGGGACGCAAGAAGGAGCGAAACGAGATCGTCCGCGACACCGAAGTCGCCATCGCCCAGAAGGATCTCGAGGCCCGTCAGCAATCGCTGACCATCGAGCGGACCAAGCGGGAAGCCGAACTCAGCCAGGAACGCGACATCGCCAACAAATCCGCGGCGACACGCGCCGAAACCGCGCAGCAGGAGCAGGCCGCAAAACGCGCCGAGGAGGAAGCCCGCATCGCTTCCGAACAGGCGATCGCCGAACGCGAGGCATCTGCCAAACAGGCCCGCGAAAGCGCCAACATCGACGCCGCCCGCGCCGTCCAGCAACGCGAAACCGAAGCCAAGCGTGACCTCCAGATCGTGGCACAGGAAAGCGCCATCGCCGTTGCCAACAAGAGCCGTGAAGAATCCGAGGCGAAGGCGGCTGCGGAAACGGCCCGCGCACTGGCGATAGCAGCGGAAGAAAAGGTCGGCACCGCCAAGGCGATCGAGATTGCCGAACGCGAAAAGCAGATTGCCGTCATCGACGCACGCAAGAAAGCCGAGACGGAAGCGACTGCCGTCACCGTCGGCGCCGAAGCCGAAAAGCAGGCAGCAAGCGACCAGGCCGAGGCCATCAAGACGCTCGCCACCGCCGAGGCGGATGCGGCGATCATCAAGGCCAAGGGCATTCTCGAAACCGGCAAGGCCGCAGCCGAGAGCGAGGCATTGCTCAACGACGCTCGCAACAAGTTGAGCTCTGCTATTATCGAGTTCGAGATCACCCGCGAACGGATTCGCATCATTCCGCAGGCGCTCGCCGAAGCGGTCAAGCCGATCGAGAAGATCTCCGATATCAGGATATTCGACACCGGCGGCATGCTCGGCCGCGGAAACGGAGCGGCCGGCGGAAACGGCATCGGGCTCGGCGAAGGACTGGCCGGCCAGCTCCTCTCCTACCAGGCGAACAAACCGATCCTCGACAAATTGCTGAAGGAAGCCGGCTTCGAAGGCGACGATGCAATCTCATCCCTTCTTGGAAATCTCGATGGTGCAAAACCGGCAAGACCGGCAACGCCCGCCGCCGCACCGGCAAAGCCCGCAACGCCGACGGTAGCCCCGACACAAACGATCATCCCTCCGGGATCGAAGCCGGCACCGAAGAAGGACTGATCGCCGCGCAAGCGGGTCTGGACTAGAACAGGATGATTTTAGGCCTGTTCGGCCTAAAATCTGAATCCTGTTCTAAATTAAATAGTTAGAGCATGATGCCGCCCGAAACCTCAGACACTTTTCGGCATCATGCTCTATCTCACCCAACCCGCTGCCAGCGCGCCTGCCCAGTCGGCACGGCCCCTTTCGGCGGCCAGTGCCGACATCGCCATATGGTCATAGGCGACGGTTCGGAACTGCCATGTCCATCCGCCCGCCGCCTTTTCCAGAATGGCATAACTCGCCAGCGGATGGCCGGCTTCCACCTTGTGGTAACAGGGCAGCTCGTCGTCATAGGCCGGGCAGCCGACGCTGCCTGGATTGACGATCAGGCGACCGTCGGAGAGGCGCACAGCGCGGGGGATGTGGCTGTGGCCACAGAGGATCAGCGGCAGGTCGATGCCTTCGGCCAGCGCCTCGATCGCTTCGATCGGGTTCAGGAAGACGACGCCCTCCGGCGAGACCGATTCCAGCCAGTAGAGATTGTCATCCTTCGGCGTCGCGTGGCAGAGATAGACCTCTTCGCGATAGATGGTATCGAACGGCAGGTTTCGGATCCAACCAAGATGAGACGACGACAATTGACCGTAGGCGGCCGCATCCGAAGCATGCATTGCCGCCGGATCCTGCTCGATCAGATAGCGGTCGTGATTGCCACGGACCGACGTCAGGCTAAGCGGCATCAGCAAGTCTGCCGTCTTGCCGGCCTCGAGCGGGCCGCTGAAGAAATCGCCGAGATTGACGATCTCATTGACCTCTTGCGCACGAATATCAGCAAGCACCGCCTCGAGTGCCAGATGGTTGCCGTGAATGTCGGCGATCGCTGCAAAACGCATCTCTAACTGCCTCGGTAGGTAGAATAGCCATAGGGCGATATCAGCAACGGCACATGGTAGTGCGCCGTGACGTCGGCAATGCCGAAGCGGATCGGCACGAGATCGAGGAAGGCGGGATGCGGCAACGGCGTGCCGCTGGCCCTCAGATAATCGCCGGCGTGGAAGACCAGTTCATAGGTACCGGCCCGAAAATTTTCGCCAATGAGAATGGGGCCGCCGTCAACCCGGCCGTCGGCATTGGTCTCCACCGTCTTCAGATGCCTGCGAATCTCGCCGTCAAGCTGGAAAAGATCGATCCTCAAGCCTTCGGCCGGCTTGCCGAGAGCGGTGTCGAGAACATGTGTGGTCAGTCCGGTCATGGGGCTGGCTCTTTGATCATATAAGGGGGTTCGAAGAAGTATTCTTCCAGATTATTGCCCGGCCCGTCACGGTCGACGACCAGGAAATCTGAGGCTTGGCCGAGCGCCATCAGCGGATGATGCCAGACGTTGCGGCGATAGTTCACGCCCTGGTCGCCGCGCGCCAGAAACACCTGCGGCCTGCCCGGGCGGCCGTTCTCATCCTCGGAGACGATGACGAGAAAAGGACGGCCCGAGACCGGCGAGAAACTCTGGCTGCCGAAAGGATGGCGCTCCATCATGGTGACTTCATAGGGGAAGCTGCGCGGCTGGCCGCGAAAGAGGTTGATGATGACGCGCGCACCCTCGCCCGTCGCCTCGGTGGCGGCGAGCGCATGGAAACGCTCCGTCGTACCGCCATTGATGAGCCGCATCGAGGCGGGATCGGCTTCGATCACCTCGCCGAAGGGAGCAAAGGCGGAACTCGTAAGCGGACGGATGTCGAGATGTGGGGGCAATCGCTCACTCACCTTCGGCATGCCAGTGACGGATGGCATCGATTGCGGAAAGAAGCTCCGGCAGCGTGCGATACGTCGCCTCCCAGATGTCGGAAGGATCGAGATCGAAGACGCCGTCGAGGATACGGTTGCCCGTGCCGCAGATTTTCGTCCACGGCAGATCGGGATGTTCGGTCGCAAATTCCGGATGAGTCACCAGCAAGCGGGATGCCGCGGCACCGATGGTGAAGTGGCAAAAGGTGACCGCCTTGAAAGTGAGCTTGTCCCCGGCAAACGCCGCCCCATCCATTCCGCCGACGAAAGACAGCGCTTCGGATGCCGCCTCATACATCTCATTGAGATAGTCGATCGCGCGCCGCTCGTTCATTCAGCCTCCGGCAGCATCGTCGTCAGGCGCAGCAGCGCGATCCGCTCGACTTGCGCCGTCGCGGTCGCAAATTCTTCGTCCCTGCTATTGCCGATCCGTGTTTCGAAGGCCGACAGGATATCGTCCTTGCCGAGCCCCTTGACGGCGATGATGAAGGGAAAGCCGAATTTTTCGACATAGGCCGAATTGAGTTTAGTGAAGCGGGCATGTTCGGCCGGGCTCAGGCGGTCGAGACCGGCGCCGGACTGTTCCTTCCGGCTGTCTTCGGTGAGTTCACCTGCTATCGCGAGGCGCCCGGCAAGGTCGGGATGGGCGCTGAGCACGCCGAGGCGCTCCTGCGGGCTTGCCGCCCGGAAGACAGCGGTTAGCGACGCATGCACGCCGGCCGCCGTCAGCGGTTCCGGCACCTGGCCGGCGTTATAGGCGCGTTCGGCGATAAAAGGCGAATGTTCAAAGATGCCGCCGAAGCGGGAGACGAAATCCTCGCGCGACATCATCAGAGCGCTTCCGGCTGATGGTGCTTGTGCCAATGCTCGGCGATCTCGATGCGGCGCGGAATCCAGACCTTGTCGTGCTTCAGCACATATTCGATAAAGCGCTTCAGCGCTGCCGCCCGGCCGGGACGTCCGACGAGGCGGCAATGCAAGCCGACCGACATCATCTTCGGGCTGCCCGCCTTGCCTTCCTCATAAAGCGTGTCGAAGGCGTCCTTCAGATAGGTGAAGAACTGATCGCCGGCATTGAAGCCCTGCGGCGTTGCAAAACGCATGTCGTTGGTTTCGAGCGTATAGGGGATGATCAGGAAGGGTTTCCCGTCGACGCCCTTCACCCAATAGGGCAGGTCATCGGCGTAGGAATCGGAGGAATAGCGGAAACCGCCCTCCTCCTGCACCAGCCGAAGCGTATTGTCGGAAGGCTTGCCCTGATAGAGGCCATAGGGCCGCTCGCCGGTAAGCTCGGTGTGCAGGCGCACGGCTTCGAGGATATGCTTGCGCTCCAGGTCTTCGGGAAAATCCTTATATTCCAGCCAGCGGTAGCCGTGGCTGGCGATCTCCCAGCCGGCCTCCTTCATCGCAGCGACGGCCTCGGGGTTGCGGGCCATCGCCAGCGTCACGCCGTAGACGGTCGCCTGCACCTTGAGATCGGTGAACATCCGCCAGAGCCGCCAGAAGCCGGCACGCGAACCATATTCGTAGATCGATTCCATATTGAGGTTGCGCTGCCCTGGCCACGCGGCCGCACCGACGATTTCCGACAGCAGGTTTTCCGAAGCCGGATCGCCGTCGAGGATCGAGCTTTCGCCGCCCTCCTCGTAGTTGATGACGAACTGCACGGCGACGCGTGCCTCGTCCGGCCATTTCGGATCGGGCGTCAGACGCCCGTAACCGACGAGATTGCGCGGATAAGTCTCGGATACCATCAAATCACCTTCTGAAAAGACGGGGAACGGTAGCATCCGCAGCCGGAATGTCGAGACGGAAACTGCTCCGTCGGATTTTGCCTTTACGGCACAAGCCTTTAGCTCATCAGCAGATTCAAGCGATTTTGCGCGCGCTGACCTTGCCCATCGGATGCAGCGAATGAACGCGGAAAGGACCGCCAGTGCCCTCTTCGATCATCAGGGCAACGTTGGAAACCATGACGGGTTCGCAGAGGACAGGCTCGAAGATCGTCCGCAACACCGGCTCGATGCGCGGCATGTCGATCGCGTTGACGGGGCCCGTCACAGGCATATGGAAGCGGAACTCCTCCATCACATAGGGATTGCCCCAGCGATGCAGATTGGAAAATTGCGTCGCCGACAGCCCGTCCGGATCGCTGCGTTCGATCTCGGCCTCGCTGAGCGGTGCGCGAAAACGATCGAATTCCTGCACGATCGCCGAGGCGAGATACTGGATCTGCTCGCAGGGAGTACTCGGCAGCAGGCTGTAGAAATTGCCGAGCCGGGCAACTTCGATACGCGGAATCTGAAAGGGAACGAAGGTCCCGGAAAAACGCATCAGATCGCGCAGGAGTTGCGATTCCGGCATGTCGTGGGACAGATGAAAGGGCGCCTTCAAAACACCATGAAAGCCGTAGCGCCGCGGAACGGCGGTATGAAAGGCGATCTCGTGAATACCGAGGCCACGAACTGCCGGAGGCTCCATCATATCGCCCGAAAACACGTTTCGGCCAAGCCAATTGGCGGCCACGAGCGACAACGGGTCGCTCGCCGGAGGCGTGAAGCAAATGGCATAGCGCATGCAATTTCCTCCATCAAGGAAGTGAGCGCCGTTCAGATCCGACGCTATCGATGCGCAAGCAGATAGGTGATTTGCATGACAGAATAACGAAGCAGAGCAGCGGCTAATTCACGTTTAACGTGAAGCCACCGCGATATGGCTTGAAATTGCGAAGCTTTCCGGCAGCGAAAATCCGCAGTCTGTATCGCCTGCGATACATATCGCCGCCTCCGCCAGCCGGTGGGCGAGGCCGAAGCTGACCTTGAAGCCGCCGGTGAGTGCGATCAGGCGCCGGTGGTCGGGATGGCGACCGATCATCGGATCCCGGTCGATCGCCTTCGGGCGAAGCCCGGCCCAACGCTCGACAATAGGGGCGTCGCGAAGCGTCGGTACGATGCCGCGCGCCGCCTCGATCAGCACGTCGAGCTGGACGTCGGTGGATGTAGGATCGTTAAAACGGTTCTCGCTGGTGCTGCCGATTGCCGCGTGTCCGCCTTCATGCGCGACGACATAGAGCCCGTCGAGAAAGATCGTCGGCAGCGCCGGGTCGATATCGGCTTTCAATAATGCCGCCTGCCCCTTGACCGGCTGGCCGAGCGGTTGTTTCAGCCCCGGTGTCAGGCCCTGCAGCAACGGAAAGGACTGATGGCCGGCGGCCAGGATGCAGTGACTGAAAGCGATCGTTTCGCCGTTGATTTCGGCCGTGCCGCGATCGGGATCGAGGCCGGCAACCATCGCATGCTCCAGGATGCGAACATGCTTGGCCCGCCACAGGAAGGCGATAAGCGCCGCGATCAGCAAGCGGGGCGCCACGCGGGCGGCGAGCGTGTCGTGCACGAAGCCGCTCTCGCCGGCGGACGCCTCGATCCAGCCATCGACTGGCGGCCTGTCGAGCACATGCCAGTGGAAACGGCGGTCGCCCGACTGCCAATGGTGTTCGGCGTCCTTGGAGTGACCGAGCGCTATTTTATTGAGATGCGGCTTCGGTAGCGGGATCAGCCGCCCGGACCTGTTATAGCCGGCAGAAAGTCCGGTCTCGGCTTCGAGCGCGGCGATCTCGGCTTCGAGCGAGACCAGCGCATCGAACTGGAACTGCTTCTTCTCCGACCACCGGTCCGGCATATGCGGCATCAGCGCGCCGAGCAGGCCGCCACTTGCACCTTCGCCCAATCTGCCGGCGTCACTGATAAGAGTCCGGATGCCCCGGCGCTCGGCATGGACGGCCGCCCAGAGACCCATGATGCCGCCGCCGACGATCAGCAATTCTGAGGACGATTGACCTGAGACCGGCGCAGGACTATCGGCTTTTTCCATGACAGACGTGAACCCCGATCAGATTGGCGCAGGCGCCCCGCAGCCGCTCGAATGGCGCGACGGCGATATGCCCTATTCCACCGCCTTTGGCGATCATTTTTATTGCCAGACCGACGGGCGGTTGGAATGCGGCCATGTTTTTCTCGCCGGCAACGGCCTGCCGGAGCGCTGGAACGGGCGGCAGGCATTCCTGATCGGTGAGCTCGGCTTCGGCACCGGCCTGAACTTCGCCGAGACCTGGCGGCAATGGAAGCTCCACCGTGCAGACGGCCAGCACCTGCATTTCACCTCCTTCGAACTCCACCCGATGCGCGGCGAAGAAATCGGCCGGGCGCTGTCGCACTGGCCGGAGATCGATGCCGAACGCGAAGCGCTGACAGCGGCGTGGCCGCAAGCGCCTGATGGCATCGTTGAGCTCGATCTCGATGCCCAGACGACGCTCAGCGTCGTATGCGGCCATGCCTTGGAGGGCGTGGCGGCGGCCACGCCCGGCTTCGACGCCTGGTATCTCGACGGCTTCGCCCCGTCGCGCAACAGCGATATGTGGTCGGAGCAACTGATGCGGCTCGTCTGCGAGAAAAGCGCAGCCGGTGGCACCTTCGCCACCTATGCGGCGGCCGGCTTCGTGCGCCGCAACCTCATCGCCGCAGGCTTTGCCGTCGAGCGCCGCAAGGGCTTTGCCGGCAAGCGCGAAATGCTCTGCGGCATCAAGTAAACTCGGGTAAGTGCGATCGATTCAAACGCCTGCGTTGCTAACAGTTATCACTCTGTGCGATAGTAATCCGAGAGGAACCAATATGGCCAGCAGCGCGAATCTTGGACAGCAACTCGAAAACTATGTGAACGAACTCGTGAAATCGGGGCGTTATAACTCTCGCAGCGAAGTTCTGCGGGAAGGTGTCCGGCTTGTCGAGGAGCGGGAAAAACGGTTGATGGCGCTCGATCTGGCAATCAGCCAGGGGATCGCCGACGCGGAAGCAGGTCGCTTCAAGCCCGTCAGCGATGTCGCCGCCCGCCTTGCGGCCAAATATAACGGCCGTTCGTGATCGTCCTCATCACCGCCCAGGCGGAGGCGGATCTCGAACGTATTGGCGACTATATCGCTGAGGACAATCCGCAGCGGGCGGCAAGCTTCATCCAAGAACTGCTGGAACGGTGTGAGCGTCTGGCAGAAACGCCGAACGGTTTTTCATTGGTTCCACGTTACGAACACACCGGCGTTCGCCGCCGTCCTTACGGCAACTATTTGATCTTTTATCGCGCTGGCGAGGATCGTATCGAGATCCTGCATATCCTCAACGGCGCTCAGGATTTCGAGAGCATCCTGTTTTCCGAAGGTTCAAATCAGTAGCTGGTGCGCTCCGGCTGCTGCTCGCTCGTTCCGAGCCACTGGCGGATTTTTTCCTCGAGCAGTTCGGGGCTGATCGGCTTCGACATGTAGTCGTCCATGCCGGCATCGAGGCAAAGTTCGCGGTCGCTTTCGAGCGCATGGGCGGTAACACCGATGATCGGCACCCGGTGGCCCTGCCCCTTTTCCCGTTCGCGGATCATCTGCGTCGCCTGATGGCCGTTCATGACGGGCATCGAGACGTCCATCATGATGATGCGCGGCGTATGCCGCTCCCAGGCGGCGACCGCCTCCTCGCCATTGTCGACGACGAGGAAGGAAAGATCCGTGCCTTGCAGGATCTGCGTGAAGACGATCTGGTTGACCTCGTTGTCCTCGGCAACGAGCACGTCGACGAATTCAGCGGCCCGTTTCTGCGGCACAGACGCCGGCGCCGGCACGGCCGCTTCCGTCTGCAGCCGGGCAATCTCGGCTTCGGAAGCCTGCTTGACGCGGCTGGCGCGCACCACTTCGACGACCGTGTTGCGCAGCACGTTGGCGCGCGCCGGCTTCATCAGATGCGCGTGGCCGTTCAGCGCCGCGAATTCCTTTTCGGTACCCGAAATATCCATCGACGTCAGGAAGATGATCGGCAGTTCGACGAAGCGCGGATCGGCGCGCAGCCGGCGCGCGACATCGGCGCCGTTCATATCGGGCATGTGATAGTCGAGCACGACAGCATCGACGGTGACGCCGAGACCAGCCGCCGCCTCCAGAATAGCAAGCCCGGTGCCACCGCCCTCGGCGGCCACGCCGTCGAAGCCCCAGAGAGACAGCTGCTCGGTGAGGATTCGCCGGTTTACTTCATTGTCGTCGACGACGAGGATACGCGCCCCCTGCACATTGATCGGCAACGGCTTCGGCTCAAGGCGGGCGGCCGCCACCGCAAACGGCAGGTTGATGGTGAAGACGGAGCCCTTGCCCCATTCGCTTTCGACGTTGAGATAACCGCCGAAAAGGTCGACGAGCCCGGCGGTGATCGCAAGACCGAGGCCGGTTCCTTCATGCCGCCGGGTCGACGAGGCGTCCACCTGCGAGAATTTATCAAAGACCGATTCGAGCTTCTCCGGCGGGATGCCGATGCCGGTATCCTCGATGCGGATGCACGCCATGATCTCGCCGCCGGCCGCCGGCTGGAAGCCGACATCGACGAAGACATAGCCGCGCTCGGTGAACTTGACGGCGTTGCCGACAAGATTGGTGACGATCTGGCGGAAACGCCCGGCGTCGCCGATTACTGCGGCGGGCAGGTCGGGCGCGGCTCGCACCAGGAGCTCGATGTTCTTCTCGGCGGCGTGCGAGGACAAGAGTGTCGCCACGTCCTCTACCGCTTCGGTGATATCGAAGGCAGCTTTGCGCAGTTTCATCTGCCCGGCGTCGATCTTCGAAAAGTCGAGGATGTCGTTGATGATCGTCAGCAGCGCGTTGCCCGACTTGACGATGATGTCGACGAAGGTCTTCTGGCGCGTATCGAGATTGGTCTTGGCAAGCAGCTCCGCCATCCCAAGCACGCCGTTCATCGGCGTGCGGATCTCATGGCTCATATTGGCAAGGAATTCGGATTTGGCGCGATCGGCGGCTTCGGCGCGCGACAGCAGTTGGCGTAGCTCCTCCTCGCGGCTCTTGAGCTCGGTGACGTCGGTGAAGAGCGCCACCCAGTGTTGCCCCTTGCTGACCGTCGCATCCATGTTCACCCAGCGCTCGCCGCCGACATGGAAGGCCGTGGAGATCGGCAACCTGGCCGCGATATTGTCGCGCCAACCTTGCAGAATCTCGGCCGCGTCCTCGTGGAAGTCGCCGCGCGCCGCGCAGAACTCGAACATGCCGAGCCAACCCTGCCCGGTCTCGATATAGGTGGCGGGAATCTCCAGGATATGAGCCAACGCCTCATTGGACATCTTGATAATGCCGTCCTGAACGATGGCCAGGCCCTGCGGCATGGCATGCGTCGCGTCGCGCAACAACTCGCCGAGATGTTCCAGCGCGGCACGGGCCTCGTGGACTTCATTTTCCCGCTCACGCACGGCCGTAATGTCGGCATAGGTGAGCAGGATCCGGTCGTTCGAGATACGGCGGCTATCGAAGATGACGGATTTGCCGCCCGCCCAGCCGAGCTCGATCGGCTCGGGCTCCTCGGTCTCGAACAAGTGCTTGCGGAAATCGTAGATCTCCTCGGGCGTCTGCGTGCCGTCGTAGCGACCGAGCTCATAATTACGGCGGATGACGTCGATGAAGGGCCGGCCGTCGAAGGGATCGTCGAGTGGCAGCTCCCAGATGCCGTAGAACTCGTCGTTGACGTAGAGGATCCGGTGGTCGTTATCGAGGATCAGCACGCCGACCGGCAACGAGCGTAGGATATTCTCGATATCCCGGTGCAGCACCTCTTTGTGTTTCTGCGCCTCGATCAGTGCCTTCTCTCGTTCCTTGAGTGGCGAGATGTCCGAAAAGGAGCCGACGACATAGGGCCGACCATCCGCTGTCACGACGCGGTTGACGCGCGAGAGGACGGAATAGATATGGCCGTCCTTGCTCGGCAGCAGGCTTTCGATCTCCTTCGACTTGCCACCTTGCAACGCCAGCAGGTTTTCCTGGTAGATCGCCTCGCCCCCGTCCAGACCGAACATTTCGTGTTCGGTCATCCCAAGGACCCGAGAACGGCTATGGCCGCTGAAGGTCTCGTAATATTGATTGGCGTAGACGAGGCGATGCTTGTCGTCGCGCACGAAGGCTGCGACCGGGAGGTCCTCCAGGATGGTCCGCAGCAGGTCAAGTTCATTGACGCTCTCGTGCCAAGCCGTGTCGCTGACAGCCGCAGGCTTTGCGCCGTTGCGATAGGCGGCGTTGACGACCAGCGGCCGGCCATCTTCGGCAAAGATGCCGATCGGCTGGTCGAGCTGTTCCAGCGCCTCGCGCACGCGGGCGAAATCGGCGGCGGCGCTATCGTCCGCGGCGCGGCGCGGCGGCGCTCGCACTTCGAAAATGCCGAGCACATAAGCCCGGTCCGGCGACGGTGAAAAGCTTTCGATCTGGATGCGTTCATGGCCGACACCCGCCGCGTCAAAACAGATGGCGTTTTCCTCGGTGCCGAACACCAGTGCGCGGCGTTCCTTGTCCTCGCGCTCCTCTTCCTCGGGACGGTCGAGAAGCTCGCGGCTGCGCCTGCCGATGAAATCGGAGATCTCGCGGCCTAGAAAGCGGGCATAGGCCTCGTTGACGGCGATATAACGCAGCTCGCTGTTCTTGACATAGGCCGGGGTATCCAGATCAGCGATCCGGCGGCAAGCCAACTCCAGAAGTTCCCCGGCTGATTTCAAAAAATATCGCTCCCGCAATAAATGAAATATCGACTACAAAAACTATAACGCCAAGGCTTTTAACAAGGTTTTAACCATAAATTTCGACCGCCGAATTTTACGAGCCGGCTCACCAAGCTGAAGACATTTCGGGATTACCAGCCCCGGCTTGCACGAGACTGAAAGGTCGCCCGCGATAAACCCTTTCGACGTCGGGGATCCATTGAAATCATGACGAAAATTTAATGCCGAAACCGCTTGCGCGGCCATTGCACGGCCGCGATCCGGGCCGAGTCTGCGGCATGGCTTTAGGGAAGCCATGCCCATGAAAGGAAAATACCATGTCCGTTTTTCATAAGACCATGGCGACGGGCCTGATCGCGCTGACCTTTGCCGGCGCCTCGTTCGCCACCGCTACCACCGCCGATGCCCGTCCACGCGATGCCCTCTGGGGCGGCCTTGCCGCCGGCGTCGTCGGTGGCGCCCTGCTGTCGGAGGCCGCCCGTCCCGCCTACCCGGCCTATCCCGCCTATCCCGCTTACCGTCCCTACCCCGTTTTCCGGACCTATTACCGGCCGGACTATTGCCACTTCGAATGGCTGCACGACGATTAGGGCAATCCCTATCGCGTCAAAGTCTGCCAGCGATAACAGAAACCGCATCCGGCGCCGCTTGACCTCCCGGCGGCGCTGACCCAGTGCTCTCAACGACGACCAAATGAAACTGGCGGATTTTCATCCGCCAGCTCAAATCGATCAAATCGCATTTTCAATCGTTACGGAGATAGCTCCTCCAGTACGCGGTCCTTGGTTTCTATCGCAAACAACATCGTGATGATTGCACCAACGATCAGAATGGCTGCGAAGCTCGCAAAGACATACTGGATGCCCATGGAAGACATCACCGTACCGACGAGGATCGGGCCGGCCGATGATCCCAGGCGAAGCCAGGCGCTGCCGGTTCCGGTTCCCAATGCCCTGAGGCGCGTCGGATAGATCTCTGCCGAGTACAGGTAAAGGGAGAATGTGACTGTCTGGACGATCGCATAAGCGAGGCCGGCTAGAACCAAGACCTGGATGGGAGAGGTCGCACCGAGCCATGCGAGAGCCAGCAACGGCACGGGAGCGAGAAGCAGCGCCCCCGTGTACCAGCGCTTGCGTCCCACCTTGTCGATGAGCAGCGCGCAGATCACAGCGGCGATCACGCCTCCGACCGACGTCAGGAACCCATAAAAGATGCTGGTTTGAAGCGGCAGGTTGAAGACCTGTCGATACAGGGTCGGCAGCCAGGTGATCGTACCGTTGGCAACCGTATAGGCGGTGAACCACATGGCCCAGATGGAAAGCGTCCGCTTCAAGTAGACGCCCTGGAAGAGTTCGCGCCAGTCCGACTTGCGGTGGACCGGCGCCTGGATGAGCTTCGGTTCTGGCAATTCCTTGCCGGCTGCACGAGCGCTTTCTTCCATGCGGGTGACGATAGCGTTTGCTTCGCCATAGCGGCCGTTGGCAGCCAGCCAACGCGGTGATTCCTTCAGGAACCAGCGCAGAGGAACCATGATGATTGCGGGAACGAGACCGACGACGAACATCGCCTTCCAGCCGTAAACCGGTACCATGAAGTAGCCGATCAGCCCGGCGCCGACGAGGCCCAGCAGGAACATGACCTCATAGAGGAGGAAGAACTTGCCGCGCCCCTTCGATCCGATCAACTCGTTGATGTAGGCGCTGGCGACCGGGACCTCGCCGCCGGTCCCGATCCCCTGGACGAAACGGAAGGCCATCATCATGCCGGCCCCGGCAGCAAACAGGCATGCGACATCCATGCTGACGAACAGCAGGATGGTGAACAGAAGAACTTTCAGCCGGCCAACCTTCTCGGCGAGCCAGCCAAACAGGATCGCACCGATCAACTGCCCCAGATAGCCCATCGACAGGATCATGCCGGTCTGTGAGGGAGTCAGGCCCCACTCGCGTACGAGGACGGGCATGGCATAAGCGATGGCGATGACCGTGTAGCCGTCGAAGAACGTTGCGGCGCCGACGATATTGCGCGCCCAGAATACCTCGCGGGTGATGGGAAGACGCTCCAGACGAGCGCTGATTTCGGCCTGAGGATCAGCGGCATTCGCCGTCTCGGCCGGCATAGGCTGCATGACATTCATTGGTTCCTCCTTCTCGCCCGTGGCCTACCACTCTCCCGGCCAGGGGCGCTCCTGCTTGATGGTTGCTACTGCGCGTCAGTTCGTCCTGTCAGGGCAATGGCCTTCAAAGACGTTCAAGTCTGCCTTGGCGGGCCCCATGGTTTCCTCCTCCCTTCGCAATGCGCCCCTGCGACCTGCGCAGGGGCGTCAAAGAGGTCACTCGGCAGCCAGCAACTGGTCAACGCGACCGATACCGGCGGCGTCGAAGGCAGCAAAGATCTCCGCTTCGGCCTTTTCGCCAAGGCTCTTCAGCGGCTCGCGGATCGTGGCGTGATCAAGGATACCGCGGTGGACGAGGCCGAGTTTCAGGGCCACGGTGCCTTCCATGTGAGAGCCGCGGTGATAGACGGCACGCGTCACCGGAAGAAGACGTTCGAAGATCTTGCGCGCTTCCGGATAGTCCTGCGCCTTGCCGGCTTTGATCAGGTCGATCAGCAGTTCCGGCGCGATATTGCCATAACCGACGAGCAGACCGTCGACATCGAACATGGTTGGCAGCAGCCATTCGTCATGGCAGCTCAGAACCTGCAGCTTTGGATTGGCTTTCTTCAGCTCCGGAATTTCGACATACCAGCGCTTCATATTGCGCACGCCGTTCTTGGTAGCGACGACGCCTTCCTGGGTAGCAATCGCAAGCTGTGTATCCAGATCGTATGATGCCTTGGTGGCGTCGGGATACTGGAACAGGATGCACTGGAGGCCAGACTCCTGCCAGATTGCCTTGTAGCGATCCTGAGGCGCTCCCTTCTGAAAGCCGAAACGCAGCCAGCCGTGGTTCGGATAGACGAGCGCGCCGGTGGCCCCAGCAGCCTTGCATTTCTTGGCCTCTTCAGCGGCGACCCTCGTGCCTTCACCGGTAATCCCGGCAATGATCGGAACGGCACCGTCGACCGCTTCGACATAAGTGCGGATGAGAGCAAGACGCTCATCTTCCGTGAGGAAGGTGCCTTCGCCGGCATGGCCGAGGATGACGAGGCTTTTGACGCCTTCCATCGAAACCAGCCATTTGGCGAGTTTGGCGTTGGCTTTGTGATCAACTTCACCGTCGCGGGTGAAGGCGGTAACGGGGGCCGGGCTCAGCCCGCGCATATCCATCGGTTGCATATTGGTCTCCTCCTTCGTGCGATCGCGATTGGCTCGCGATCGATATAGGATCGTTTACGGGAACGTTCCCACTATCGTTCTCGAATTCTCTGGAGTCAATATCTTTTTTGAGGCATGCTGGAGAGCGGCGGCTCAATGCCGACTCGAATGGAAAAGGCTCAATGAATTCAAAGACGGATGAAGTTCCGGGGCAGACCCGCGTCACTATTCACGGCGTCGCTGCCGCAGCCGGTGTCTCCAAGTCTACCGTGTCCCGCATTCTCGACGAAAGGCTTCCGCGCTCCGACAGCGAGACCGCGCGTCGCGTACGCAAGGTTGCCGAAGAGCTGGGATACGTTCGGGACGTTTCCGCAGCGAGCCTTAGGCGCGGCAACACAATGACAATCGGGGTGATCGTGCCCAGGCTGACGGATACGGTCATGGCCATGCTTTACGAAGCACTGGCCAAGGCCTGCAGCCGTAGTGGCCGCTTCGCGATTGTCGCAACCACCGACGACAAGCCAAAGGCAGACCGGCTTGCGGCCGAGTCTCTGCTGAAGCGCGGTGTCGATGGACTGATTCTTTCGACAGCGCGGGAAGACGATGACTTTCCGGACGAGCTGGCAAAACGCGGTATTCCTTATGTCCTGGCACTCCGGACGGATGGCCACAGCCTCTCGTCGGTCGGCGATGACAGGCTCGGTGGGTACCTCGCCGCCCGCCACCTCCTCGATCTCGGCCATCGCAGAATTGGCGTCATTGCCGGTCCATCCTATGCCTCCAGTTCGCGGGGCCGCGTGGAGGGTTTCCGCCACGCCCTGGAAGAGGCTGGATTGAATGCAGATCCCTCATACATCATTCCCTCGACATTCGGCATCGAGTCCGGTGCGGTAGCCGTCGAGACACTGATGCACCTTAATCCGCGCCCAACCGCTATTTTCGCGGTGAACGACAATACCGCCATCGGCGCCTTGTCGGGACTGACGAAACTTGGCCTTTCCGTGCCGCAGGACATCTCGATCGTAGGCTATAACGACATTCCGATTGTCAGCCACCTCCCCACGCCGCTGACGACGTTGCGGGTGCCGTTCGAGCAAATTGCATCAAACGCCCTTGATCTTCTTGCCGGTGACAACAGTCCTGCCGACGAGCGTATTCGGATCTCGGCCCCAACCCTCATTCCAAGGAAATCGACGGCACCGATACGCTAAAGCTCGCGCCACACTCACCTCACTATCTGCACGCGATTGCTCGAGTGGGTGCGATCGCTCTATTCTCCGATAGCAAATCGCCAGATGTTTCGCAGACCATGCTGCCCTCATGCGGCCGGCATGCGGTGGTCGCATAAAGAGGAAGGACCAGCATGCCGGAACCGCTCAAGCACTTGCTGCATGAGGCATTGGTTGGCGATATGGCCGATCGCATTGCCGGCAACGCGCAGATCTTCGACAGAAACCGCTTCGTGATGCTGGCAACCGACGGCCTCGGAGCGCTGGAGTTGATGGAGCGCTCGGCCCTGATCCGCGACGCGCTGTTTGCCACGCTTCCCGGTGATTTCCGGGAGGCCGCAGCCATTCTGACAGCAAGCCTGCCCGCTGCCGGCAGGCCGGGACTCTCCGGCTGGATGCTGCTGCCGGTCAATCAGTTCATCGCCGCACGCGGCCTTGATCATTTCGATCTCGGCCTCGATCTCCTGAAGGCGCTGACGCCGCATTTCACTGCCGAATTCGGCATCCGCCCCTTTATCCACCGCGACCAGCAGCGCGCGCTGGCGATCATTTCCGGCTGGGTCGACGATCCCGATCAGCATGTGCGACGGCTGGCGAGCGAGGGAACGCGGCCGCGCCTGCCCTGGGCGATGCGTCTACCGCAGCTCGTCAAGGATCCGGCGCCGATCCTGCCCATCCTAACCGCGCTGATGGATGATCCGGAGGATTATGTCCGCCGCTCCGTGGCCAACAGCCTGAACGACGTCGCCAAGGACCACCCGGATCTGGTCGCCGCCTTCATCGCCAGTCATATCGACGGCGCTTCATCCGAACGCCGCTGGCTGCTGAAACATGCCTCGCGTACACTTCTGAAGAAAGGCCACGCGCAGGCGCTCGCCAATTTCGGCTTCGCCGCCACCGCTTCGCTCGAATGCGAACTGCGGCTCCAGAATGCAGAGGTGATGTTCGGCGAAGGGCTGGATTTCGAAATCCGGGTGACAAACGCCGGCGAGCGAGCGCAGTCACTGATGATCGACTACGCCATTCACCATGTGAAGAGCGACGGTTCGCTCTCACCCAAGGTCTTCAAATGCAAGGCGATAATGCTCGCTCCGGGGCAAAGCCATACAATTGGGCGCCGCCACGCCATGCGGCCGATCACCACGCGACGCTATTATCCAGGCGAACATCGCATCGCCATCCTCGTCAATGGCGCGGAGACCGCATCGCAAAGCTTCGTCCTCGTCATGCCCTCACCTGACCCAGCTTGAGGCTTTCTTGTGCACTGCACTTGACTTTCCACGCGAACTAGCCCAAATGCGGGTCAGCTTTCACCCTTCCGGCCGCCGCGTGAGCGTGCCCCTGCTGAAAAATACAGACGCAGGAAGAAGGGACAAAAGCGCATTTCGATAGAGCGCCGCACTCCCATGAGCGGCCAGAAGCGCTGGAAAGCTTTTTCCAACTCACAAGTTCCCACTTCACGCGGGGTTCTTGACGCCAGAATGAAACCGGATCGCATGGTGCGTTCCGGCGATAGTCATTGTGGCGCCCCGAAAGGTTATACCTTGACTAATTTTGAATCGCTTGGTGTCTCCAAGCCGATCGTCGCTACTTTGTTCCAGCTCGGCATCGAAACGCCGACGCCGATCCAGGAACATGCCATTCCCCTCCTCCTCGAAGGCCGCGACCTGATCGGCCTTGCCCAGACAGGCACCGGCAAGACCGCCGCTTTCGGCCTGCCGCTGATCGAAAAGCTGCTCGCCGATGAACGGCGTCCCGACAACCGCACGACGCGGACGCTGATCCTTGCGCCGACCCGCGAACTGGTGAACCAGATCGCCGAGAGCCTGAAGAAGTTCATCCGCAAGTCGTCGCTGCGCATCAATGTCGTCGTCGGCGGCGTCTCGATCAACAAGCAGCAGCTTCAGCTCGAAAAGGGCACCGACATTCTCGTTGCCACGCCCGGCCGCTTGCTCGACCTCATCAATCGCCGCGCGATCACGCTGACTGCGGTTCGCTATCTCGTGCTCGATGAAGCCGACCAGATGCTCGACCTCGGTTTCGTGCATGATCTGCGCAAGATCGCCAAGATGGTGCCGAAAAAGCGCCAGACCATGCTCTTCTCGGCCACCATGCCGAAGGCGATCGCCGATCTCGCCGGCGAATATCTCGTCGATCCCGTCAAGGTCGAAGTCACGCCTCCAGGTAAGGCTGCCGACAAGGTCGAGCAGTACGTCCATTTCGTCGCCGGCAAGAACGACAAGACGGAGCTGCTCCGCAAGTCGCTGACCGAAAACCCCGATGGCCGCGCCATGGTCTTCCTGCGCACCAAGCACGGTGCCGAGAAGCTGATGAAGCATCTCGAAAACATCGGCTATTCCGTCGCCTCGATCCACGGCAACAAGAGCCAGGGTCAGCGCGAGCGGGCACTGAAGGCCTTCCGCGACGGCAGCATCAAGACGCTGATTGCCACCGACGTCGCCGCCCGCGGCATCGACATTCCTGCTGTCAGCCACGTCTACAACTACGACCTGCCTGAAGTGCCTGACGCCTATGTCCATCGCATCGGCCGCACGGCGCGTGCCGGCCGCGACGGTATTGCCATCGCTTTCTGCGCTCCCGACGAAGCCAAGCTGCTGCGTGATATCGAGCGCCTGATGGGCATCGACATCACTGTCGCAAGCGGCGAAGCGCCGGCAAACATCGGCGGCGGACCCCGTCGTGCCAACGGCAATGGCAACAACCGCAATCGTAATGGCGGCCAGGGTCGCGACGGCCAGGGTCGTGGCGAAGGCCGTGGCGACCAGAACCGTTCGGAGCATCGCGGCAGCCGTCAGGAACGCCGCCCACGCCGCGAAGGTGAAGGCAGCGAAGTCCGCGCCGGCGGCGAAGAACGTCGTCCGCGTCCGGAGCGCTCGACCAGCCGCAACGAGGACTTCCGCGGTCAGCGCCGCGGTGAAGCGACCCCGGATCTCGGCCCCGACAACGATCTGGCCTCGACCTCCGATTTCCGCGCCTCTGCAAAGCCACAGCGTCCGGCCCATCACGGCGCCCATGCCAATGGTGAGCCGAGCGGTCATCACCGCGGCAACAGCCGCCATGCCCATGGCCGCCCGGCCCGCAAGCATGGCGAGGACCGCGGCCCGCAGCAGGCCCAGGCCGGCGAACCGCGCCGCGACGGCAACGGCGGCAACCGCCGCGGTGGCTCCGGCTCCCGCAACGGCGGCGGCCAGCGGCGCGAACGCGCCTGATCGTCGAACAATTGAAAAGCAAAACGGCCGGGAGCTACCTCCCGGCACCTAATCTGACTCTGGAATACTTGCTGTCGCAAAGGTCGGCCGCAGAATTCCGGCTTTGCGGCAATTTTTGCTTTCAGCGCCAGTTATCTTGCCGGTGCTGTCTAGGAAGGGACTAAAAAGGCTGTTCCAGTTGCAGATATGCAAACCCGGTCTGCGATCAGACCCGGACACGGAATAAGCTCGGAAGGGTTAAGCCCCCTGTTGGTGCAAGCCGTTTGCTCGCCTCAGTTCCACATCCACGCGTCCATGCAGACCTGAATGTAAACTGTCGTATTTCAACGAATTTCGAGCTGATCGAGCGCGATGCAGACAGTTCGAACGACAACTATCATGTGGGAAGGCCGAAAAGCGGGAAGCGCAGTTCCACGCGAGCTCCGCCTTCGCAACGGTTGCTGATAGCTACCGTTCCGCCCTGGGCTTCTACAAGGGTTCTCACTACGGCAAGGCCGAGCCCGGCCCCACCAGTTTTGCGGGCGCGTGACGGTTCTGAGCGGACAAACGGTTCCATAAGAAGATCGATTTCGCCCTCGACAATACCGGGACCCATATCTTCGACCAAGATGATCGCCATACTGTCGCGCTTCTTCAGAGTGACATTTGCGATCTGACCGTACTTCACGGCGTTATCGACGAGGTTCGCAAGGATTCGTCTGACTGCGAGTCGATCGGCTATAACGAGTATCTCTCGATCATGCGGCGGGGATTTCAGAATTACATTCCAGCCCGACGCATCCAGATCGACGGTCTCCTGCTCGACTAAAGCTACGAGATCCAAAAGCTCTTCATCGAGTGCGCCAACGCCTGCCCGGGCCGTCAGCAAAGCAGTGTCCAGAAGGTCGATCATATCGGCGATATCGTGGATCGCCTTCTCCCGCTCGGTCGGGTCGGATATGTAATCGATCCGCAAGCGTAGGCGCGTTGCAAAGGAGCGGACGTCATGCTGGACGCCACTGATGAGCGCAAATCGGCTGCCAATCATAGATTGAAGGCGGTTCTGCAACCGCTCGAATGCCTTCACGAGCGCGACAGTCTCCGGTGTCCGGGAAGAGATGTTGGTCAGTTGTACTGGCTCCCCGGAGGGATCCATCCTGTCAACCGCGGCTGCAAGCTTGGTCAGCGGCCGTATCTCGCGGTGGAGGAGTATAAAGGCAACCAGCGCAAAAAGCGTCCCCACCAGACCGGCGCCCAAGCCGGCCGGGAGACCGAACAGTGTCACGATGAATGGCGTCTTTGTTTGCAGACGCGCGATGACGCCATCATTCAGCCGCACGCGAAACTCGGTCGGGTTTATCGCCCCTCCAAACAGACGTGGCCGTCTGGCCCCGGAATCGGCGGCGTCAAGCCTGCGGATCGAGATCAGCCTGCCTCCCAGGGCGTTGCGATAGTGCGAAAATTCCGGCAGATGCTCCAGGTGCTCACGCGTGTTCGGTTCTACCGACACATCGCGGTTTGGCTCCATCTCTACGGTCAGAACCGATGAACTGACAGCCATCACGAGTTTTTCGCGCTCTTGCGGTTCAGCGTCCGACAAGACATCCGCTATCATAAGTATCTGGGTAGCGGACGGATAGGTGGAAATGCGGCTGAGACCGTTCGACCAATAGTAAAGGGCGACGAGCGCAATCCAGGCGCTCAAAAGGAATGTCACGCCGATGCCGAGAATCCGCGCGGATAGCCCGAGCCGAAACATCACGATACCTGACGCACGGGCACCGTCAGCAGGTAGCCGCCGTTGCGCACTGTGCTGATAAGCGTGTTGCCGGGGCTCAGGCTCTCTAGCTTCTTGCGTAACCGCGACACCAGAATATCGACTGTCCTGTCGAGTGGATCGGCGGTGCGGCCATGTGTCCAGTCGAGAATCTGATCGCGAGATAGGACGCGGCGTGGGCGCAGCACAAAACAGGTCAGAAGGTCGAACTCGGCACTGGTCAGCGTCGCCGGCGCGCCATCCTCATCTGTCAGCTGACGGGCATCGAGATCGATGACGAAGCGATCGAAGCTGTATCGTCGGCTCGCGGCCTGGAACGGCTGCGACTGCGTACGGCGAAGAAGGGCGCGCACACGCGCAAGGAGTTCGCGGGGTCCGAAAGGTTTTGAAACATAGTCGTCGGCGCCGACCTCCAGCCCCACAACCCTATCCATCTCGTCGTTCTTGGCCGTCAACATCAGAATGGGGAAAGCGCCTTCCGACCGCATGCGTCGGCAAATCGAAAGCCCGTCCTCTCCTGGCAGCATCAGATCGAGAATGATCAGATCCGGTCGGACCTTGCGCAGGACGTCGTCCAACTCCATCCCATTTTCGGCCGTCCGGACGTCGAAGCCTTCGCGCGACAGCAGGGCTGCAACGAGTCTTCCGATCTCGGGGTCATCATCCACGACGAGGATAGTACGTGCCATTTCTTCCATGGCCGGAAATTGGACCGAAAACCGAGTGCGATCAAGAATGCCGAAGCCATTGCTACAATTCTCTACATGCAGGCAACAAAACCGAACATCTCGACACAGGCTGTTTATTGGCATGATACCGAAGGCATCGAATCTTGTCTGTATGTCGAAAGCGCCCAGCTTTCGGCACTCCTGCAAAGTCTTATGACAGAGAGGATAAGATCTTGATGAAGTACATCACGGCCGCTGTTCTGGCCGGCACATTTACACTGACTGTCGCTGCAGACGCCAACGCACGGAGCCGCGACCGTTCCGTGAGTGGCACGAATGGAACAGCCTCGATGCACGCAAGTGGCGGCTGTTCGGGCGGCTCCTGCTCGCGCAATGTGACCCGCACCGGTCCCTATGGCAAGACCTATTCCCGATCGAGAACGGCAACCTGCGATCAGGCATCTGGCTCCTGCAGCGGTTCGGCGACAACGACAGGCCCAAACGGCAGCACCGTCACCCGTCAGGGGAGCGTCAACTGGTAGTCGACCATAGCCAGTCCGCACCTTGATGAGCCGGCGGCGCCAAAACCCCAGGAAGCCGCCGGCTTGCATTTTCAATCCATCTCGCATGCTGATGAGGAACGGCCATGTCGCCTTTGGATTCCGTAGTTTCGATACGGCTCGGCGTTCTCACTGTTGCGGCGTCTTTCATGCTGCTCGAATATCTGATCGGCAGGCTCGCGCATCACGACCTCCACGACATGCGGGAAACGGCCGCGACATTCGGCGTTGCTGCTGGTCATTCCCTCATCCGCGGATTGGAAGCGGCGATCATCGCTCTTCCCTTCATGTTGGCTTACGAGCACCGCGTCTTTAATATCGACGCAGCAACGGTAGACGGAGCGGTCCTTCTCTTCCTGGCGATCGATTTCATCTACTATTGGCATCATCGCGCCTCCCATCATATCCGCTGGCTTTGGGCCACCCATTCGGTTCACCATTCACCGAGACGCATGAACTTGACCGCGGCACTGCGCCTCGGCTGGACCGCCAATATCTCGGGACATTTCCTGTTCTACCTGCCGCTAGCCTTTCTGGGCTTTCACCCGTTCGCCATCGTCGCGGCGCTCGCGGCAAACCTCACCTATCAGTTTTTCCTTCATACCGAACTCTCACCCCGTTTCGGGCCGCTCGAATGGATACTCAACACGCCGACGCATCATCGGGTTCACCATGCCTCGGATGCCGAGTGCCTCGACAAGAACTTCGGCGGCACGCTGATCCTGTTCGACCGGTTGTTCGGCACCTTTGCGGAAGCGCCGGAGGGCAAGCCGCTGACCTACGGTCTTCGCGGCGGCTCGCAGTCGCACCATCCGCTGCGCATCGTGTTTTCCGAATGGAGCGCAATGATTCGAGAGGTGCGCGGGGCCTCTAAATTCGGGCAGAAATTCACCATTCTCTTCGGCCCAGTCACACGCCGAAAGGCGGCGACGACCCGACCTCGCTCGCCCGAGAACGGGCGAACCATCGAAGCTCCCAGCGAAGGCTGATGCTTCCCATCAGATAGACGAAGAAAAGGCAACGTGAATGAAAGGAAACGATATGAACGTTATCAATCGCCTGATTCCGACCCCTTGGCTGAGCATCGCTATTGTCGCCGCCGCCTGCGCAGCACCTGCCGCCGCCATGGCTCAAAGCCAGATGACGCCGGAAATGCGGGCCCAAGCAATGAAAGTCGTCCAAGCTTGCAAGGCTGATCTAAAGCAATATTGCCAGGGCGTTCAGCCCGGCGGCGGACGGATTGCCGCCTGCCTCCAGGCAAATAGGGCGAACCTGACGCCGACGTGCCAGGCCACGCTCGCCGAAGTTCTTCCGAAGTGATGGCATGGATCAGAAAATAACAGATGCGCGCGCTCGGCCGAGGCGAACCGCCAAGAGCAAGGACACCGGCAGACATGCCGGTGTCCCGGCGGACGGCGGCGCTTTCATCGATGCCAAAGCTATCGGCTCCCGGCCGCCTTCGCGCCCCGGCGGGCGGTTCAGACGTGCCGGCGGCGCCGCAATTGCGCTAGCCGCCATTTGCGCCGTCTGGTTGGGCAACCGCTATCTCATGTCGCATGCCGTAGAGCAATTTACCGCAGAGCCTGTCGACTTGACCATTGTATTGACCGGCCCCGCCACGCTGGACGCAACGCGCATAAGCCTGGTCAGCTCGAGGCTGCAGGGGGTAATTGCGAAGATGCGCGTCGATCGCAACGACCGGGTCGAGCAGGGCGAGATCATTGCCGAGATCATCACCGATGATCTGAAGAGTGAGCTTGGCGCATCGCAGGCCTCGCTCGAAGCCGCCCGCAAGGCAGTCGATCTGGCGATCGCCGACCGTAAGCACGCCGAAGCGGCACTCGCAAATGCCCGGCAGAATTTCGATCGCAAAAAGATGCTGCTCGAAAAAACCATCGCAAGTCAGGAATCCTACGATGCGGCGGTGGCGACGCTCCGGCAGGCTGAAGCCGACTTCGATCGATCAAAGGCGGCGATCGAGCAGGCCAGGGCTCTGGAGGCCTCAGCCGCTGCGACCGCCGAGGTTCAGCGGGTTAAACTCGAAGAAGGAACCATTCACGCGCCCTTTGACGGCGTCGTTATCTCGCGCGATCACTACGTCGGCGACACGATCACCCCGGGCTCGGAGATCGTCCAGCTCGTTGATACGGCTTCGATCATCCTGTCGGCACGTTTCGACGAGAGTTCGATCTCTCGCCTTTCGCCAGGCCAGAAGGCCGTCATTCGGTTCAATGGCGGCGGCAGGGGAGCATCTATAATGGCGACGGTTCTTCGCATTGGCAGGCAAGTCGACACGGAAACGCGTGAATTTTCCGTCGATCTGCGCCCAGACACACTGCCGCCGAACTGGGCTCTTGGTCAGCGCGGGATGACGACGATCGAAATCGACACCAGGAAAGGTGTGCTTGCCGTGCCGGCCGCCGCGATTGAACGGCGACAGGGGAAACCGGGCGTCTGGATCGTTGACAGCGGTCGGGCTTACTGGATCGCGGTAACGCTCGGAGACGCCGGTGGACCGTTCGTGGAAGTAGTAAAGGGGCTGCAACCGGGCGATGTCATCCTGAGCGAGCCGCACGATGTCTATTTCGGCATGAAGATTGCAGAGGGTGGGGCCAGACGATGAATCTCGCCTTCAAGGACGTCAAATACAATTTCCTGCGTTTTCTGCTGACCATGGCCGGCGTCGGGTTCCTCATCACGGCATCGACCGGAATGGTTGGTCTTTACCGCGGCATTGTGGAAGACGCGCTTCTCGTCGTGGAGAAGATCGGTGCGGATCTCTGGGTGGTACAAGGGGGCAGAGCCGGCCCATTTTCCGAAAGTTCCGCCGTTTCGTCAGACATGGACCACCGCGTTGAAGGATTGACCGGCGTATCTTCGGTCCGGCGCTTTGTCCAGATAAACCAGCAGTTCGGCTTTGAAGGGCGCGATCTGCGCGCCTCCATCACCGGTCTCGATTTTCCAAAAGATCGAGGCGAGTGGGTTCAACTGCAGCGGGGGCGCTACCTTGCCGCCGGTCATTTCGAAGCAATCGCGGACGAAAGCATCGGGCTTGCGCTTGGAGATCGGGTGCGACTCGCTCAGGACGACTATCTGATCGTCGGCCTGACGCGCGGCATGGTGGACGCCAGCGGCGATGGACTGATGTTCGTTACCGTCAACGACGCGATGGCGATCGCCCAGCGCCGTACAAGTGAAGAAATCCTGCTTGCGCGCGCCGCTGCGGGCAAAACAGGCGCCGCGGCGGCCTCCAAAAGCTCCGTTCAGCAGGACAGCAAGATCGCCGCCGTGCTTGTCACTCTCGACAATGGCGCGGACGAGAATCGAGTGCGAACCAACGTCCTGTCCTGGGGAGATGCCAATATTCTCTCCCGCGCCGATCAGCGCGACCTTTTGCTCAATCAACGTCTCTGGCGCCTCAGATTGCAGATCCTGGCATTCACGAGCGTCCTTCTGGTGGTGATGGCGATCGTCATCTCGCTCATCATCTATATGCTCACGATGGAAAAACTTCATGAGATCGCCATGCTGAAGCTCATCGGTGCGCGAAACAGCGTGATTGTCGCCATGATCGCCCAGCAATCCTTCCTGATCGGCGCGGGCGCGCTTGCACTCGGATTGGCGATGTCGAAGCTCGTCTTCCCGTTTTTCCCGCGAAGGGTGGTCATCGATCCATGGGATTTTGCCGGGCTTTCGCTTGCGGTGGGGGCCGTTTGCGCGTTTGCAAGCCTGCTCGGGATCTGGCGGGCGTTGAAGGTCAGGGCCCAGGAGGTGCTGTCGTGACGGCGGAGCCAATCCTGTCGGTGCGCGATGCGGCCCGGCATTACCGCAGCGGCGACAGCATCGTTAAGGCGCTTGACGGGGTCTCGCTGGATATCCGTGCCAACGAACTGGTTGCGATCCTCGGACCGAGCGGATCGGGAAAAAGCACGCTGCTTCTGATCGCCGGGCTGCTGGAGCCGCCAAGCGACGGCGAGGTGAGAATTCGCGGCACTCTTGTCTCGAGGGCCGGAGAGGAACTCGACCGGTTGCGCGACTTCCGGCGGCGGAACATCGGGTTCGTGTTTCAAAAGGCCAATCTCATTCCCTTCCTGACGGCATCGGAAAATGTTGCGCTGGCAATGGAGATCGATGATGTGCCCGCCCGTGACGCCCGTCGTCATGCTGAACTCCTGTTGACGGGGCTCGGTCTCGCACATCGTGTCGGCAACCGTCCATCACGGCTATCCGGCGGCGAGCAGCAACGCGTGGCGATTGCCCGTGCCCTGGCCAACGATCCGACCCTCATCCTTGCCGACGAGCCGACGGCAGCGCTCGACGGCGTTCGCGGGCGTCAGGTCATCGAGCTCTTTCGGCAAATTGCCGACACGAGGGGCGCCGGGATCGTGGTTGTCACCCATGATCCCCGTTCGCTGGATCTTTTTGACCGGACGATCGAGCTGACCGATGGCCGCATCATCGGCGAACGATCGGGGACGGACCGCATTCAGGCCCACTGACCCCGGCCAATGCAACAAAAAGCTACAAATTTCTACGCCCGCGAGATGGGTGAGCGATATCCGCAGCCTAACGTCATGCTCGGAAGGCTCCGCAGGCGCGGGTCCATCGTAAAGGATAGGGATATGATCAAGAGATTATGCGTCGCGATTGCCCTGGTGATTTCCATGGCGTCGATGGCAGCAGCAGCCACCGTCGCGGTGGCCACGGGCAACGTCAATCTAAGGGCTAGGCCCTCAACCGGATACCCCGTTGTCGTTGTCGTTCCGGTCGGCGCACGTATCGTCACCCATGGCTGCCTGCCGGGCTATACCTGGTGCGATATCGGTTTCGCCAGCTATCGGGGCTGGGTGTCCGCGCGCTATGTCCAAGTGGTCTACAATGGTGCTCCCGTCGTGCTTTCGCCAGCCGTTGCGGCCACTGTCGGGGTTGCGGTCGTCACCTTTAACAAGGCCTATTGGGACAACTATTATGTCCGCTATCCCTGGTATCGGAGCTGGTCCGTTTACGCCGTACCTCCGCGGGCTGTCTATGGCGCCCATCCTCGGGCGCGTGTGGACGCGTATGGCCGATCGGTCGAATGCGCGGATGGAAGCTGCACCGCGACGCGCGGGGTAACCGGGATCTATGGCGGATCGAGCCAGCAGACCAGGACCTGCGCCGACGGGGCATGCACGGCAACCCGCAATACCGTCGGACCCTATGGCGGAACTGCCAGCCGCACGCGGACATGTAGCCGCGCCGACGCCTCGTGCTCGGTCACCCGTACTGGTCCTCGCGGTGGTACTGTGAGCGGAACCCGATTCTTCCGCCAGTAAAGGCGCCACACATGTCGCCCCCTCCCTTACTATGGAAGCTGTTCGTGTTGACTTCAATTCTTGCTGGTGCCGGTCCGTTTGGGCTGGCATCTGCCGGTATGCCAGATGGCGAATTCGACGAAGAGCTGGAGTTTTTTTGCACGCCGGGCGACAGTTCGGGAGAGGCCTGTGTGAGCCTCTATGTTGACGAGGATGGATTTGAGATATGCCTTTTCGACAAGACCGCAAAAACCGAGAACTGCATGAGCAGCCATAGTCAACCCGACAATCGCGGCAAGGGATACGATGCTCCAGAAGGTCCTCAGCAGTTCATCTGATCAATTGTTAGCTTTGTCCAAAAAGCTTCAATTCAAGTGACGGGGCTGATTTAGTCTGCCTGCATCAAGCCTCGCGGCTCTCGGACAAACAGGCGACATCCCACATTCCGGTTAGCCGGCCTCTTTTCATTGAAGCATGTCGTATTTCGCTTAGCTATCCCCTGGCTTCCACCCGCTGCATGACCCTGCGGTTCGTCAGATAGACACCGGCCACGACGACGACCGTGCCGACGATCAACGGCAGGGTCAACGGTTCCCCGAAGGCGATGAAGGCTTCGAGAGCAACAGCTGGCGGCATCAGGTAAATCAACGAAGCGGCGCGTGAGACCTGGCCGCGGCGGATCAGATGAAGCAGCAGCCCGACGCCTCCCATTGACAGACCGAAGACCGACCAGGCGAGCGCGCCATAGGCCTGCGCGGCGCCGTCGAAGTGCTGATGCTCGAAGATCAGCGAAAGCGGCAGGGTGAGGATCAGCGCGCCGATATATTGCAGGGTCGCGATGGTTCTGAGGTCGCCGGATTGCAGGTGTTTCTTCTGATAGAGCGTGCCGTAGGTGACGGACGCCATGGCGACGAGGTTGATCGCCAGCGGCAGGGCGGCATGCGTGAGATCGGCAGTCGCCGGATCGAGCAGCTTCGGCGAAATGGCGATGGCAATGCCGATGAAGCCGAGGGCAAGGCCGAGTTTCTGAGCCTGCTGCAGCCGCTCGCCGATGAGGAAGGGAGCTGCCATCGCCGTCAACAGCGGCTGCAGCGCCGCGATGATGCCCGATATGCCGGCCGGCACGCCATTGGCGATCGCCCACCAGAGACCGGCGAGATAGAAGCCATGCAGGAAGAAGCCGGAATAGACGGCGCGCAGCGCCGTCGCTCGGCTCGGCCATTGCGCCCGCACCACCAGGCAGAGCGCCAGAAATGCCGCCGCCGACAGCGCATAGCGTATCGAAAGAAAGGTGAAGGGCTCGGAATGCAGCGAGGCGTATTTCGCCACCACCCAGCCCGTGGACCAGAGCAGGACGAAGACGGCGGGGGCAAGGCGATCGAGGGACATGGAGCGGCTCGGGAGAGAAGAGGTGCCGTGCTGATAGCCCTACCCGGCCGCCGCCGTCAAAGGCGAAGCGTTGATGCTTATCTGAAATTTCGCTGATGGCAGCGATCCAGTGGCGGTCGCGCCAGCCGGCGGTTGCCCGCGCATGACCATATTCGACCACCTACAGCGCCGCGCGTCTTTTCGAGAGGCGCAAAGGACGTTGTAGCACTTTGATTGCTGCATAATTTCACCCTCAAAGCGGAGTCGATTTAAGGGTGAAATTATGCAGTAGCCGAACGAAAAACAATCACATGCTCAGATTTTGCGCAAGCCTCGAGATCCGCTATCCGCCATGCCGCACCGCATCACTTTAAATGCCCAGATTTTCACCCGTTTCCCGCAGCGCAAAATCTTTTCCTCGAAATGCGCATGGTTCTTGCATTGCCATTTGCGTTGTATTCAAATGAACAAAAAAGGGGAGCCGAGCCTTTGGCATTTGATGAAATGATTACCGGGGACGAAAGTCCTCGCCCGCCTTATGAAAAATACTTCGAGTGGTACAACAGCCAAGACCGGGCGCATCTGATTGCCAAATCCCGCGACGCGGAAAACATCTTCCGGAAGACCGGCATCACCTTCGCGGTCTACGGCCATGCCGACAGTTCCGAAAAACTCATCCCCTTCGACATCATTCCCCGCATCATCTCCGCCCGCGAATGGCGCAAGCTCGCCCAAGGCATCGAGCAGCGGGTGATCGCGCTTAACGCCTTTCTCGACGATATCTACCATAAGCAGGAGATCATCCGCGCCGGCCGCGTTCCGCGCGAGCTGATCGAGAACAATGTCACCTTCATCCCCGAAATGATCGGTTTCCGGCCGCCCGGCGGCGTCTATACCCACATCGTCGGCACCGACATCGTGCGCACCGGAGAGGACCAGTTTTACGTGCTGGAGGATAATGCCCGCACACCCTCCGGTGTCAGCTACATGCTGGAAAACCGGGAAACCATGATGCAGATGTTCCCTGAGCTCTTTCACGAGAACAAGGTGCAGCGCGTCGAGGATTATCCCTATCTGCTGCGTCAAAGCCTCGCCTCGCTTGCCCCTCCCGGCTGCAAGGGCAAACCGCGGGTCGCCGTGCTGACGCCGGGCATTTACAATTCCGCCTATTACGAGCATTCCTTCCTCGCCGATATGATGGGCGTCGAACTGGTCGAGGGCGCGGATCTGCGCGTCATCGACGGCAAGGTGAAGATGAGGACGACACGCGGTTACGAGGCGATCGACGTGCTCTACCGCCGCGTCGACGACGATTTCCTCGATCCCCTGACCTTCCGGTCCGATTCCGCGCTCGGCATTCCCGGCATCATGGATGTCTACCGCTCCGGCAACATCACCATCGCCAATGCGCCGGGCACCGGCATTTGCGACGACAAGGCGATCTACTCCTATATGCCCGAGATCGTCGAATTCTATACCGGCCGCAAGGCGCTGCTCGAAAACGTGCCGACCTGGCGCTGTTCGGAAGCCGACAGCCTGAAATATGTGCTGGAACACCTGGAAGAGCTCGTCGTCAAGGAGGTGCACGGCTCAGGCGGCTACGGCATGCTGGTCGGCCCGACGGCGTCGAAGAAGGAGCGCGCCGATTTCGCCGAGAAGCTGAGGGCTAAGCCGAACAATTACATCGCCCAGCCGACGCTGTCGCTCTCCACCGTGCCGATCCTCGTCAACAAGGGCATAGCGCCGCGCCATGTCGACCTTCGCCCCTATGTGCTTGTATCCGACAAGGTACAGATCATTCCGGGCGGGCTCACCCGCGTGGCGCTGAAGCAGGGCTCGCTGGTGGTCAATTCCAGCCAGGGCGGCGGCACCAAAGACACTTGGGTATTGGAGGACTGATGCTCGGAAGAACAGCAAACGGCCTCTACTGGATGTTTCGTTACATCGAGCGCGCCGAAAATATAGCCCGCCTGATCGATGCGGGGTTGCGCATGTCGCTGACCCGCAGCAGCACTGGCGATGACAATTGGGATGGCGTGCTGCAAAGCGCGGGCGTGCGCGAGGCTTATGACGAAGGCCACAACAAGCTGACCAACGCCGACGCGATCGACTATCTCCTGCGCGATCGCACCAATCCGTCGAGCGTCATGTCATGCATCGATTCGGGCCGCAACAATGCCCGCATGGTGCGCACGGCGCTGACGCGTGAGACCTGGGAAGCCACCAACGAATGCTGGATCGACTTGAAGTCGCTGCTCGAAAAACGCGTCAAGGCGGCCGAAATGCCAGAGGTGATCGATGTCATCAAGCGCCGCGCCGGACTCATCCGCGGCGCCTTCCATGGCTCGACACTGCGCAACGAGCTCTATAATTTTGCCCGCATCGGCACCTTCATCGAGCGGGCCGACAATACCAGCCGCATCCTCGACGTGAAATATTACGTGCTGCTGCCCTCGGTTTTATCAGTCGGCTCCTCCCTCGACAATGTGCAATGGGAATCGATCCTGCGTTCGGTCTCCGCGCACCGCGCCTATAGCTGGGCCTATGACGGCGAATACCGGGCGATGAACATCGCCGACTTCCTGACCCTCAATGTCCAGATGCCGCGCTCGCTTGCCTATTGCTACGAGAAAATCGTCAGCAATCTCGGCTATCTCGCCCAGGATTACGAGGAGCGGCTTCCTGCCCACGACACCGCGGATTCAATCCGCACCACCCTGCAGACGAGGGCGATCCGGGATATCATGGATCAGGGCCTGCACGAGTTCCTGGAGGATTTCGTCTCGCGCAACAACAAGCTCGGCGCGGAAATTTCCGATGGCTACCGGTTCTATGTATAAGCGGATAACAACATGAGACTGAAGATCAGCCACCTCACCGAATACCGCTACGACGAACCGGCGCAGTTCTCGCTGCAACGGCTGCGGCTGACGCCGCCAACGAACTCCAGTCAAAAAGTACTCGGCTGGGCCCTGAAGGTCGAGGGCGCGACGCCGGAGGTCGAATATGACGACCAGTACGGCAATCACGTCAACCTGGTCTCGCTGGAAGGCGAACAGGAGGTGACACGTATCCTCGCCGAAGGCGAGGTCGAGACGGGGGACAACAACGGCGTCACCGGCCCGCATACCGGCTTCTGCCCGCTTTGGCTCTTCCTGCGCGACACGCCGCTAACCAAGGGTGGCAAGCTGGTGAAGGATCTGATCAAGGGCGTTGGTGGCGATAACGAGCTTGCCCGCATGCATGCGCTGATGGCCGCGATCCACGAGACGGTCGATTATAAGCCCGGCACCAGCAACACCGAGACGACAGCCGAACAGGCGCTAGAGAGGAAGAGCGGCGTCTGCCAGGACCACGCGCACATCTTCATTGCCGCCGCCCGCGCGCTGCAGGTGCCGGCGCGTTACATCTCCGGTTATCTTATGATGGAGGAAAAGATCGAACAGGCCGCGACCCATGCCTGGGCCGAGGCCCATATTCCCGGCCTCGGCTGGGTCGGGTTCGATCCCGCCAACGAGATCTGCCCGGATGCCCGTTACGTCCGCGTCGCCTCCGGCCTCTGCTATCGTGACGCCGCGCCGATTTCAGGCATGCGCATCGGCACGCCGGGCGAAACGCTATCGGTCACCGTGAAGGTCGAGGATGGCGGACAGATGCAAAGCCAGAGCCAGAGCTGAGCGGAGCATACAGACAGCTTTACCGCGCCCTGCGATGAAACCGATGAAATAGCTGGCCGAGCTCGCCGCGAAACAAACATGTTGGACTTGAATATAGAGCCGGGCGGTCCCGAAATTCCGCCTGCTTCCGGTACGCAGCGCACGTTATAATTGCCGTTCGTCAATTTTTCATTGCAGCCTAAACTCTATTTTAAGGCCGCAGGCACAAGCTTGTCTGCGGCGACGCCTGGTGTATTTCGGCAGGCGCCGTTTAAGAAGCGGCATGATGCAGGCTTTCATAATGATGTTCAGCTGCCGGCACGGATGAGGCGACGAACGTGCCCTCCGATGAGGGGCAGCCTGTTTGTTTCTGGGATTTAACGGGATCGTCCATGCCTCTTCTTATCGTCGACGACAGCGAGTCCAGCCTTCTCGCCCTTGAGACCGCCGTCCGTGGTTTCGCCGGCTGTGCGGTCGAAAGCTTCACCAATCCGCTCGAAGCCCTTGCTCGCTGCCAGGCCGTCGATTTCGACGTCGTCCTGGTCGATTATATGATGCCTGAGATGAACGGTATCGAGATGATCCGCAGGCTGCGCTGTTAGCCGGGCTATCAGGATGTGCCCATCGTGATGATCACCTCGCAGGCGAAGCGGGCGGTTCGGCTGGAAGCGCTGGAGGCCGGCGCCACGGATTTTCTCGCCAAACCCTTCGACCCGTTGGAACTGCAGGCGCGCGTCCTCAACCTGATGGCCCTGCATAAGGCCCAGCTGGCGCTTGCCGACCGGGCAAAATCACTCGACATGGCCTTCCGCCATGCCACAGAACAGGCCGACATGCGCGAACAGGAGATCATCTGGTGCCTTGCCCAGGCGATGGCCTCACGTGATGGCAATACCGGCGACCATATCGAGCGCGTCGCCAATATCGCCGAGCTGATCGCCGAAGGCCTCGGCCTCGACCGCATCCAGCGGCGCAATATCTATCTCGCCGCTCCCCTGCACGATATCGGCAAGATCGCCATTCCCGACGCCATCCTGCAGAAGCCGGGCAAGCTCGAGCGGCACGAGATCGAACGCATGCGCGAGCATGTCCCGATCGGTGTCGCCATTCTTGCCAACAGCTCCGCCGAGCTTTCGCGCGTCGCAACCGCCATCATCGCTGGCCATCATGAGAAATGGGACGGAAGCGGCTATCCCAAGGGCCTGTCCGGCGACACGATCCCGATCGAAGCCCGCATCGTCGCCGTCGCCGACGTCTTCGAAGCGCTCTGTTCCGATCGGCCTTACAAACAAGCCTGGCCGATCGAACGGGCTTACGAGGAAATCATCGCCTGCAGCGGATCGCATTTCGACCCGGCCTGCGTTGCCGCATTCCGTCGCAAATGGCCGGCGATCCGTGCGCTCTTCGAACATGGCGCCGACGAGGATCACAGCATGGCGATCTCAAACGGCTGATTGCCGTTTGCCTAACGCATGTCGCGCAAAATGTGCGGCGGTTTTGCGATAACGACATGCGTAAAAACAAAGACCTAAAGCGCCAGGAGCGAATCTGAAAGATTGCGACGCGCTTTAGAAATACCCGCGGACAAGAAAAAAGCGGGGTGATGCCCCGCTTTTTCCAATCTTGGATGACCCCACTAAAGCATGTCGCGCAAAAGTATGCAGCGGTTTTGCGACAACGACATGCGTAAAACAAAGACCTAAAGCGCCAGGAGCGAATCTGAAAGATCGCGACGCGCTTTAGTGGCTGTCCTTGCCGACCGCGTTTCCGCGACATCCCTTGAGGAAATCAAGGTCGGCGCCGGTATCTGCCCCTTCGACATGCTGCTGATGCAGGAAGGCATAGCCGGATGTGGGCAGATCATGGTTCGGCTGCCATTCGGCAAGCCGCCGCGCCAGTTCCTCATCGGAAATGTCGAGATGCAGACGACGGTTCGGCACATCAAGCTCGATCATGTCGCCGTTTTTCACGACAGCGAGTGGCCCGCCGACCGCCGCTTCCGGCGAGGTGTGCAGGACGACGGTGCCGTAGGCCGTTCCGGACATGCGGGCGTCGGAAATGCGCACCATATCGAGGATGCCCTTCTTCAGCACCTTCGGCGGCAGCCCCATATTGCCGACCTCGGCCATCCCGGGATAGCCCTTCGGCCCACAGTTCTTCATGACCATGATGCAGGTTTCGTCGATGTCGAGGCTGTCGTCGTTGATCTTGGCCTTGTAGTCGTCGATGTCCTCGAAGACAACAGCCCTGCCCTTGTGCACCAGCAGATGCGGCGAAGCCGCCGAAGGCTTCAACACCGCGCCCTTCGGCGCGAGATTGCCGCGCAGCACGACGATGCCGCCCGAAGCTGTCAGCGCCTTTTCGGCCGGCAGGATAACGTCTTCGTTCCAGTTGACGACGTCCTTGACCTCGTCCCAGACGGTTTCGCCGGATACCGTGAGCGCATCCTTGTGCAGGAGGCCCGCCTCGCCGAGGCGCTTCAGCACGACAGGCAGGCCGCCGGCATAGAAGAACTCCTCCATCAGGTACTTGCCCGACGGCATCAGGTTGACGATGGTCGGGACGTCACGACCGCAGCGATCCCAGTCGTCAAGCGAAAGATCGATGCCGACACGTCCGGCGATGGCGAGCAGGTGGATAACGGCGTTGGTCGATCCGCCGATGGCCGCGTTGGTGCGGATGGCATTCTCGAAGGCTTGCTTCGTCATGATCTCGGAGGGCTTCAGGTCGTCCTTGACCATCTGCACGATACGCCGGCCGGTCAGCTGCGCCATGACCTTGCGGCGGGAATCGACGCCTGGGATCGCAGCATTGCCGGAGAGCGCCATGCCGAGCGCCTCGGCCATGGAAGCCATGGTGGAGGCGGTGCCCATGGTGTTGCAGGTGCCCGACGAACGGCTCATCGAGGCCTCAGCCTCGAGGAATTCGGCCTGCGTCATCTCGCCGGCCTTCACCATTTCGGAAAACTTCCACAGATGCGTGCCCGAGCCGACTCGTTCGCCACGGAAATAACCGTTCAGCATCGGCCCGCCTGTGACGACGATCGAAGGCAAGTCGCAGGAAGCGGCCCCCATGATAAGCGACGGCGTGGTCTTGTCGCAGCCCACCAGCAGTACGCAGCCATCCATCGGCTGGCCGCGGATCGCCTCCTCTACCGCGAGCGCGGCAAGATTGCGGTACATCATCGCGGTCGGGCGGAAGGTGTTTTCGGATGCCGAGAACACCGGCACCTCAAGCGGGAAGCCGCCGGCCTCCCATACGCCCGCCTTCACCTTCTCGGCGAGCTCTCTGAGATGACCGTTGCACGGGGTCATATCCGACCAGGTGTTGAGGATGCCGATCACCGGCCGGCCGTCGAACAGGTCGTGCGGATAACCCTGGTTCTTAAGCCAGCCGCGGTGATAAATCACGTCGCGGCTCGTACCGCCGTACCATTCCTGCGACCTCAGCCTGCGCGGCCATTCCGCTTTCTTTTTCATCGTCTCTATCCTTCAGGATATCGCCGGACCGCCTCGTACGGCCCGGGTTATCGCACTTGTCTCAAGCCAGGGTGTAGGCGGTCTTGACGGTTGTGTAGAATTCGGCGGCGTACTTGCCCTGCTCGCGCGGGCCGTAGGACGAGCCCTTGCGGCCGCCGAACGGCACGTGGAAATCGACGCCTGCCGTCGGCAGGTTGACCATCACCATGCCGGCCTCGGAATTGCGCTTGAAGTGCGTGGCATGCTTCAGGCTGGTCGTGGCGATGCCGGCGGAGAGCCCGAGCGGCGTGTCGTTGGCGATGGCAAGCGCCTCGTCGTAATCCTTCGCCCGGATCACCGAGACCACAGGCCCGAAGATCTCCTCGCGCGAAATCCGCATCTGGTTGGTCGCCTCGGTAAACAGCGTCGGCTGCAGGTAGAAGCCGGGCGTGTCGCGCGAGATCACTTCGCCGCCGAAGGCGAGTTTGGCGCCTTCCGACTTGCCGATCTCGATATAGTCGGTATCGGTCTTCAACTGCCGCTCATCGACGACGGGGCCGATATGGGTGCCGGCTTTCAGGGCGTTGTCGACGACCAGCGTCTTCAGCTTGTCGGTGAGTGCTGCGACGAACTTGTCGTGAATGCCTTCGGTGACGATCAGGCGCGAGGAGGCGGTGCAGCGCTGGCCGGTGGAGAAGAAACCGGAATTGGCGGCGGCCTCGACGGCGACGTTGAGATCGGCATCGTCAAGCACGACCATCGGGTTCTTGCCGCCCATTTCCAGCTGGAACTTGCGGTTATGCTCGATGGAGGCCGCGGCGACGCGCCTGCCGGTGCCAGTGGAACCGGTGAAGGTGATGCCGTGAACGTCGGGGCTTTCGAGCATGGCCTGGCCGACGACCGAGCCCTTGCCCATGACGAGGTTCAGCACGCCCTTCGGCAGGCCGGCACGGTTGAGAATATCGACGATCGCCCAGGAACAGGCGGGCACCAGTTCGGCCGGCTTGAAGACGATAGTGTTGCCGTAGCAGAGCGCCGGCGCGATCTTCCAGGCGGGAATGGCGATCGGGAAGTTCCACGGCGTGATGATGCCGATGACGCCAAGCGCCTCGCGGGTGATCTCGACGCCGATATTCGGGCGAACCGACGGAATGATTTCGCCGGCCAGCCGCAGCGCCTCACCGGCGAAGAATTCGAAAATCTGCGACGCGCGGATCACCTCGCCCGTGGCTTCCGGCAGCGTCTTGCCCTCTTCGCGGGCAAGCAGCGCGCCCAGTTCGTCCTTGCGCGCCATGATCTCGTCGCCCGTCTTCTTCAGGATGACGTGGCGCTCCCAGATGCCCGAGCGCGACCAGGCTGGGAAGGCGGCCTTGGCGGCGGCAATGGCGTTTCTCGTGTCATCTGCGCTTCCGTCGGCATAGAGGCCGACAACCTCATTCGTATCCGACGGGTTGATGTTCTTCGTCGCGTTCGAGCCGACCCATTCGCCGGCGATCAGATTTTGATAAATGGTCATGGGCTTAACAAGCCTCCTTTACCGTTTACGAGCAAAGAGCCGGCCGCCGAATGCGGCCAGGTCTTGAATTCAGAGCTGCCTGACGGCGATCTCTTCCTCGGCGGCCACCTTCAGCGGGTTGCGGAGCGCCAGGCCGAATTCGGCAACTTCGATCTCGAAGACATCGCCCTCTTCGGTCTTGACGCCGTCCGCAAAGGAGAGGGTCGCCGTGCCGAACATATGGACATGCACATCGCCTGGAGCACGGAAGAGGCCGTATTTGAAATGGTGATATTCCAGATTGGCGAAGGTGTGCGACATGTTCACCTCACCTGATAGGAACGGCTTTTCGAAGATCACCTTGTCGCCGCGCTTGATGCGCGAGGTGCCGCGAATATCCTCAGGGGCCGCGCCGACACGGATTTCCGGGCCGAAGCTGGCCGGGCGCAGCTTCGAATGGGCGAGATAGAGATAGTTGATCCGCTCGGTGACGTGATCGGAAAATTCGTTCGACAGCGCAAAACCGATACGGAAGGGCGAGCCGTCCTTGGCGATCACGTAGATGCCGGCCATCTCCGGCTCTTCGCCGCCGTCGAGCGCGAAGGAGGGCGAGATGAGCGGGGCGCCGGGGGCTGCGGCGCCATGGCCGTTGCCCTTGTAGAACCATTCGGGCTGGACGCCCTTTTCGCCGGCCTTCGGCTTGCCGTTCTCGAGACCCATCTTGAACATCTTCATCGAGTCCGTGAGGGTTTCCTCGGCGGCCTCGGTGGTCTTCTTGTGCATGGAATCGCGCGTTGCCGCCGAGCCCAAATGCGTCAGGCCGGTGCCGGTCAGATGCAGGTGCGCGGCATCGGGATGGGTGATCGGCGGGAGGAAGTGGCCTTCCGCATAGGCCTTTTCAAGATCGACGGCATCGCCGTAGCCATGCGCTTCGATGACCGAGGCAAGAGACTTGCCACCGTCTGCGGCTTCCATCGCCAGCGCATAGACGCTGACGGCGTTCTTGACCAACCTTGCAGCGCCGCCCTGCTCCCGCACGGCGACGATGATCTCTCCATTTGCACCCTTGATCTGTGAAATAAGCACGTCTTCGATCCTTCTCGTTTCGGCGAAGACAGGAAAAAGCTCCGCCTGTCCGGCTCCATCAGGAGCCGGAATCCATCATTCATAGGACTCCGAATGCCTGGCTGGCGCCTTGAGGCGCTCAGCCCTTGTTCTTGTTGTAAACGTCGAAGAACACTGCGGCGAGAAGCACGAGGCCCTTCACCATCTGCTGGAAGTCGATGCCGAGCCCGACGATCGACATACCGTTATTCATGACGCCCATGATGAACGCGCCGATGACCGCACCGGTGATTTTGCCGACGCCGCCGGACGCCGAGGCGCCGCCGATGAAGCAGGCCGCAATGACGTCGAGTTCGAAACCGACGCCGGCCTTCGGTGTTGCCGAGTTCAGGCGAAGCGCGATGATCATGCCTGCAAGGCCTGCAAGCACGCCCATATTGACGAAGGTGTAGAAGCTCAGCCGCTCGGTATTGATGCCTGAAAGCTTGGTCGCCTTCGAATTGCCGCCCATGGCATAGATGCGACGGCCGATCGTGGTCCGGCGGGTGATGAAGGCGTAGATCGCAATCAGCACCAGCATGACGACGAGAACGTTCGGCAGGCCCTTATAGGTGGAGAGCTGATAGCCGATCCACAGGATGGCGAGCGAAACGACCAGGTTCTGGACGATGAAGAAGCCCATCGGCTCGACATCGATTCCGTGGTCTTCGTTCACCTTGCGGCGGCGCCAGGCGAGGTAGAAGAGGATGACAGGCAGGATCACGGTCAGGATCAGCGACGTTGACTGCACGGGTATGCCGGCAATGTCGATCATGCCCCCCGGCAGGAAGCCGGTGCTGATAACCTGAAACTCCTTCGGGAACGGACCGATGTTCTTGCCGTTCAGAACCGTCAGCGTCAGGCCGCGGAAAACAAGCATGCCTGCAAGCGTCACGATGAACGACGGGATGCGGTGATAGGCGATGAAATAGCCCTGCGCCGCGCCGATGATGCCGCCCACGATCAGGCAGATCAGGCCGGCAAGCCAGAAGTTCATGCCCCATGACACGGTGAAGATCGCCGCGAGCGCACCGACGAAGGCGACGATCGAGCCCACCGACAGGTCGATATGGCCGGCGACGATGACGAGCAACATGCCGAGCGCCATGATGACGATGAAGGAATTCTGCAGAACAAGGTTCGTCAGGTTGACCGGCTTGAAGAGAATGCCGCCGGTATACAACTGGAAGAACACCATGATCGCGACGAGTGCGATGAGCATGCCGTATTCACGAATATTGCCGCGGACATAATCGGCAACGGAAACGACGTTGCTATGCTCGGTTGTCGGGTTGACCGGAGTCATTGTCTCTTCTCCCCTGAGCGCATGATAGCGCGCATGATAGTTTCCTGGCTTGCTTCTCCCTTCGGCAATTCCGCGACGATGCGTCCTTCGTTCATCACGTAGATGCGGTCACATGTGCCAAGCAGTTCGGGCATTTCCGACGAGATCATCAGAACGCCCTTTCCATCGGCGGCAAGCTGGTTGATGATAGTATAGATTTCGTACTTTGCGCCAACGTCGATACCGCGGGTCGGCTCGTCGAGGATCAAAATATCGGGATCGGAAAACAGCCACTTCGACAGCACGACCTTCTGCTGGTTGCCTCCCGAAAGATTGACCGTTTCCTGGAAAACGCCAGAGGAGCGGATGCGCAGCTTCGACCGGTAGTCGGTCGCGACCTTCATCTCCTTGATGTCGTCGATGACGCTGTTGCTCGAAATCCCATTGAGGTTGGCAAGCGTCGTATTGTGCAGGATGCTGTCGCTGAGCACGAGACCGAGTTGCTTGCGGTCCTCGGTGACATAGGCAAGACCGGCGTCGATCGCCTTGCGTACAGTGCTGACATCGACAGCCTTGCCATTGACGAAGACCTCGCCGCTGACTTTGTGGCCATAGGATTTGCCGAAAACGCTCATTGCGAATTCGGTGCGACCAGCACCCATGAGACCGGCAATGCCGACGACCTCGCCCTTGCGGACGTTGACGTTGATATCGTGCAGCACTTGGCGGTCGCGGTGCTGCTGGTGATAGGCGTTCCAGTTCTTCACTTCGAAGATCGTCTCGCCGATCGGCACGGAGCGCGGCGGATAACGGTCGGCCAGATCTCGGCCCACCATGTTCTTGATGATGATGTCTTCGCTGATCTCGTCCGTGTGACAGTCGAGTGTCTTGACGGTCATGCCGTCGCGCAGGACGGTGATCTGGTCGGCGACCTTACGGATCTCGTTCAGCTTGTGGGAAATGATGATCGAAGTGATGCCCTGGTTGCGGAACTCGATCAGCAGATTGAGCAGCGCGTCCGAGTCCTTTTCATTGAGCGAAGCGGTAGGCTCATCGAGGATGAGCAGCTTGACGCTCTTCGACAGCGCCTTGGCGATCTCGACGAGCTGCTGCTTGCCAACGCCAATGTCGGTGACCAGCGTGTTCGGAGATTCGCGCAGGCCCACCTTGGTGAGCAGCTTCTTCGTGCGGTTGAACGTCTCTTCCCAGCTGATGACGCCGTTCTTGGCATTCTCGTTGCCGAGGAAGATGTTTTCGCCAATCGACAGCAGCGGCACGAGCGCCAGCTCCTGGTGGATGATGACGATGCCGATTTCTTCAGAGTCCTTCAGGACCTTGAAGTTGCGCGTCTCGCCTTCATAGACGATGTCGCCTTCATAGCTTCCTGTCGGATAGACGCCCGATAGCACTTTCATCAGGGTCGATTTGCCGGCCCCGTTTTCGCCTACCAACGCGTGGATCTCACCCTGGCGAACCTTGAGGTTCACATTCTCCAGCGCCTTGACGCCCGGGAACGTCTTGGTGATGCTCCGCATTTCGAGGATGGTATTGTCCATAGTCAAAGTTCCAGCGCCTCCGGCCGTCGAGCGGCCGGGCGATCATAAAATCGAAGACCGGAACCCGCAAGCGCGGGTTCCGGTCTCTCTCATTACTTCAGCTTGTCTTCGGTGTAGTAACCGCCGTCGACGAGGATCTGCTTGTAGTTGGTCTTGTCGACAGCAACCGGCTTCAGCAGATAGGACGGAACGATCTTGACGCCGTTGTCGTAGGTCTTCGTATCGTTGACCTCGGGCTCCTTGCCGGACATGACGGCATCGACCATGGCAACGGTGACCTTGGCGAGTTCGCGAGTGTCCTTGAAGACCGTCGAGTACTGTTCGCCTGCGATGATCGACTTGACCGACGGAACTTCGGCGTCCTGACCGGAAACAATCGGAAGCGGCTGGTCCGGAGTGCCGTAGCCGACACCCTTCAGCGACGAAATGATACCGATCGACAGACCGTCATAGGGAGACAGGACGGCATCGACCTTGGCGTCGGTGTAGTTCGCCGAAAGAAGGTTATCCATGCGGGCCTGGGCCGTTGCCGCGTCCCAACGCAGCGTGCCGACCTTGTCCATGCCGGTCTGGCCGGACTTCACGACGAGCTTGCCGCTGTCGATGTAGGGCTGCAGGACGGACATTGCGCCATCATAGAAGAAGAAGGCGTTGTTGTCGTCCGGCGAGCCGCCGAACAGTTCGATGTTGAACGGGCCCTTGCCATCCTTGAGACCGAGGGCGTCAACGATGGAGCCAGCCTGCAGAACGCCGACCTGGAAGTTGTCGAAGGTGGCGTAGTAGTCGACGTTGGCCGAGTCGCGGATCAGACGGTCATAGGCGATGACCTTGATGTTGGCGTCATGAGCCTTCTGGAGAACGTCGGAAAGCGTCGTGCCGTCGATCGAAGCGATGACGAGAACCTTGGCACCCTTGGTGACCATGTTTTCGATCTGCGAAAGCTGGTTCGGAATATCGTCGTCAGCATACTGCAGGTCGGTCTTGTAGCCAGCGGCCTCAAGCTGCTTGACGATGTTGTTACCGTCGTCGATCCAGCGAGCCGAAGATTTCGTCGGCATTGCGATACCGACAAGCCCCTTGTCCTGCGCCATTGCCGGCATAACGAACGAAGCGACGCCGAAGGCAGCCGCGGCCATCAATGAGATAATGGATTTCATTTCTCTCTCCCTTGTTAATAGAGCAGCGGACGAAAAATCGCCCGCCCCGAAACTGTGGCAGGTTCCGTATTGGATAGTTACTTCAGATGGTGAGAAACGAAGTAGGTCTCCTCCACGATCTCACACGTGTTGAGTGCCAACCAGCACACGGCGGCAAACTGGTATGGATTCCTATAACTGTCAAATAGAATAAGTGGTAATATGCATAACAATTTTGGTATATCGTTAAAAAGTATTACTTTTGATGGAACGCAGTGAGGAGGCTGCAACCATGACGATTGTTTCCGAGCCATTTTCGATGGATCATGTCGATATCCACAGCGATAATTTCGGCGATGACAGCCTTTTACGTGCAGGACTTAAGCTGAATCACCTGCGAATGATCGTCGCAATCGAAGATAGCGGACAGATTTCCGCCGCAGCCGAGGTTCTGAACATTTCGCAGCCCGCCGCATCGCGGATGTTGTCCGAAATGGAATCGATTACCAAGACGTCGCTCTATGAGCGGGTGGCCCGCGGCGTGGTGCTGACGACCTTCGGCGCAGCGCTTGCCCGAAGGGCTCGGAAGATCCTCCTGGAGCTGCGCGAGGCGAGCCGCGAGATCGGTGAATTGAAAAGCGGCAAAGGCGGCTCGGTCTTCATCGGCGCGGTGACGGCGCCGGCCATGAGCCTCGTCGTCCCGGCGATCAACAAGGTGCGCAAGGCCTATCCCGGCATCGAGATCAACATCCAGGTGGAGACGAGCAACGTGCTTGCCCGCGAGTTGCTCGCCGCCCGCCATGACTTCATCATCGGCCGCATTCCCGATGATCTCAATCCGCGCCTGTTCGAAGTGACGGAAATCGGCATCGAGCGGGCTTGCCTGATCGTGCGCAGCAGCCATCCGCTGATGAAGCAGAAGACGAGCAGCCTCGCCGACGTCAGGGATTACGACTGGGTGTTCCAGCCGCCGGGTACGCTGTTGCGCCGCACGATCGAGGACGTTTTCCTGTCGCGTGGCGTGGCGCTGCCCGAAAACATCGTCAACACCTCCTCGCTGCTTTTGACCTGCGCCATCATCTGCGAAACCGATGCGATTGCTCCCGTCGCCGTCGACGTCGCCCAGTTCCTTGCCAGCCAGGGCTCGAATGCCTCTGATGTGCGCATGCTGCCGATCGATTTCGACATCAACGTCAAGCCTTACAGCATGATCACGGCGAGGGAACGGGCGCTGCCGCCGAGCGCAAGGCTGCTCTACGACATCATCCTCGAGGAGAGCCGCAAGCAGGCCGGTTGACGACAGCCGCAAGCCCTGCGCCATCTTGCTCTCTTTTAATGCGCGCTTCGAAAGGAAGACGGGATGCTGTTCGGGCAGTCGGTATTTCAATCAGTCCTCGAGCGGCTGAAGGCGGAGGACGAGACGGCCGAAGATGCCGAGGCGCCGGCCGTCCATCGCGTCTCCGGCCTCGGCACCGGGCTTGCCTTCGATGTCATGGCCTTCGATGTCATGGAAGCTGTCTCGGCCGCCTCACAACGCGTCGGCCAGGCCTATTTCGACAATCTGGATCTCGATGCCGCCGCCGCGCTCGCGTTGGAACCGACGGCTGCACCTCGACCCGAGCCCGTCATGCCGAACCATCTCGCCCGCATCGCTCCGGAAGAGATCGCTGCGGAACTGGCGATCGCTGCCACCGATACCCAACAGACGCTGAACGAGAAACGGCGCGCCTTTGCCAAGGCCAATCATCCTGATGGGGTCGCAGAGCCTTTCCGCGGCAATGCCAACAGGCGCATGATGATCGCCAATCTGCTGATCGACGAGGCGATGCGCCGCCGGCCGCACAGCTGAAGCTTTCTCGCGAACGCAGGCAAACGTTCCGAGACTTTGGAAGAACCGCCGTTTCCGGCTCGATTCGCGAGTTCTATATGGGCTGTTTTTCCTGCGCTTCAACCGGTGCCCATGGCACCCAGTTTGATTCTTTCGCGCTCGGGTAGCAGAGAAATCTGCCGCTTTTTGCTACCGGCAATAGCGTATTTCGGGACCCCAGTAGACCATGCCTACTCCCTTTTTGGTAGGCCGTAGCTATTTAGCGAAATTGAATGCGATGCAACCTCTTGTAACATAGGGCGGTGTAAATGTTTTCAGGAGAGCGCCAACATGTCATCTACGGAAGATCCGAAACTGCCCCGCAACACCGCGCGCAGACATTTTCTAGGTGTAGCCGCCGCCGCCGGTGCTCGTCTTGCCGGCGTGGCAGCTTTGGCCACAGCAATTTCCACCTCTCCGGCCAACGCGCTGGGGCGGCTTTGGGGACGGGGCGGCTCCGGTGGACACGGAGGCTCTGGCGGGAGCGGTGGCTCAGGCGGAAGTGGTGGCTCCAGTGGCGGTGGCGGCAGCGGGAGCGGCCCACAATGTTTCCTGCGGGGAACGGCGATCCTCACGGATTGCGGTGAGAAGCCTGTCGAGGATCTCAGCATCGGCGATCGCGTTGCCCTTCCTGACGGAAGCACCCGTCCGGTAAAGTGGGTCGGCCACCAAAGCTTCAAGAAGAGCGGCGCGCGCTGGCAGAAGGACGTCGTGCCGATCCGGGTTTCCCGCCACGCACTGGACGGGCACACACCCCATTCGGATCTTTATCTGTCGCCTGGCCATGCGCTGTACCTGAACGGCGTTCTGATCCAGGTGAAGGACCTCATAAACGGCAAGACGATTGCATCGGTCACTCCCGCCGCCGACGGATCGATCGAGTACTATGCCGTCATGCTCGATACGCACGAAGTTATCCTTGCCGAAGGTGCTGAGACTGAGTCCTTCCATCTGAAGAACAGCAATCACGAGAACTTCCGCAATTTTCCAGAGTACGAGCGTCTCTATGGCAAGGAACGCATCGTGATGACACCCTTTGCGCCGTTGCTGGGAGGTGGCTGGTCACATTTGAAAGCGCTTCTCCTGCTCGGCATTTCGCCGCTGGTACCGACGCACGATCCATTCGGGGATGCCTGCGAAAAGATCGACGCGAAAGCCAAGGAACTGTCACTCTGACAGGACGGGAATGCGCCGGAGATCGTGCTGGCTACACGCGAAGCCGTGCGTCGGTTTTGCGATCGTATCAAACAAAGACCTCGAGCCTGGCGCGCATCGGAAAGATCGCGCCAGGCTTTGATTATTCGGCCCTCTTCTCTTCGTCTACTGTCGCTCGTCCCCGTCCGGGTCATCGGGTGTGACGACTGCCGCCATCTCCGGTGGCTTCGGATCGAAGGCCCAGATCCCCGCACCGCCGGCCAGCATGCCGCCAATCACCCCCGACGGTGTTGCCCTGCCCTTCGCGACAATGCGACGAAGCGCTGCGGCGAATCGCCCGCTGATTATTCCGCCTGCCCGTCCTTGGAAGGTTTTTCAGCGGTCGCCGCGGGCCCTTCTTCTTCCTCGGCGTCAGGCTGCGCGGCCGGCTCGGTGGCCGGCGGCTGCGGCTTGAAGGTCCAGAACAATATATAGAAGGAATAGGCGCCCGCCCCGCCCGCGAGCACGCCCCAGAACGGGTCGCCGGTGACGAACTCGACCACGGCCCAGCCGAAGCAGACGGCAACGATGGCAACTCGCACCCAGAGGCGCCGGTATGCCGGATGGTTCGGATCGATCAGCTGCATCTTTGCCCCGCGCTCGGATATGTCGCACTGCCCTCGGCCTGTGCCGCGCTTGTCTCTAAAGCCTTTCCTGGGCAGATTAAAGTATTCTGTTGGCTCGAACGGTATCGAATGTTCGAGAAGCCGGCTCCGGCAGAACGCTTCAATCCGAGCAGGAAATGCTCTGGTTCGAATCTTGCAAATGTGAAAGATCCGAGGCCTTGACGCGACGCAGAGAAGGTGGAATGAAAATTCCAGAAATTTGACAATTCGGTTTATTTGTTCCGAATTCAAGGGAGGTTGGAATGACAGTGAGATTTGGTCTTCTTGGCGCCGGCCGCATCGGCAAGGTTCATGCGAAGGCTGTCAGCGGCGACGCCAATGCAAAGCTCGTCGCGGTCGCCGACGCCTTTCCGCAGGCAGCCGAAGCCATCGCCTCGGCCTATGGCTGCGAGGTCCGCACCATCGAGGCGATCGAGGCAGCCAAGGATATCGACGCCGTCGTCATCTGCACGCCGACGGATACCCATGCCGATCTGATCGAACGCTTCGCCCGCGCCGGCAAGGCGATCTTCTGCGAGAAGCCGATCGATCTCGACGTCGCCCGCGTCAAGGCCTGCATCAAGGTGGTGGAAGAGACCGGCGCCAAGTTGATGGTCGGCTTCAACCGCCGCTTCGACCCGCATTTCATGGCTGTCCGCAAGGTCATCGACGAAGGCAAGATCGGCGATGTCGAGATGGTGACGATCACCTCGCGCGATCCCGGCGCCCCGCCGGTCGATTACATCAAGCGCTCGGGCGGTATCTTCCGCGACATGACGATCCACGATTTCGACATGGCCCGCTTCCTGCTCGGCGAGGAGCCGGTCTCGGTGCTGGCGACCGCCGCCGTCCTCGTCGACAAGGCGATCGGCGAAGCCGGCGACTATGACAGCGTCTCGGTGATCCTGCAGACGAAATCCGGCAAGCAGGCCATCATCTCCAACTCCCGCCGCGCCACCTACGGCTACGACCAGCGCATCGAGGCGCATGGCTCCAAGGGCCTCGTCTCGGCCGAAAACCAGCGCCCGGTCTCCATCGAAGTCGCAAACGGCGAAGGCTACACCCGCCCGCCGCTGCATGACTTCTTCATGACCCGTTATACGGAAGCCTATGCCAACGAGATCGCCAGCTTCATCGCCGCGATCGAGAAGGGCTCCAAGATCTCTCCATCAGGCGCTGATGGTCTCGCAGCGCTGGCGCTCGCCGATGCCGCGGTCCAGTCCGTCAAGGAAGGCAAGCTCATCAAGATCGGCTGACGGCCCTCTCCCGACCGGAAGCCACGCATGAGATGGCCGGGCGCCCGCCCGGCCATTTCGCGTTTCAGAGATCTTTGGTGCCGCGACGCCCCTCAAAGTCGCATACCGGCTGGCCCCTTGCTGCTGCAATCACCAGACGTCGATTGAAAGAAACCCTCAACCCGATTCCTGAACAGTCGCCGATGCCTGGATTCCCTGAACGCCCGAGAGAACGATATCCTCGTCGATGACAGACAGCGCCCGGTTCAGATGCCCTTCGAAAACGAGGATCTGCTCGTCGGCCACTACCCTGATCTCGGGCATGCCTTCCATGCGCACGATATGCGATTGCCCCAGACCTTCTTCGATCCCTTGCCGAAGAAGGTCGTAATAACGCGTGCCCGGCCCGGTGATGGCGATCGGCATGCGCTCCGTCAGGCTCAGCATGCGCGACAGCCCGTTGCCGAGCGCCAGCCCCGCCTGGCGGAAGGCGAAGGCGGGGACGCGGTGGCCCTGGCGCGCCTTTGCGGCGATCTTGTCCAGTTCCGCCACCGGCACGAACTTTGCCGGGATCGTATCGAGCGGCACCTCGAAGGCGCTGCGCAGGATCGCGTAGAAACCGGCATAGGCCTCGATGCAGCCACGCGTGCCACAGCGGCAGAGCCCGCCATTGGCCATGTGCAGCATGTGCCCGAAATTGGGTGCCGATATCTCCTGGCCCGTCTGGTTCCCGCGCCTGACGATGCCGAGCCCGACGCTATGGCCGAGCGAAAGGGCGGCGAGCGAGCGGAAATCGGCGCCCTTCACCATCTCCTCGCGCGCGCCGAGTGCCGCCGCGACCAGCAGCGTCTCGTTGTCGAGGATCACCTTGGCCTGCCATTCCGGCCGGAGTGCTGATTCGAAATCGATCTGATCGCTGCCGAAGATCGGCGACCAGACGAGAACCGGTTCGGTGGAATTGACCAGCCCCTTGCTGCTGATCGAGATCAGCAGCACCTTTTCTTGGCTGATCTTCGAACGATCGAGAATGCGCAAAAGCCCGGCCCGCACCGCCGCGACGAAACGCACGGCCCCTGCCGGATCATGCGAACGCTCCTCACTGAAGCGGTCGATCAGCTTGCCGGCATAATCGACCAGCGAATATTGCACTGCATCCGAGGAGATGATGACGACGATGAGATAGCCGCAATCGCGCCGCTGACGCAGCAGCACGCGCGGCCGGCCGCGGCCGCTTGCCGGCTGCTGTTCCGATTTTTCGATGATCTGGGCTTTTTCCAGCTCAGTGGTGATCGCCGAAATGGTGGCCGATGACAGCCTGGTGAAATCTGATATTTCGGTATGCGCGAGCGCACCGTGGCGACGCAGCACGGACAGCACGAGCACGCTGTTTCTCTGCCGGACCAGCTCCGTGCTCGACTTGGTCAGCATGAATGCCGCCCTCTCCTCCTGCTTGCTCTTCCCGTGGTTTCCACTGCATCTCCAGCCGGTGTTTCGCAAGGAAATTAAGCTGGCAGTGCAGTGTTGACAGTTGAAAAAATCTCTGACACTAAATTTCTCGACTGTCGAGAAAAAAATCCGAACCTTTCTCGACAGCTATTCGCGGTGGCCGGAGGAAGCATGGGCTGGGCCGGTCGCAATCCACTCGGGAGGACATTATGAAGTCTATTTTGAAATTGATGGCCGGCGCGGCCATCCTCGTTTCCGTGCATACCGCTGCCATGGCTGCCGATCTCGTCGTCGGTGTTTCCTGGTCGAATTTCCAGGAAGAACGCTGGAAGACGGACGAAGCCGCCATCAAGAAGGCTCTCGAAGCCAAGGGCGCCAAGTATATTTCCGCTGACGCGCAGTCTTCTGCTGCAAAGCAGCTTACCGACGTCGAATCGCTGATCTCGCAGGGCGCCAACGCGCTGATCATTCTCGCCCAGGACTCCGATGCGATCGGCCCGGCCATCGAGAAGGCCGCCGCTGAAGGCATCCCCGTCGTCGGCTATGACCGCCTGATCGAAAACCCGGCTGCTTTCTACATCACCTTCGACAATAAGGAAGTCGGCCGCCTGCAGGCTGAAGGCGTTTTCAAGGCCAAGCCGGAAGGCAACTACGTCTTCATCAAGGGCTCGTCTTCCGATCCGAATGCCGACTTCCTGTTCTCGGGCCAGCAGGAAGTCCTGAAGGCCGCCATCGACGCCGGCAAGATCAAGAATGTCGGCGAGGCCTATACCGACGGCTGGCTGCCGGAGAACGCTCAGCGCAACATGGAGCAGTTCCTGACCGCCAACAACAACAAGGTCGACGCCGTCGTCGCCTCGAATGACGGCACCGCCGGTGGCGCGATCGCCGCTCTCGACGCACAGGGTCTCGCCGGCTCCGTTCCGGTTTCCGGCCAGGACGGTGACAAGGCAGCGCTCAACCGCATCGCTCTCGGCACGCAGACGGTTTCCGTCTGGAAGGACAGCCGCGAACTCGGCCAGCGCGCCGCTGAAATCGCTCTCGACCTCGCCGGCGGCAAGGACATGAGCAAGATCGACGGCGCCCAGGCTTTCAAGGGCGGCCCGAAGGGCGTCGAAATGCAGTCGGTCTTCCTGAAGCCGCTTGCGATCACCAAGGACAATCTGAACGTCGTCATCGACGCCGGCTGGATCTCCAAGGCGGAAGCGTGCCAGGGCGTCAAGGCCGACAGCGTCGCTGCCTGCAAGTAAGCCACGGCTTGTAAACTAGAATTGCCGGCGCCGCAGCGAAACACCGTTGCGGCGCCGGATGCGGATGAGAATTACAACGACGAAGTTTTCTCCGCCTCGCCGCACCATCGCGGGTTTTCATTCCCTGCCGGAAGGGTGTCGCGACGCCACGCGACCGGCTTCCGGAAGCATCGCGATGGTGAGTTGAAGAATAGACGCATGACGCCGATGGCAGCCTCTAGCACGCCGGCGCATCCGTCCAAACAAAGTGGGGGAACGGCAAACCCATGGCCGAAATGGTAAAATCCACAACATCAAGCGGACCGCGAGCGGCGGAAGCCAGTCCGGTGACCCGCTTCTTCCGCGCCACCGAGATCGACACACGTCTGCTCGGCATGATTGGCGCGCTGATCATCATCTGGATCGGTTTCCACATCATCACCGGCGGCCTCTTCCTGACCCCGCGCAATCTCTGGAATCTCTCGGTCCAGACGACCGACATCGCCGTCATGACGACGGGCATGGTGCTGATCATCGTCACCCGCAACATCGACCTGTCGGTCGGTTCTGTGCTCGGCCTCTGCGGCATGATCATGGGCGTGACGCAGGCCAAGATCCTGCCGGAATATATCGGCTTCGACAGCCCCTTCACCTGGGCGATCACGCTGCTGGTCGGATTAGCGGCAGGCTGCCTGATCGGCGCCTTCCAAGGCATCATCATCGCCTTCCTCAACGTCCCCTCGTTCATCGTCACGCTCGGCGGCCTGCTCGTCTGGCGCGGCGCCACCTGGCTCGTCACCAGCGGCCAGACGGTTGCCCCGATGGACCAGACCTTCCGCATCATGGGCGGAGGCGCGGAGGGCTCGATCGGCGCCACCTGGAGCTGGATCGTCGGCATCTGCGCCTGCCTCTTCGTGATCGCAAGCATCGTCGGCTCACGCCGGCAGCGCCGCCGCTTCGGTTTCCCGCGCCGGCCGATGTGGGCTGAATATTTCCTCGCCGTCCTGAGCTGCGTGCTCATCCTCGGCGCGGTCTGGATCGCCAACAGCTATTACTGGCCGATCAACATCGCCAAGAAATATGCCGAGACCAACAATATTCCCTGGCCCGAGACCGGCCTGGATATCCCCTACGGCATCGCCGTGCCGGTGTTGATCGCTATCGTCGTCGGCATCATCATGACCTTCATCGCCACACGCCTGCGCTTCGGCCGCTACGTCTTCGCGATCGGCGGCAACCCGGAAGCGGCAGAGCTCGCCGGCATCAAGACCCGCTGGGTCACCGTGCGCATTTTCGCGCTGATGGGCATTCTCGCGGCCATTGCTGCGGCGATCTCCACCGCGCGCCTCAACGCCGCAACCAACTCGCAGGGTACGCTCGACGAGCTCTACACCATCGCCGCCGCCGTCATCGGCGGAACGTCGCTGGCAGGCGGCACCGGCACCATCGCCGGCGCCATGCTCGGCGCGCTCGTCATGCAGTCGCTGCAGTCAGGCATGGTGCTGGCGCATGTCGATACGCCGCTGCAGAGCGTCGTCGTCGGCACCGTCCTTGTCGTGGCGGTCTGGCTCGACACCGTCTACCGCGCCCGTGCCAAGTGAGAGGAGCCCTAGACATGGCTGATCAACGCACTCCCCTCGTGGAACTGAAAAACATCTCGATCTCCTTCGGCGGCATTCACGCCGTGGACAATGCCTCGGTCGATCTCTACCCCGGCGAAGTCGTGGCATTGCTCGGCCATAACGGCGCCGGCAAGTCGACGCTCATCAAGATCCTCTCCGGCGCCTACAAGCGCGATGGCGGCGAGATCCTGATCAACGGCGAGCCTGCCGACATCCGCAATCCGCGCGATGCCAAGAAATACGGCATCGAGACGATCTACCAGACGCTCGCTGTCGCCGACAACGTCGACGCCGCCGCCAACCTCTATCTCGGCCGCGAACTGAAGACCCGCTGGGGCACGCTCGACGACGTCGCGATGGAAGCCTCGGCCCGCGAGGTGATGGGGCGGCTCAACCCCAACTTCAAGCGCTTCAAGGAGCCGGTGAAGGCGCTTTCGGGCGGCCAGCGGCAATCGGTGGCGATCGCCCGTGCGATCCTCTTCAACGCCCGCATCCTGATTATGGACGAGCCGACGGCAGCGCTCGGCCCGCAGGAGACGGCTCAGGTCGGCGAGCTGATCAAGCAGCTGAAGAAAGAAGGCATCGGCATCTTCCTCATCAGCCACGACATCCACGACGTCTTCGACCTTGCCGACCGCGTCTCGGTGATGAAGAACGGCCAGGTCGTCGGCCATGCCCGCACCGAGGACGTGACCAAGGACGAAGTTCTCGGCATGATCATTCTCGGCAAGGTGCCGCCAAAGGCCATCCCCGGCCCCGGCGCCATGCAGATCTGACCGCCGCCAGGCGGCAGCCCTCGACAACAACGCTCCGCCGCCCGCAAGGCCGGCGGAGTTTTTATGCAACGGTCCCTGGGGCTGATGGATAAAAACACCAGCCAAACCGCAAGCATCGGTGATTCTGAGAATTTCACGATTGAAGCCGGCCGCAAGCTAGGCTAAGAACCACCCATCGGACAGGCGATTCAAACCGCCTTAGGCATGCACCCGTAGCTCAGCTGGATAGAGTGTTGGATTCCGATTCCAAAGGTCACAGGTTCGAATCCTGTCGGGTGCGCCATCCCATCCAGGTCCGTTCTGGACACATGGGTTACGGTTGGTAAGCCCGCCTAGGTTTGCGCCTGGAGCCCTTGGTTTGATAGATTCTCCGCGATAGCTTTGCGCCTAACGTCACGGGCCTGCGGCACCGTTCTGAAATATGCCTTTGCCTTCGGAATGACGCGCTTTTGAGCTGAGGGATGTGGCTCCGACAAGATTTCCGCTGGAACATGTCAGAAGACACCTATGAAGATTTCCGACGCGCGAGCAGCCAGTTCGTCAATCGACAACCGGCTACGATAGAAACTCCCGAAGCTGCTGCATCGTCGCCCCTCCGTTCCTGCATTTTCGAAGATCGCATGGCCTTCTTGTGCGTGGGCTCCTTAGAAATAGCGCGGCGCCCACAATTCCGTGCAACCTGCTCTCATAAAAAAGTCAGATGTCAGCGCAGGCGTTTAGTTGCGCCTTTGTACAGACGTGCGTCTTCGTCTCGCATTTGCCGACTTCCTGCTCCGGAATGTCCAAATTCGTCTCGCAATTCCAGCTAATGTCCATATCTGTCTCTCAAGCCGGATTCGATCATAGGTCCTCGTGGCTTCCGCGGTGGCCGATCTAGCGCCGGCCGGATTGAGTTGACGATCGATGCCATCCATACCACTGGAACCAATTCGTCTATCCATATTCGCGAGATGGAAGTGGCGCGCTATAAAGTGAGAAAGTTTCCCCTTGCTGCACAACCGCACTGCCAAACACCGGAAAGACGACAACTGAGTATGAAGCTAAACTATGCTGCCGCCGCCCGCCTACTCCGCCGTCTGTTCATGCGCCATGCCTGGCGAACCACACAGCAGAAGTGGACTACGTCATTTGCTCTTGGCGGACTGCTGCTGGCCTCGGTCGCCATGCCGTCGTTCGGGATAGCTGTGTTCGGCACGGCCTTCGCCGGCTGGTGGGCAGCAGTTTTTCTTGTCAGCCTCGTTTCTGGTCTGATCGGCAACCGGGTGGGCATCGGCCGCGAGAAGGCGGTTCTGGAAAAGGACAGTTGATCGGCGATGCGAACAAAAACGCCGCGGAGATAGACCTCGGGATCGAAGCTTAAAGGTGCGATGACGGCCTCCCGTTGTAACGTTTTAGCAGTTTGGTTACAGCGCGGCGAAGTTCCTGCGTCTTGGCTCGGCGGAGTGCTCAGTGCCCCTGACCGGTCGCCACGGTATATTGCCCAGATTGGGTGGCCGTAACGACGATTGTTCCTTCCCATCCGGTACCATAGATCGCCCGATTGATAATGACCTCCTTCGTCGGCACTTCCTCTTTCGGATACCCCCAGAAGGTCTGTGGTGAGGACCTCATTTCACCGACCGTGACAGGATCGTCCTGTAGGATCGAGAGGCTATCTAGTCTCGGGTGCCCGTGTCCCCAGCCAGACTGTGGCCCCTTCGACGTCCGGTCGCCCATCGACAGAATCGCAATCCTAGGCGAGACCATTTTCAGAAGACTGTCGTTGATGCCATCCTCCGCACCATGATGAGCAAGCTGCAGGACGTCGGCATCGAAAACCTCCGTATTCTCGTCGAACTGATCAAGCATGTCTTTTGCGGCATTCGTTTCGAGATCACCCATGAAGAGAAATGATGCCTGCCCAAAATCAAATCGTAGAACGACACTGTGATTGTTCGGGTTTGAATAGCCAGGGCTAGCGAGTTTCTCGTTCGCTCCGCCCCAAAACGCGGTAACCGTGGCGCACGAAAAGGGATCGATAGCTGCATTGGTCGCGCCGGTTGCGGTTACCTGCCGAGCAAGTTCCACTGCACTATACCGGTGCTTGAGATCACCCTCCGTCGCCCAGTTTCTGAAATCAGTCTGCTTTCCGACCGATCCTTCAGTCGAAGTCTGTCCGTTGTCGACGACCTTGTCGATCGCAATTCCGCTTGTAGCGAGCTGCTTGGCGCCATTGATATGATCGGCATGAGCATGGCTGAGATAGACCACGTCGATCGTATTGCTGTACGATGGATGCTGCTCCATGAATGCCTTGAGGTAGGCTACAAACAGCGATCCTCCGTCGACGGATCCCGAACCACCGCCGAACTCTCCACCGAGGTCCACTGCGGCGACGCCGCATGGCAGCTCTATGATAGCGCCCGCACCTTGGCCCACATAAACATAATGCACCTTCATCTCCGCACCTAGGTCCGCCGGCGGCGCCGGAAGCCCACGGTTGGGATTCAATCTCGGCACCTGCCAAGTCTGAAAGCCTCTTCGGACGTCTCGCAGCAACGGTACCTCGCTCGGAAGCTGACGTTGCAGATCTTCGTTAGGCAGCGACCAAGTCCCACTCATCGGCCGAAACGAATCCTGCGGCAGCAAGAGAAGGCTATCAGGAGCCGAGATGCCGGCATTCGGGCGACCGATGTACAGCGGCAAGCCCTTCTCCGGCGCCGCCTGCGGCTGATAGTCAGGACCGAAGATTTCCTCTCCTTCGACGTCCTGATACCGCGGTGCGCCGTCTTCTTGGGCAACAACGGCAGTCGCAAAACTGAACACGGCAAACAATGCAAGTGATTTAGATCGCAAGATCATCTTGAGCACCCCCAGCGCAAAGCCAAGACTATGCATCCGGTGGTGGCAGCACGCAATGGCCACTCACTCGTCGTGGGATTGATGAACCGCACCAAATCCACATTCCGGATTTCACACCAGATCGTGTTGGACGCCAGCGCCTCTAGGGCAGTGCTGGAAGATCACCGTTTGGACGACAGGTTGTCCGTGTCGCCCCCACTCTTCCAAGTAGTGTGAGAACTCGACGCAAAGATACTCGCGAGTGTAGGGATTGCAGCGGCAGTTTGCTGGGCATACGTGGCCGAGATGATCAGGTGTGGTCGGTGCGAGCATGTCCAGCATTTGCAACGATGTCCTGCCGGTCTGCCGATCTTGTGGCAACGCCCTTCCCGGCCGATGTACGACCGGGGCAACTTTGACGTCAGGTCGAGAAGAAAATCCTGGTGACTCATTTTTTCGCGTTGCTGGTAACCGCTCTTTCGCAAAATTGCGTCATGAAGGTGTACAAAAAACGGACCTACTTATGACCGACATCACGAACCACCACATAATAAAGGCTCTAGGCGCTAAAGGCGCGAAGAAGGCACGGAAGCGTAGAACTGGTGGAGATGCGAACGACAACGGCCACGCGTTCGAGAAGGCTTTCACGATGAACGCGATCCTCCGCGAGATTCGCAGGAGCCTGAGAGCTAGAAAATCCGGTCGCGATGTCCGATTCAAGTCCCAGCCGTTGGGTTTTATCGATGACTTGGTCATTCTTCGAAAATCTCAGGGGGCCGACTATTTCGAATTGAAGAGCGGGAGCACGCAACGCTGTACGACGGCGCTCAAGTACAACATAGTACGCCAGCAGCAAGTGATCCTCCGAAACCACCTTCAGGGCACGATCAATCTCGTTCTTCACAACGAGCTCGCGGACGACAGGAACGTGCAACAACGCGCACATGGCATTCCGGTCTGCATCATGGGATTCGAGGAGAGCCGATTTGAAGACTACGAGCTCATCATTGCAGCACTGCCCGATCTCTCGGACTCGTACCTTCTGATCACCCTGCGCGCCCTTCTATATGGGGCCTGGTACCACCTTCACCGCGACGCGACCGTGAAAAGCATTAACACGCAGTGGCGGTATATGGCGGTGAACCGAGTGCATTCTACAACTCCGATCGGTGTCAGCCATGCGTTGGCAACGTTCTTCGAGTCCATCGGGTTGATACTCAAAGACGAGCGCGACGTCTTGCGCTTTAAGATCAACAAACTCAGCGGACTATTTTTCTTCCAGGTTGGCTCGGCAACGTGGAGCGAATTTGAAAACTATTTGCTCGATGCGTGGCCAACGGATCCCATGGTCGTGCACAATATCATTGAAAGGTTCAATCATGGCTGAGGGACGGATGCCAAAGCTCGCAATCCAGCAGGGCGAATCCTTGATATTCTCGAGCCTGCATCTCGGTCCTGCGACCGCTCTGGTCTTTGAGAACCGAGATGGCGACATGATCGATGATTGGATGGACGGAGACGAGCGGGACGACTACGATGACATCGCGCTCATGTGCTACTGGTTAGACGAGAAGATCATCTGGGCGCCCGATCCCGTTCGAATTGCTCAAATCTATCAGGAATATGAAGACGAGCCTGGGGACAGGATCGAAGACCTCGTGGTCATCAGAAAAGACGTCACTCGAGCCGAGCCGCTCGCAGCAATGATATCGAGGGCCGTTGCCGTCACCCGAGTCCAACATGTCGCCCTTGCGACGGACATTGCAGACCCAGCGGTTTTCGAGCACCTGGGTAGGCTCCTCGTAGACTGCCCTGTGACATCGTTACATCTGTCGGCGCGATCGCTTTCCACCAACCCGATACAACGGCTAGACCCAATACCTGGCTCGGTGATCGAACAGCTACCGCGAGAACGCTGGATGCCCTCGATCATACGACGTAGAGTTTTCGGAAATCCCCCATCGCCGGATGATCTCCCGAATTTTAATCGTCAGTTGCAATAAGCCATCTTCGCTCAGGAGCATCCCTGTCGCCAGTTCCCAGGCTCACACATTCCGCTGGGGAAACACGGTAGAGCTCGCTACCCTCTCGCGAGCTGCCGGCAGCAAACTGGTCACCGGCACTGGTCACGAGCCCGCATCGCTTATTCGGCCTCGGCCGCCATTTCACCGTCGTCCTCGGCCTTGCCCTGCTCATCTGTGGGAATTCTGGTTAGCGCGGGAGCTGCTTCGGTGGATCGCTCGATCGCTTGGTCCCCGTCATCCTGCTCGGCGAGAAACTTTGCCGTCATGAGGACGTTCAAGGGCAACATGGTGCGTCGGACAAGCCGAGCAAAATTGATACTTTCTTTCCTGCGCTCGCTCCGATCAATCGCATCGCGCATATAGCTAACTAACCATTCAGGCACGCGAAGGATCGTATTTGCTTGATGCATCAAGCCGAAACTATCGTCGCCGCCAGTTCGGGTTGCGCGCAGAGACCGGCGCTCATCAACCTGCGTGGCTTCTACGACAAAGCCTTCATCGCGCCAAAGCTTCTCGATCGCCCTGATCCTTGTAAGAGCGGTGCTCCTGACCTGAAATACAGACGTTGCCGTTGGATAGCTATGGGAACCACTGGGGCTCTCGATCATGTAGTCCTGACTCCAATGCGTCCAGGGCGAATTCGCATCCAGGCCAAGTGCGACGTCGTCGAACCAATGCAGCGGAGCACTATCGGATTGCGCGGTAGCCTCGATGAACGCCTGAAAGCCGACATTGAAGAGCGGCAAATCATGCGTCGGCCGTTCGCTCGGCTGCTGGTTCAGGATGAGTTGTTTCCAAAGGCGCAGAGCTACGACATCGGGCGCGGTGACGCCGAGAAGATTTCCAAGGTTGTCCGCAACGATCGATAAGCGCTCAAGCAAATAGGGATCCGGGACTGCGTGACGCCTTAAGTCCCGAATCAAGAAGTGCGCGCCGAGCAATCCAAATAGCGGGTTGCGATACTTGCCCCACAGTAGCGCGTCCAGTGTAGCGGGATCGGGGCCCGGTCCGCCGGTAACGAGATCGCCGATAGCGCGCTCGTATGCGTCGATCAGGGCATCGGACGGATCGAAGCCTGCGCCAGCCGGTCGCATCGAGACCGAAGCCGTTTCTAGGCTCGGCTTGCCTTCGCTGACTAGGACAAAGACATGGGTATCCCAATCTTTGGCGATCGGAATTGGCAGGAACGATGCCGTGCCCCGGCGATCGTGATAGACCAGTCGCGCCATGCCTAGGGGAACATGGTGCAATGAGTGCGCGTCATACAGCTTACGACGACGATTGAAGGGGTCTTCGAGATCCAAGGACCCGAGGATTTCCGGAGACCCGGCTGGTTGCCGTGAACGCAGTGAAACGAAAATCGCCTGACCACCCTTCGACGCATCCCATTTGCTGGCCTTGACTACTGGATCAGTCAGCCATTCATGCTTGTCGACTGTGCTCGACAGTAGTGTCGCCGAGGCACGGCGCGGAAGAACGAAGTCGCGATTCACACGCCTGCCCGCAACATCGAGATCGTGGGTCACCGAGGCTTCCGCGTGATCTATCCGGACCTGATAGCGGCCAGGAGGCAACTTTGTCGTCAGAGAGCCCAGGCCGCGGCGGATGAGCAGATCGTCGCGTAGAACCGAGATATCGCCGACGAGCGGCGGCGGCGAATCGTCCTCTTTGGAGTTTCTGCCGATGAGATTGGAAATGACCGAGATTTTGACATGCGTGCCGTCGTCGGTCGCATAATTCGGCGCCGGCGGCCTGGATCCCGGTGGGCCGAGATAAATCTCAGTGTCGGCGGGAATCGCGCGAACCGTCTGGTCCTTTGGTTTCGCCAGCTCTGGGACGATGACTTTTAGCCGCTTGAGGAGATCGCCAAGTTCGATTGTCCCTTCTTTGAGGACCTTTAGCAAACCGGAGGTGAAATAACCACGGATTTCCTCTTCGACCTCGCCTTCGTAAGTGGGTTCATATTGGTCACTGCCGAAGAGGACAGCCGAATAGCGGTTCTTTGCATCGGGATCTCCACATTCCAATTCGCTTTGCTGGCCCAGCGGCACGATGGCTCGGACGCGGCAGCAGTCGAGAAAGAAAACCGCTTCAGCAAATTTGAGGCAGCCAATCGAGGCCTTGATGTAGCTTTCGAGATGGAGCGCCGCACCAGCGTCGACCGGCGACCAGTTGGCCAGACACAGCGATTGCTGCTGCCACGAGCCTGCGCGACTATGGCCGTGCCCAGAGAAGTAAAAATAGAAGCGTCGGCGGGTCTTGCCTTCCGATTGCTCCCGGATTTCACGGAATGCGTCGTCAATGGCAAACTGGCGGGGGGCTAGGGGCGCACCCGAAGACAAGATCAGCTTGACATTGTTCCTGGAGAGACCGCCGCCCGCGTCCGCGACCAGCCACTCGTGGAAATCCTGGGCGTCTTTGACCGAACCCTTGAGGGACTTAGCGCCATTGTTCCATCGCGGGTAGTCGTTGATGCCGATGACAAGTGCATAGTCGTCCGGCGCGTGCGTCATGATATTGCTCCCGCCAGAAAAAGGAGACTGGCTAAAGTCGCTGCATCGTCGTCGAACGCCCCATGCTTATGCGCGCTTGTCTGAAGCCCATCACCGACACCGGCGGCGCTCGGCGAATAAACCAAGCGGTTGTCCTCGAGCAGCCAGCGGCGCACATCATCGTAGTCTTGCCCGGCCGAGGTTCCCGCCTGTCGCAGGAAGCGATCCATGCCGAGAATGGCGGCGTCGGGTCTATCCTCGAAGCAACCAGAGACAATGTAGAGCAGCGATCTCGGGTAGAGGGCACCTCCGATCCGATCGGCCTTTTCGGCCGCGTCGGTCATCGTGAACATGCGGAACTGCTTGAAGATTTGCGGCCCGCGCGGGATCCAGCGAGCAAAGAGGTCGAACCGGACGGCGGGCGCAAGGAATAGAATGTTACGCAAGCGGATGCGGCGTTTGCTGGCCTCGATCGCAGCCAGCATTTCGCAGATAGCGATAGAGCCAGCACTGTGACCGACCACGTCGATGATCATGTCGGGACGGGCCTTTTGCAGCACTTCGAGCCGCCGCAGAATATAGCCGCCGCCGTGAGCGTCGATGTCAGGACTCTCGCCATCATCGATCCACATACGCTGCGCCTTGGTCTTCATCGCGTCCCAGGCGAACTTTCCGACATCGGCGAGATAGGCGGCGCGCAGCAGCTCCTCGACAGCCGTCGGCAGCGCGTCATGCGCGGTTTTGGCGCGGTAGCGGCGGACGACAGCGACGATCACCTTCGCGATGAACAGGGCGAGCCCGGTGACGGTCACGCCTCTGGCGCCGTCCTCGAGATCGAGTTTACGACGAAGCGGATCGGTAGGGCCCGCTTGATCGATCAGGTCGGGCAGCGACCGGTCGCTCGCAAAGTCATATTCGAGGTCGCGAGCGATCGCCTCGGCGTCGAGATCGTCGAGGCCGCCGCCCTTGGCAGTTACGACCCGCTGGGCCACGTCCGCTTGGATAGAAAACGCCGCATCGAGCGCTGCCGCGCCTTCGGGCGTGTTGAGCATCGCTTCGATTTCGACCGCAGTAAGCTCGCCGCCCGCTGCACCTTTGGCGCCTTCGTTGTCGCCGGCTGCGGCCTTTGCCAAAACCCACGACAGGGCCTTTTTGAACACCTCGGATTCGGTAAGCCCGCGCAGATTGTCGCGGACGGTCTCGCCGAGGCCGGTTTCCCAGACGACGCCGAGCGATGCGGCGGTCGCTCCATAATTGTCTGCCATCCGCTCAGCGCTTGCGAGACCCGAGGCTTCGTTGACGAGACCGCCGTGGAAAAATAGGACTAGCCGCGTCGCGCCTTCCAGGGCATCCCGGAGCAGATACACGACATCATCGGGCGTGCTCCTGAGCTGACCGCTCGAAGCGAAGGTTCCATCGGCCCCGAGATTGATCCAGCACTGCGATGCCATGGCAGCCCCCCACTATAGTCGCTGCTACCCCAAGTCGTGCATCAATGTATTTACACTACCCAAAAAGAAAAACAAAGAATATGGACTAAAACAATCTTAGTCACTTCGGCTTAGTCCTAAAACCTAGATGAGTAGTGACCTGTATTATCCGAATTTTGTGCGCACACTCCATAGCGGAACCGGAGGAGAATGGCTCCGTCAATTCGCCGGGGGATGGATACCAAAGAGGCGGTGCGGGATCACGGGATCGTCCCGCACGAACCGTGTCAACCCAGCTCCAGGCCTTAAATGCAAGAACTGGCCCCATTGCTATGACGCTTGCGAGCGACCGGTTCGTCAAGGCCGGGGTTTCGATCCTGCCCAATGTGCATGATATGGCAGGCTATGATCCACGGAAAGTTCCTTCGCCCACGCGAGCGCTTCTTCTGGCTTAAGCTTGATGCCCTCCTCCGCGTGGTGATACGCAGCCACTGGTAAGCTCCTGACCTCTCGGGCCCCCTGATGGAAGTCTCATGCACCACCACGAACGCCATAGTCTGCCTCACGTCTCCGTGAGTAGTGCGTAAGGCATTTCTAACGGCGTCGTGTCGCGCTCACCATTGAAGGCGAGCACTTGGCGCCGCCAACCGCAGGTCCCCCATTCGGAATGATTATAGAGTCCCCAGAACGGAGCCGCGTCGAAAAAACACGCCGAACAGCGTCTGAGTGATCTCCGATAGGCGGTCCGGCGCGTTCGTGGCGACGAGCTCGAAAAGCATTGGCGCTAAAATGCTCGCCCTCGCATTCGGGAGAGCCGAGTGCAGTCGGTCGTGTCGCGCCTCACGGCAGCAATCCTGCAAGGGCTCGTCGAGAAAGAATGCCATGCAATCCCCCGATGCCAGACCCGCCGGCGGAGGCATCTTGCCGGAATTCTCGTAGCTTGAGAAGCACGACCTATTGCAGGGACACGGCGTCGTGGCCTTGCCGATCGCACCGTTCATTAGGCTTCACAAGATAAGTACATTTTAAAACTTGCATGCGATAACAAGCGGATCTGACTCGTTCTCTCGTTGCACTTTGGGAACCAATGGAACGTACACTTCGCGTCACTATCGATCGGAATACTTGGCCAAAGCCTCCAGCCCTTCCCGCGTTTCCTGCTGCGTTCAATCCGACGATGGACAACTGGGATGTTAGTGTCCCTGCCCTCCTGCTCACGATCGGATATCTCACCACACCGTCGCACGCGTCCGGCGTCTCTCTCAGCGAATTCTGGGCGTGGGTGCGATACTTGCATGCGGTTTCCGGGAGCCCAGAACTTCTGCTTACCCGCGCGTTCCATGAACTCGACGCGCATCAAAAGACAATTCTCAGCGATGATTTCGGAATGGGAGCGCCGATCGCATGGCTGATTGAAAAGCTGAACCTGACGCATGTCGCAGACGGGCGGTATTTTATCCAACGAATGGCGACCCAAGTAGGCGTCCAGCCGACGACCCCCAAAAAGCGCGGGCCAGGAAAGTCCCCGGATTTCGTCGCGCGCGACGCAAGCGGCGTATGGCACGTGCTGGAATGCAAAGGCACACAGACCTCCGGTGCATACCGAGCGCATCAGCTCGGGAGCGGTGGCCGGACGCCGACGGGCGCAGTGGCGCAAAAGCGCACGATAGTCTTTCCTCATGGTTATACCGGACAACGCCTCGCAAGCGGCCTGTTCATCGGCGTCGAGAATGGTGGAGTACAGAGCAGCCTGCACCTGATCGATCCAGAACCGGAAGAGCCATTTGAAGTCAGGGCAGATGACATGGTTTTTGCGGACGACGCCATCGCACGTGCGGCGACAGCGCGCGCTCTTCGCCTAGCGGGCTTTCCGCAGGCCTCTTCAGCGGTCTCTGCCCCCACAGGCGTGTCACCTGCCTCGAGGCCGACGGTCGGGCGACATGAGACCGACCGGCTCGCGACCGTCGAAGAAAAACGCGACCGGGCAGAATATGAGCTTAAACATCGCGGCGACCGAGACCGTTTCATCGCTGAAGGCGAATACTACCGGGGACGAAAGGTCGAAATCTCCCTTCCTACGCCATTGAACGTGGGACATCGAACGGTGAGCAGCCTCATCGTTCGCTACGGCGTGGGGACCTCGTTCCTCGACCAGTTGAGAGAATTTCCGCTCACCGACGATCCGATCCAGGAGCGAATAACGGCACTCGACGAACTGCAAAAACGGACGACGCTAGCAGGCGACAAGACTGGCGCCCGTCTCCAAATTGGGACGTCTTTTGTTGCCGATATCAGCTTCCGGAACTAGATGGAATCCGCACCACTAAGGGTGTCGGTCAATCAGACTCGAGGGCCAACACCAGGTTGACTGCGCCTGTGCTGCTGCGTTTCCGCCGGTGGACTGCGTTCGGAGCGCACCAAACGAGTTTGACCCCTAGGAACAAATCGCACCGACGGGCAGTTGGGACAATCGCCATGGATGCACCGGATAAGCGGCCGTCAAGTCACTTCGGTTTCGTCCTCGGGATGTTGTCATTCGGCACCTCTACCCAGTCGCATCCGTTGGACGCGCGCGTTGCGGTAAGGCGCCGTCACTTTGCCGAGTTCGCTCGGCGACAGCAGGTTCGCCCCTTCGATCTCGATACGGGTGATATCGAAGCAGGCGCCTTTGCCCTGGCCGGCGGGCAAAGGCCTGCTTTCCGTCTCCGCGCCGCCGCCCGGCGTTGTCTGGCGAAGCGCATCCAGCCGCTGCTTTTGCGCCTGTTCTTCCTGGCGGCGGTTGAAGTCATCGGCCGGCGACTGCGCGAAGGCGGGCGCGATGCTCATGCCGAAGATGATGCCGGCGACCAGGACGGATCGAATTTCTGCGGTCATTTTGAAATTCGGCTACTTCACTGAAATGGACTGGAGCTCGTCAAGGGCCGGCTTCAGCCCTTTCAGCGAAAAGCGAATATTGACGTCTTGGCCGTTCATCAGCCGCACCAGCCCTTCGGCGGTCGCGCCCTTCTTCAAGGCCGTCGTCGTCTTCGTATCCAGCGCCAGTTGCGCCCAGCATCCAGCCTCGTTGCAATTGCGGTAGTCGAGCTTGACGACTGGTTTGCCGTCGGCCTTGATCGCCAGGCCCGAAGGCAGGAAGACGTTGAGCGGCAGAAGGGCCGTCAGCATCAGCCGCAGCTTGCCCTTCTCACCCTTGCCCTGGGAAGCGGCTGGCGCAGTTGATATCGCCAGCGTAAGCACATTGACGTTCTTGCCGTCCTTGGCGACTTGTGCAACCTGCGCGACTTCGCATGCCGCAGCGCCGGTGCAGCGATAATACCAGTCGTCGAACTTTTGAGATGTTATGGCCGGCGCCGGTTGAGCTGACGCCTGCGCCTGTTCCGGCGCTTTATCGGCCGGGACAGGAGATTGCGAAAAAGACGGATTGGCACAAGCAACAATCATCAGAACGGCGGCGGCAGTTCGACCGCCCCGTTTCGTGCCGCTTTTCAAAAAACGTCTCATGGAAAATGGAAAGGTTTCAATTAGGTGGAAAGCCATGTCGCTTCAATTGATTTGGCCTGTGCTTGTCGCGCACCGGCAAATTATCGATGTCATGAAAAAGGCTCGGAGAGCGAGCCCAATCATAGGCTCGCTGGCTTCATAGCAGATCTTGGCGCGATACATCGACAGGTAGTTTTCGCTTCGGCTCGATTCCTGCTCGTTTTCGGATAGTTGTGTAGTTAGTGCAACACATGCGCTAAGAAAGACTCCTGCCGTTAGCAGGCCTAAACACTTCCGCATGCTCTCTCCCATATGGGTTTTCACGCAGGCGCCTCTGAATCATGTCGTTGCAAGGCAGCCCGGAGGTGGATCCAGGCACGGGTCTCGGCGCTCTGTCAACGGAGGGTTGCGGAGCGTTATCTCTCCGTGTGAATGACATCAGTGCCGTAAGACTGTACATTCCATTCGAAGCACTTGCCGTTTAGTCGGGATTTGTCACAGATGTCCTCTTCGCCCACCACCCGACGACTGATGGCCATCCTGACGACGGACGTTGTCGGTTATTCGCGCATGATGGAAGCCGACGAAGAAGGAACACTGGCAAGCGTTAGTCGTTTGCAAGAACAGATCCTCAAGCCTCGAATCCTCAAGGGTGGCGGTCGGACAATCAAAGTTATGGGTGACGGCCTACTTTCGATATTCGAAAGTCCGGCCGTAGCCATCTCGACGGCGTTACAGGTACAGCATCTGTTGGCAAGCGAGGCTGTAGCTGCCAGCGGCACCGACACCCTTCGAATTCGGGTTGGCATAAACTACGCCGAAGTCATGATCACCGAGGACGATGTATTCGGCGACGGCGTGAATGTTGCGGCGCGCCTCGAACAACATGCATTACCGGATGGCATCTGCATCTCAGAGGCAACGCACGACATCCTCCCAGAGGAATTGCAGCGGCTGTTTGTAGATGGAGGACTGCTACATCTGAAGAATATTTCCAGGCCGGTGCGTGCATGGCATTGGCCTCGCACTCCCACAATAGAGCAGTCAATTCGAACTGTCGTCGCCGTCCTTCCCTTTCAAAGCGCAGATGAAGCAGCGAACGAGTTCCTCGTCGACGGCTTTACTGAGGACATCATATCCGGTCTTGCAAGATTCAGGAGCCTGTCGGTGATTGCGGTGTCCTCAGCGTTTGCGTTCCGGGATCGCTCGGAGGGTTTAAAGGAAGTTGGGCGCAAGCTCGCTGCCAACTATCTCGTGACAGGCAACATGCGTCGGTCGGGAGACGAGGTTCGGATCACTGTGCGGATGATCCAAGCCGACACGGAGCGGTTGGTCTGGTCTGAGAAATATCAGCGGCAAGCGGCAGATATTTTCGGCATCCAGGACGAGATCGTGAAAATGATTGTCGCAAATCTCGTGGGCCAAATCGAAAGCTGTGATTATCGAGAGTCCCTCCGGCGGCGGCCGGCCAGCCTCGCTGCTTACGAGTATTATCTGCGAGGGCTCGTGCATCTCAGAGGCTACGAGCCGGATGACAACGTCAAGGCAGTGGAGATGTTCGAAGCAGCGGTTGCCGGCGACGGAGGCTTTGCACTGGCACACGCTCATCTTGCGTTGGCGAGGATAGCGGTCGCCGGCTATGCCAACGCGCCGGAGGCTGTACTTCGCGACGGGATCGCCCTTGCTCGTCATGCCGTAAAGTTAGACGAGGGAGAGGCTGGCGCCCATCGTGTACTCGGGCTCGCTCACCTTTACTTGAAGGATTTTGACAACTCCGAAAGAGAATTCCGCCTGGCATATAAGCTCAATTCCAGTGACGCCCATGCATTGGTCCAGCTCGGCGGACTTCTGGCAAGGCGAAACCGTATAGACGAAGCGCTTCCCTTGGTCGAAGAAGGGATGCGGCTCAACCCCTACCCGCCTCATTGGTATCACGCAGTTTTGGGTAATCTTCTCTATTTTAAGGGCGACTACGAGCAGGCCCTAGCGGCGCTAAAGCAGCTACCAAACCCCGGAAAATATACCAGCACCCGAATGATCGCCTGCTTGTCGATGGCGGGCCGCTCCCAGGAAGCTGCTGCACTTGCCAAAAGCGTTCGCGGAAATCATCCAGATCTGACGATCGGGGAGTTTTTGGCGCGAGGGATCGTGGTCGAAACTGCCGAACAGACTGAGAAGTTCAGACAGGGCCTGTTGGGAACGGGATTACCGGAGTGATTGGACGTCGATGACCATATCCAGAGGCCGAGGAGTATGGCCATGCCATGCAAGCTAACAAGCCGCCCGTCCTCGTCTCTGGGAAAACGGAGTCAGTCCGGACGCCGGGTAGTATGGGCTCGGGCTCAGGTGGCGGTTTATCGAGCGGGGGGCTCTGGCGGCGGGACGATTGGTTCGAATGGAACTGACATTGACATTACTCCTCGCCGCCTGAAAAACGCAGGGCCTGCTGGCAGGTTCCGGTCGGTCGAAGGCCGGCGCCGGGGGTTAATCAGGGGGATCCATTTTCTGGACCGATCGAACCATTTTCTGGACCGGATGCTCAAGTTCTGGCTGGCGAACGCGCGGCCCAATCGACAAACGCTTCGCTATCCTCCGCTGACGGAAACCGCCTTTAGTCAGGAGTCGAACATGTAGAGAGCCCCAGCTCTATTGAGGCTAGGCCACGACTGCTTCATCTGGCATCGCTCCTATTGTGCGAGTCAGATCCCGCGGTTCCGGTATCGATTAAGTTAGTGTCGGCGGACGACCCGAATCATTGAGATTGCTTGCATTTTACCGATCAGCTTACCGGCCCTGAAAGATCCGATGTCGTATGGACGTCCCGAAAGGGGACACTTTCTTCATGCCCGACATCGACCCAAAGGCGCAGGCGCTTTCCGACGCTCGAGCACGCATCCTGAAACTTCAGGAGCAGATGACCGACCGCGTCCTGCAGATGGCAGCCGAGGTCGAAAAGCTGACGGAGATCGTCCCCTCCGCGGAGGCGAAGGCCTTCCTGAAGGCAAGATGCAATCTTCCGGCCGTCGAGCTGTCGACATACGTGGGATTTGCGAGGGCGCTGAAGGGTTCTCAGGACATCCTTCGAAAGGCACGCGCTTCCTTTCCTGTCATCAAGGCACTCGTCGCGGCCGATGTCGAAGCCCGGCAGGAGGTCCTCGAGCGGATGCAGATCGGCGCCCAGATCGACTCGAAGGACGTCGCCGTCATTCGGCGAAGGCTCTCGGAAGCGAAGCTGACGGTCGCCGAGTCCTTGGCCGCGAGGAACCGCAAGCTCGTGGCGGCGGCTGCCCGAAAGCAGACGAAGACGACCGTCGCCGCCTTCGAAGCGAAGATGTCTGCGTTCGTCGACGATGTCCGGAAGCGGCGGACGGAGAACAACTCGGTTCCCCCCGACATTCGTGAACGCGCGGGAGTCCTGCTGGGCGAGTTCGAAACCTTGTTCGGCGCCGGGCACCCTCCCCTTCCTGATTTGAAGGAAAACACTCCGGCATATCGGGTGGGCCGCGCGCATCACGCGCTGAAGCGCTTCCGAGACGATAGCTTCGACAACAAATTCGGATTCGGCCTGAAGGCATCCGACATAGGCCCAACGGCAGTCGACGCCCTGCAGGTCATGACCGGCCGACCCAGGAAGGTTTTCGCACTCGCCCACCTCCCCAAGGGTCTGACCGAGTTGCCGCCGAAGAGATATCACCTGAGAGTTCTGGAATTGTGTGCCGGAGGCGGCGGCATGGCCCTCGGTCTCGAGCGAGCGGGGTTCCAGCCGGTGGCTCTGATCGAAATCGATAGGCAAGCCGCGGCGACGCTCCGGAGGAACCGGCCGAATTGGCCCGTGGTCGAGGCCGACGTTCGGAAGGTGGATTTCACCCCGTATAAGGGCAAGGTCGACCTGCTGGCGGGCGGCGTTCCGTGCACGCCCTACTCAACGATCGGTGAACGCAAGGGAAAGTCGGACGAAAACGATCTCCTTCCGGAGGCGGTCCGAGCAGTCAGGGAAGTACGCCCGAAGGCGTTCATCCTCGAAAATGTCGACGGGCTCCTTCATGCCAACCATGCGGACCATGTAGCAGCGGCGCTCCGACAGTTTTCGAAGGCCGGCTACGAGACCGTCATTGAGCGCATTAACACACGTGACTACGGCGTCGCGCAGAATCGGTCGCGCGTCCTTCTCGTGGGGCTTCGCAAGGACTTGTCAGGCTCCTTCCGGATGCCTCCGAAGTTTCCGAAGATGGCAAATAACATGGGCGACGCCGTCGCCGATCTAATGGGTGCAAACGGCTGGAGTGGCGCCGGCGACTGGGTCAGTCGTATGCGCGAGATGGCCGTCATCGACAATGCCGGAAATCTGATCCGAACTGGAATTCTTGCGGATACGATCCGCGGCTACAAGGGCAGCGGCCATAAAGGCGAGAAGGCTCGGTGGCTCCGCAATGGAGTCGCCTATGCCCCGATCGCGAAGACCGCCCCCACCGACGAGGACGCCCGGACGGAAGGATTTGTCCCCCGCCTTACCAACCGGATGCGCGCCCGTCTGCAGGGCTTCCCGGACGACTGGCAATTCGTCGGTGGCATTCCGAGCGTAGCCGATCAGATCGGGAACGCAGTCGCACCGGTCGTGGCGCAAGCGGTCGGATTGGCGATGTACTCGGCCTTGCAGGGGATGGAGTTCGACTGGGACGCGATACTAAATCTGCGTCATCGCCGGGAGATCGACCCGCCTCCGTTGGCGCCGTCGACCGACGACATCACTGCGGATCCAGGGAGTCGAATTGGTACCCGGCTTGATCTCACCCGCTAGCGCACTGAATTCGACGAATTATTGCGAGTGGCTCGGACTTCGGTCCGATGGTAGACAGCACTCTCTCTGCTAATTTCCATTCCGCTGGAGCCTTAAAACTCAGCACGAAAAGGGTGTCTGCCCCTGATCCGGAGCACCCTTTTCAAACCCGCTTTAGGCAGTCCCGCATTAAACCTTGGTACCGATGGTTCGCGGGCGGCCGGTCGACCAAGAACTCCCTTCTGCAATCATGGAAATTCCAAACCGGCGGCTATACTGGAGCCGCTTTTCGGGTTGCGGAGCAGTTCATCGGTGGTTTCGAGCGTGCACAATGAGGGACGTCCCGACCGGGAGATCTCGATCTGACTCCACGAGGTCATCCACTTCCAAAGCGGTATCGGGACCAAGGAACTCGCCGATTCTCGAAGACGGCGAGGCTCAGGCCCATTCACCTCGCCCGCTTGCGAAAGACGATCTCACGCAATCACTATATTTCCACGTTATCGTTGAACGGCAGACCGCGAGTCCTCCATTCGTCCCGCAAGATGTCCTCCAAGTCCTCGACCGTGAACTCGTCGAAGTTTGCCCAGAGCTGGACAGCCAGCGACTTCAAATTCGACGTTGTTTCCGGATCGGCCTCGGCCGCCGCGGCAAGCCGATAAATCTCCTCGCGGAGTGCGTCGCTTCCTGTCATGTCATCCTCATAGCTCGCGCCGGTGCCTCCTGTGCTGGCAGGCAACGGACGAGGTAATCCCTAAAGGCCTCGGACAGTTCCGATGAGGCTGCCGATTTCAGATAAGGCGAGCAGCCTCTATGATACTCGGCTCGACTGTTCGTCAGTCCCGAAGGAGGCGAAGAGCCGGGCTCGAGACGGCGAACCACTTCCGGTCCGAAGCGAAGCGTCAAGGGAGCGCGCGGCGTTGCCGAAAGCTCCCCAATCGTGCGAAAGCCTAGCGTGCGCAAATCGCTGACGATCTTCTCGGGCAGCCGCAGCAGCGAGATCGGAAGACGCTCGACAGCCCGGATAGCCTCCCCACTCGGGACGACGACGGTTTCCCGGTTGATGGCACGGGCGCATGCGTGGGCGGCACCCCACGTGTCCGCTATGGCGACCCGTGCTGCCAGGCCCTTGGCACGGAAGCGGTTGGCGATGCTCGTCAACATACGCTCCTCGCCGCCCTGCAGGTGGTCAGCGCCCTCCGTATCCATGACGATGCCGTCCGGCGGGTCGATGGCGACGATCGGCGAATACTGGCTGAGCGCCCACATGGTGATGCGGTCGAGCGCCGCTGCATCGGCGGCGGCATCGGCGTCGATCATCCGGAGACCCTGGGAGAGCGCCTGCGCCCTGGCGGCCGGCATGCCCACATGAACGCCAGCCTTTCTGGCCGCGGGATCGGCGGCCGACACCCAGGGCTTGGAGCCGCTCTTCGAAATGACGGCGATCGCCTCCTCAACGGGAATGGCGGGATCGGCCCGCCTGATCCTGTCCGTCGGCAGATCGGGAAAAAATATCGATACGACCCTCGGCATCGCAGGCTCCTACTTCGAACTCGGCGCACTCACCCGCTTTCACCCTCATCAGTTCCAGAAGCCATCTCGCCCGCCCGACGCCGGAACCGGCAGTTCCACGCTCGGGATGACGCTCACCCTCCAGCGCGTGGTCGACGCCGTCGGCTGGCCGAAGTCGCTGGCCTCGGTCTGCCGTCGCCACCGCCGCACTGCGAGCGCCATCGTGCCGGTCTTCTCGGCTGCGAGTTGCAGCCGCCGGGACGCGGCCATCGGCAGGCGGACGATCTCGCCGATCACCGCCCCGAGGCCGCCGTATGAAAGGCCCTCCTCCATGTTCGCAAGGACGTCCTCCTCCTTGTCCGACTCGACGAAGACGACCCGGTTCGGATGCAGACCCGCCTGCGCCAGGGCCGGGAAGAACAGGTCGGGACGTGTCAGGCACCAGACGACCTTGCCACGAGTGCGAGCGGCTATCCCGGCCACGAACAGGGCGGCGGCGGCCCCATCGACGGTGCCCGCCCCGCCGCCGGCGCACTCGTGCAGCGCCCCATAGGCCAATCCACCGCCCGGAAGCCGCTCGTCGATCTGCGCCACGCCGAAAGGCAAAACGCCTCGGTTGCGCCGACTGGCGCTTTCCAGGTGCGCGATCTGCTCTCGCAGGCCGTCGAGGACGGCGTTTGGGGCGATGGCTGGTTTCATGATCTCCTTCAACGGCAACCCGTTTTCAGCTTGAGAAACAGCAATATGTTCTGTATTTGTTCTTATAGAATAAATGATTCAATGCGCATGTAACCCGCTGAAGTTGAGCACGAGTGCAAAGCAGAAAAATCGCCAGCGGATTCAATCGGATGGCGAGGAAGGAATATTTTCGGATGCGCCGAACGCGGCCTGTGGACGATGCGATCCCTACACTGAAAGATCACAAGGTGCCGGTGGTCGAACTCATCTGCCGTATCTGCGACCGCCATTGCGCGCATGAGCGCAAACTTTTGGTGAAAGCGTTTGGCGCAAGTGTCAGCTTCGCGGAGATCCGCCGACGCATGGCCATGGGCTGCGAGCGGATGCAGACGCCCAAGGGTGACAAGTGTGGGGCACACTTCCCATGTTTGAGTAATGGTCTCGCTGATGGAAGCTAGATAATGACAGGCGAAGAAAGCCACGGGCGGCCGCGCAAGATCGTGCATGTCGACATGGACGCCTTCTACGCATCGGTCGAGCAGCGCGACAATCCGGAGCTGCGAGGCGTACCGGTTGCCGTCGGCAGTCCTGCTGCCCGCGGTGTCGTGGCGGCCGCCAGCTACGAGGCACGAAAATTCGGCGTTCATTCCGCCATGCCGTCGGTGACTGCACAGCGGAAATGCCCGGAGCTTGTCTTCGTCAGGCCGCGCTTCGATGTCTACAAGGCCGTCTCGCTGCAGATAAGGACGATCTTTGCCGAGTACACGCCGATGATCGAGCCATTGTCGCTCGACGAAGCCTATCTCGACGTCACCGAAAATCTCAAAGGCATGGAGATCGCCACCGAGATCGCCGAGGAGATTCGCGCCCGGATCAAGACGACCACCGGGCTCACGGCATCCGCCGGCATTTCCTACAACAAGTTCCTGGCAAAGATGGCATCCGACCAGAACAAGCCGGACGGCCAGTTTGTCATTACGCCGAAGAACGGTCCGGCCTTCGTCGAGCGCCTGCCCGTCAAGAAGTTTCACGGCGTCGGGCCGGCGACTGCCGAGAAGATGCATCGGCTCGGGATCGAGACGGGAGCTGACCTGAAGGAGAGAACGCTAGACTTTCTCGTCGAACATTTCGGGAAGTCAGGACCGTATTTTTATGGGATCGCCCGCGGGATCGACAATCGTCTGGTCAAACCGGACCGCGTGCGGAAATCAGTCGGTGCGGAAGACACCTTTTCGCAGGACATCCATTCCTTTGAGCCCGCGCGCGAAGGGCTTCAGCCGCTGATTGAGAAGGTCTGGGGCTACTGCGAGGCCAATGAAATCGGCGCGAAGACAGTGACGCTCAAAGTGAAGTATGCCGACTTCAGCCAGATCACCCGCAGCAAGACGGTGCTGACACCTCTGCAAGGTGTCGGCGATCTCGAGGAGATAGTCGCTCTGCTTCTCGCGCCTATCTTCCCGCCACGCAAAGGCATACGCCTGCTTGGCGTCTCGCTGTCTTCACTGGACCGGCGAAGGTCTGAAGTGACGCCGCAGTTGCGGTTCTCGCTTTAGGCCACCACCGGGCCAGGTGGCAACCGATGTGGCACAAGGTTCGGCGACAGATTGTCTCTGGGAGCGCGTAAGCTCAGGCACCGCGTCGACACATCCTGTGGCGACGCGTTATAGGATTATCGATAGCTCTTGCCCATTGACCAGAGAATGCAGCTATGCGCCATCTGGTTGGCGCAGCGATTACAACTATCACTTACAGCACTCGGTTGGCTGACATAGAACTCAAACTTTTGAAACTGATAATACTTGGAGCCAGGGCAATATTGCGGGAGACAAATCACTTGGGACACGTTGAATCTTCGTCCACGAACCCATCGTGATCGTCATCGCCATTGTCGCCGTTCTCTTCGTCAATCTTTTGATCTACGTCATTATCCACGCCATCGCCGCAGAAACCCGTTAAGGTGGTGACGTGGACATAAGGTGTAAACCAAGCTTGAGTTTGACCCTTCTCATCTATCAGGGCAATCGGATGATCATTTGCACCTGTCCACTTGTCGGCGTCTCCGAGGTCGTCCATCATTTTGATAAGTTCATCGGGTGTCATATTCCTTGAAAGCTTTAGGGGCTTCGTAATGGGTGGAATCTGATGAATGTGCCCGCTTAGTTCTACAGCTTCAGCATTTCGGAGCTGGCCGAACGCCGGACCATGAAAGTCCAATCCTGGCTCAAACACTAAGTATAGCTTTGCAGTCCCATTAGCGGCCTCGTGACCATGATGAGCAGATGATGGAACTTCAGTTAGGATTCCGACCGATCTGAATTCTTTCGTCGGATCGACAGCGACTTTTACAAAACCCAACGTAGTAGCGGCGCTACGTGCGAGCACCACACCTGACGGCGAGCGGGAATCGAACTGAATTGCAATCTGCCTTTGACTCGAATTCAAGCTCAAGACAGGAGATTTCCGTATCTCCAAAAGTCCGGAGAATAGGATGACCTCAGGCTGCCCCTTTGGCTCGGGACCAAACACTATAGACGTCACACCGACTGCTTGTCCGAATATCTGTCCGCCATCTTTAGCTAACGGCGAAGAAAATGGCGCAAACAAATCCTGAGAATAGCAAACCGCCCCAAAAACTAAGTAGAGGTAGCCCGCAAGAAAAATCGTCTTCCGAGTCAGCGGCATAGTAATCATCTCCCAACGACAGATCCATCGCTCACGCCGGCGCCCGGTATCGAAAGCACAAAGAGAATAAATATGGCTGGTCTTTCGCGGATCACGATACACTCACGGAGACATGCCCAGTTCCCCGATAGTCAGATGTCTTCAGTCCATAGAGGAAAGAGGGTCAATCGTCCGATGCGCAAAAGACAGGTGGCCGCCGGCCGCGCGCGTTCGACCGTCAGAAACGACTCGATCGGAACAGGCTATATGAGCCGGCGGTGGTCTTGAAGAAACCCGCTAATGGCAAATGGTAGGGCCTCTGCCTGAAAGTCTAGGGTGGGAAAGCGCTCTCTGACCAACCCCTCAAACATCAAGAGAGCCCAAATCGCGCCGGCGAATCCGGGCGTACCTACAAGTTTATAGCGGCGCTGGATCTCAAAAAGCTCGCGGACAAAGTTAACAACCGAGAATTCGCCCGCACGTTGCCCACCGCGTTGTTGGACGATCGCCCCTATTTCCTGGTTGAAGCCTGCCTCATCGAAAAGCGGCGGGCGACCCACTGAACTAACGATAATGCATTTCGCCACCCCCGCCACATCACGACGCGCGACTGCAATGAAAAGCTCACGAAATAGTCTTCTTTCGCCCTCAGAGACTATAGCAACAAGTCCGAAATCATATAGTACTATATCACCATTACTTCTTATGCCGACGTTTCCAGGATGAAGATCACAATGCACAACCCCTAATACAAATATCATCCTGTATACGGCGCGAAGAAGCTCGATGCAGCACGTCTCGAAGGTACGAATTTCGACGCTTCTATCGGAGAATTTTGCTTCCGATTCAACAAAATCCATCACCAACACGTGCCGACTCGACAGCTCTCTCCTCGGCTTGGGTATTATTACACCCGCGGCCGATCCTTGCCCGATTTCGATTGCTGCACTGGCCTCAAGTTCCATATTGCATTGCCGCAGAACGCATTCTGCCAATTCGTCAACAATAGCGACGATCGGAATACTTGAGAAGCTTCGCCGGCGCGCAAGAACATTGGCTACAAGCCGTACACATCTCAAATCTGCGCGGAGTGATGCTTCGACGCCCGGCCTCACCACCTTGATCGCGACGTCATCACCTTCTGCCGTTGTGCCTCGAAATACAACTGCGACACTCCCCGACGCAATAGGAGAGTCCCCGAGATTCCGAAAAATGCGGGAAATCGACTGACCATAAGCAGCCTCCAGAATACACCGAGCCTGCTTGCGTGTGATTGGACGAACGTTGTCCTGCAACCTGCCCAGAGGTTCCAAAAAAGTTGCCGGCAGGAGGTCACGGCGGGCGCTAACGGCCTGCGCCAACTTGATTGCTGCGGGCCCCAATCTCTCCGCAAGGCGCGCCATTTCGGCACCGGCATGAAATTGCAGTCGCTCTCGTTTGGCGATCAAGCCGATCAGTCCCAACTTGAGGAGGCTCTTACACCCGAAAAGCATACATATTGTGCCGAAGCGTACCCACCTCGCGATCACGATCTCGGCTCCTCAATACTCCTTACTCGGATCGTAATCCTCGAAGCCGGCCCAGTCCGGATCTGTGGGATCAAGTGGAACCGTACTCCAATATCTTGAGAAATTTGCGCCCTCTTTGAACTGTTCAGCCGTAATATCGTGCATCCCGGTGCAATGACCGGGACCAAATTCGAGAAATTGCTGCAGAACATATCCTAGATGCGGCTTATCGAAAGCAACAGTCACGTCCCTTGGTGGTATTTCTTGCGCGCCGACTGCAATCGCAATACCTGCTTGGTCTTCCACGAAGGCCACCTTGTTGACTGTGATATCGTAATTGATAGCGTAGGTTATCCGTGCCGGGAAGTCGGCACAGTCCGCCGGATCGCCTGGTTCCGGCCTTTGGTCGGCCGTCCCGAGACTTCTCGAGGGGCTCACGATCCGGATGACGCCCGAGATTGTTTTGGATTTCTGTCCCCCAACAGTCTTTAGCAACTTCCCAAAGTCCAGACTGGAAGCGAGCCCCCATCGGATATCAAGGGGATCTCGCGGCCGATATAGGGGGGACAGTACCGTATTTCCGCCCAATTGGACGCGCATCGCATTCAATCCGTATCTCGTCAGCGGCACTGCGCGAATTTCTATCCCGCCTCTACGCCGTCGGTCCGGGATGATGGCCCCAACACCCAAGAGGTAGTCGGCTCGAGCACGGGCATCATTAATATCGAAGTCGTCACTTGCACTCCCATCGTCGCCTAGGCTGACTGGTTTTTTATGAAAAACTATCAGCGCTTTAGCGTTTTTGAATTCCTCGGAGTCTTCCAAGCCGCTGCTTTTCAGGACGTCCGACAACAATATCTGCCAATTGATACTGCTTCGCGGGAATGTATACGTTCGATCCTCATCCAACTCAGGAAACTCGACCCAAGTGCGAAGGTGATGACTTGTGAGGTTACGAAGCTCAATCTCTCTAGGCGATGCAAACAACTCCGACGTTGTCAATCCTACATCGCCGAAAATCGATACATCATAGTTATTTGAAACTCTAAATGTTACAGTCGCCGGCACATAATCATTATATTTTGCGCTCCAAAACCCCCTGGGGTCGTTAAAAAACAGGCGATTCAGCATTACGCTCTTTCCGTATAAATACCAATCTCTTATAATGAATTGAAACTCCCGAGTCAGAAGGTTGTTCAAATATGTTGGGAACACTTCCAGTCTCATGAATGCGTTCAGTTTTATTTCTTCCTCCATCCACGCCGCGCGAGGAGATTGTCGGGCCTTCATAGGGATGGTTATTGTGGAGCCTTCAAACTCCAGATAGCTCTCACCCGCGTTTAAACGACGGAAAGTGCGGTAGGGGCCTTGAATTATTGGTCTAGTCATTTCCGCCTCCACATTAATGGCTATTTGATCTCGGCGGACATTAGGTTAACTCTGCCAGGCGCCTGCGAGTAGCTTGGCGCAACGGAAACCTGACGCCCTTTAAGCACAGAAGAGTATTTTGATTTTCGAAGGGACGCTTCTCGAAAATTGCGAGAGCCGGGCCATTCGCTCCACGCAACAAAGCGCTTTATTGATGACTAGCGTAGCGGCTGAACAATGCTGGTACCGCCAGCGTAATCGGCGGATCAAAGATCGTCGGCGTGCGAAGTTCGATCCTTATGTCGATATCCGTTATATCGAGCGCTTGTCGGCCGATCAACGCCGGCCGGAAGTTGACCAGTTCTGCAAGCCGCGGCAAGACGGGAAAAGAAGCCGCCAGGCAATAGCCAGTGAGGCCATCGCCGATCGTGGTGACACGGCAGAAAGGCGGAACGAAGCGCCATTCGGCTGGATATCCCGATGGGAAGGGCCGGGGGAACACAGCCGCAATCAGGCTCAAGGCACGCTGGCTGACTGGTAACTCGAATCGTATCCGGATGCCCGATCCCGAATTCCTAGCTCTATTGCTTTTCTGCAGTGCGCCGACAAGGATGCTCGCGAACCCCGTCGAGCCCATCACGCGCGCGTACCCGCCGGGAGAAACGCCAACACAGTTCGTAAACTTGCTCACGAACGAGCCGACACTCTGGAATCCGAGCTCGAAGCAAACTTCAGTTACCGAAATTTGCTCAAATACTAATAGCCGTTTGGCGATCTCCAGTTTCTCGGCATTGTGGAACGCGATCGGCGGTATGCCGGTGAGCCTCTTGAAAGCCGCAATCAGTTCGTATTTGTTGAGCGACACGAACTCCGCCCATTCGTCCAACAAGACGCAACTATTTGTCAGCTTTTTCATCTCGCCTACCACCTTGGCAACCGCCTGCGCGCGGACGACGTTATCATTGCCAGACGATTTCGGCGGACGGGAAGCAGAGGTTACCATGGTCATTCAACCATATGGTCGTAGGGCCTCGAGCAGATCGGCAGGTGGGGCAACCGCGATCATCTTCTGACATGCGGCGCGCATGCAGCCGATCTCTTGGAAGCCGCGCGCGGCAAGTCGCTCGGACGGTCCCTTTAGGACGAAATAATCGAAGTCGAGCCCGATGCGATGCTGGCGCAGGAAGGCGAGCCGCATGCGTATCTCGATCTCATCGAAGGCCTGCAGTTCGGAGAAATACTCGCAGGAGACTTTAAGCGTCACGAGCCTCAGATCTTCCATGATCTCATCGAGGATGCTCGGCGCATGGGACCTCAGGAACGTTTCCCTACAGCGGCCCTGCCAGGAAACGTGCCGGGCAAAATAGACATTGCCGACGACGTTCGTTTCCTCAAAGCAAACGACGTGGCGATAGAGAAAGGCGGGCTTGTCGGTTCCGGATTGGCTCTCCGCTGCATCGAGCGGCGCAGCAGCAAGCTGCGTACTTTCCAGTACTGTCATTTCGCCACCTCGATAAACGTTAGTGATTGCTTGCTGGTGCTGATTGTATCAGCCCCGCGAAGTGCTCCAACGGAGACGGCCAGTCCGAGTACCGGTAACGTCTGGGTAAAGACAATAGGGCCGGGCGAGAGGGCACCCAGTACTGATCCTGCGGAGAACGGCGACGGTTGACCGAGCTTTCGCAATACCTCCGCGGCGGCCCAATCCTCCGCCGTGAGCCTGTGGCCCGCTTGACTAGGGTAGGATGCATCGAGTTCGGCGATATCGCAGGCGACCGGAAATGCGCCGTGAACCGCAAGGCTCGCCGCCGCCGCGTGACTCAAGCCAAGGAAACCCCTGCCGGGTGCAAGCATCGGTCGCCCGTCGGCGCGCCGGACGGCTTGTCCACCCAGCCCCAATTCGTCAAGCGCCTGCTTTCGGCGCTGCGATTTGCCCTTTGCGGCGTTTCGCACCAGACTTAGGCGGAGTGTTTCGTCGCCCAGTTCCTCGCGCGCCACCCTTTCGAGATAGGACTGACAGAGCGCCGGTAAGGCCTTCAGGGACGGTTCGATGGCGATTTCGCCAATCGCCTTAAACTGCACGCCCTTCCAGAATGCAACCAGGTCATCGTTCCCATCGTAGGCCACTATATCAAAGCTGTAGACGAAGCCTCGGGTCCAATTTTCAACGCCGACGATACGCGTTGCATCCGCAGTCTGTCCTATTAAGGCCAACTCATCGATGGAAACGGGCAGCACGCGCCGATGGGGAATTGCGGCCTGCAAAACATGGAGTGCGGCGTCGGCAATACCTGGGTCGGTAAAAACAAGGTCGGGCGGCTCGAAGGCGCCGAACCAGTCTGGAGCAGAGCGGTTGCCAAGCGTCGCCTCGACTCTGCAGGATGTCAGACAATGAATGCTGTCCAATTTGCGGAAACGCCGCCCATGGAAGAATAGCGGGCCATACAGCGAATTCGCGGTTCCCACTTCGGAACCTGGACCTCTGGAAGCCGCCAGTTCGGCATATCCGATGGAAGGAGTCATGGACTGGAAGCGAGCGCTGAAACAAGGCGACCGAAAGTCGTCAGCCTCTGTGAAGACGGCGGCATCAACTTTCGTCTCGTCGACGCGAAGGGCAGCGACGCGAATCCGCAATCCGCAGCGCTCGACGAAAGCGGCATGATGAAAGGTGACATCGCTCACCCGCCGGCAGAATTCCTCGCCTACGAGCACGGCGACCGCCTGCGCCATGGCTTCGATGCCGAGGACGCCCGGCAGCAACGCGCGCCCTTCCAGGCGGTGATCACTGAGATATGGGTCACGACCGTAGTTAAGTTCCGTCTCTACGATCAGTTCGGTTCCAGGAAAGTTGATGAGGATGCGATCAATGAAACGGAGCGGCCGTTGTTCCGACGAACCGATGTCGAGTCCTGTCGGCGGCCCGAAGCGACCTGTTATCGCTACTGTGCCCGACGAGCCGCCGGACAAGTGCTCTCCGAAGGCAGCCAAAGCCTCATCGAATGGCAATGCATCGACGCCCTTTGACGCCAACCTCTCGATCGTCCCCAGTCGCTCGCCCATCCCGGCACCGCTCCAGACGGTCCACTCTAGCGAAAGGCAACGGCAAGATGGACGCTGGCAGGCAAAGTCTTCCACTATTCTACTTTGTAGGGCATTCGCGAGTGCATAATGGCATTCGCCTTCAAGACCAATGCGACCGATAATCGAACCGAAGGCGATGAGTTGGCGTAGGCCCATGCCGAAACGATCGAGAACGGCTGCAAGGCCCTCTGTCTTCGGCGCAAGCGTCTCCTTCATGATCTTCGGAGTCAGTGAGCCGAGGCGCATCGGCTGGTTTACCCCTGGCGCGAACAGCAAGACGGTCGGTGAAAGACCGGCATCACGGAGTTTCCGCGCAAGCATCGCGACGGACGATGGATCGGTAACGTCGCATGGCTCGTAACGCGACTCGATTCCCCTTGAGCGGGCAAGCTTCAATGTCTCGACCACGGCAGGCTGCGCCGGATCGCTGCGCCCAACGAAGACTAACCTGGCGCGGTTGGAGGCTAGCGCGAAAGCGCATTCGGCTCCGATTCCGCGGTGGCATCCCACTGCCAAAACAACATCAGCCGCCGTCGGCATGCCGACAGCTCCGTTTGCTTCGCACACAATCCGCTCGAAGACGGCGCTCTCGATCCTGCCTTCGCCGGCAAGGCGGTAGTCGCAGACCCCGTGTCGCGCAATGCTCAATATGCCGCCAACACGAATGTCATCTTCCTCATATCCGTTTCGATCTATCAGCAGTACCGTCTCGAACGCGCCTTCCTGATGCAGCGAGCGGAAGAAGGAAGAGACTGGCAGCCGATCGTGGACGACGGCGAGACACCTGATGCCGCGCCCCGCGGCCTGCTGCAACGTCGCGACGAGTCGAATGCTCTCATCCACGACGAACCTGTCCCTAAGCGTGATCAGCAGTCCGACCTGCTCATCCGTCGCATTTTCAACGGCTGACTGATCACTCGACCAGCGGATCCACCGCAGTCCACTCGCCGGAAGGTCGCAGGGGTGCCATACCATGCCGTAGGGAGCGGCCCAGCGACGGATGCCATTGACCCTCGGCGTCTCCTCAACTACTGGACCAAGCAACGCCATTTCCGCTAGTTGCGAAGCAAGCATTGCCGGCGTCGCCTCGACAAAATCAGTCGGATTGCGCACCTCTCGCCACCCAAGACGCCTGCAGACTGTCGCGACGATCCGCGTCACAGCGAGCGAATTCAAGTGCAGATCGGACTGGAAACGAGCATCAGTATGGATAGCCGATAAGGGCAAGCCCGTCTCTTCCGCTATCGCATTCAGTATGGTGTGGTCCAGTGTGTACGGGGAAGGCGCGTCGTCCAACGGCGCACTCAGCTCCGCCCGAAACGCCGCGGTCTCCGGAACCTGGAGCGTGGATGGCTGAAGTGCCTGCGCGCGTTGCCCGTACTCTGTCCGCGTACCGCACGGATTGGACAACAGCGTGATCGGCCCGCCCGCATCGAAGGGCCTTATGCCGCGGTTACCGAACAACTGCGCATGGTCGAGCATATGGCCCGCCGCAAACACTGCAGCAAGGACCGAGAGCAACGGCATTAGGTCATCGGATTGCGAGTCAACTGCCATGGCGCGCAGGCCACAATCCCTAGCGAGCCGCGTTAGTGCAGAACCCGGACCGAGCTCGACAAGAAGTGTAGCATGCTGGGCCATCCTGCCAAGCGCACCGACGAATTGCACCGGCTGTATGAGTTGACGGGAAAGCAGTTGGGGGATGTCGTCGGCATCGCTAATGAGGCCCCCGGTCACCGTCGAGATCACCGGCTTCGACGGTGCTTCGAATTGTAACTCGCCTACGACAGCACAGAAAGGCTCTACCACCAGGGCCATGTCGGGGCCGTGGAAGGCGTGGGAGACCCGGAGCGCCTGGTGGTCGGCACCGGCCTGCCGTGCCCTTTCCGAAAGCGCACGAATCGCCTCGCCACGTCCACTCATGACGGTCTCGGAAGGCCCATTGACACAGGCAACCGTGCAGCTCAGCCCGGCGGCGAGTTGCCGGCAGTCATCTACCGAAAGCCCGAGACGAAGCATCGCCCCGCCCGGTCGCCCGTGACGGGCCATGAGTACACCTCGTCTGGCAGCAAGGTCCAGTGCTTGTCCGCGATCGACGCTACCGGACCACGCAAGCGCGGCGAGCTCGCCCAGACTGTGTCCAGCCGCGGCGACAGCCTCTACGCCGAACCTCTCCAGTACCTGCAATGCCGCCAGATTGGCATAGGTGATGGCCGGCTGCGCGACCGCGGTGTCGGGCACGTCCTCCTCCACAACCGCGGGTACGCTATCCGCTAGACAGCGCAGGAAGGGAAAGCGCGCGAGCCACACCGACGAGGGTCTTCGCACAGGTGCCGACTGACCCGAAAATAGATAGCCGATTCTCTGCGGTATCCGCCCCGAACCAAAATACAGGTGCGTGGACAGGCCGGGATCGGCCTCTCCGCACGACAGTCGCTTGATCGCTTCGTCGAGCCGGTCGCAGAGTTGGTCCGCATGGCGCGCGACGAAGGCAAGGCGGAACATCCCTTCGCGGAGTTGGTTGGCGCCCGCGGCCGCCGCGTCCGCGAGCGCGGCGAGTGAAAGCTTCGGCGCTACGGCGCGCAGTGCAGAGAGTTGCGTTCGCAATGCTGCACGATCTGCGCCGCGGAACAGAAAGAGTTCGGCACCCTGTTCGCCACGAAGCTCCGGTGCCGCAAATGGCACCGGGGGGCGGCGTTTCTGTTCACTCCCCTCCAGTACTACGTGCAGGTTGATGCCGCCGAAGCCAAAACTGGACACCGCCGCAAGCAATGGCCGCTCCGCGTCGTAGGCCCGCGCATTATGTAGCGGATATAGCCTGTCGTCGGTCTCCCGAAATGCAGAATGTGGTTTTTCGCAGCCAGCATGGGGCGGGATGCCGCCCCGCCGCAGGGACAAGACCACTTTGATGAGACCAGCGAAACCCGCTGCTGCCTTTGTATGGCCGATATTTGCCTTCACTGAGCCGATCGGTAGCGGGCTTGCAGCGCCTTCGCGTATGGCCGCGAGTGCCATGACCTCCGTCGGATCGCCGACGGCGGTCCCCGTCCCATGTGCCTCAACATAAGCCAAGTCGCGCGGATCACTGGCTGCCATCTCGTACGCTCGGCGATAGGCCAGCATTTGTCCCCCGACGTCCGGTCGGGTTAATCCGCCGGCGCCATCCGTCGACATGCCCCAGCCGCGCAGAAAGGCGAGTATGGGAAAACCCGCTCGCCGCGCATCCTCCGCACGCATGAGGACGCCGAAAGCCCCGCCTTCCCCCGGCCAGAATCCGTCCGCGCGCGCGTCGAAGACACGCATCTTCGTAGGCGACAGCGCACCGTTGCGGGAAAAGCCGACGAGTTCGAACGGATCGAGCGAGAGGTCCACCGCTCCGGTAACGACCGCATCCACGACACCGCTCTGCAGTAGACCAGCGGCATTGGAGATCGCAAGCAGCGAAGAGGAGCAGGCGCCGTCGACGGTGTAGGCACCACCGTTCAAGTCAAAATGATTTGCGATCCGGCCGGCAATCGTGTTGGCAAGCCCTCCGGCGAGCGAGTCCTCGTTGGGCTCGGGAAACCGCTCCTTGAGCTGCCGTGCGAATTCACGTCGGACGTTCGACGCTGCGTCGGCGCTTGCCCCGCCGGCGTCCAACGCCTCCTGCAGCAATTCGTCGAGAAAGGGTTGTCGCAGGCGCAGGAGGGCTGCCCGGCTAAATTCGCCAGTCAGTGTATTGGCGACGATCACCGCGGTCCGTGTTCGGTCCAGCCGGTGCACACCACCGACAGCTTCGATAACTTCGGCAGCTAGCTGAAGCGCCAGCCAATGGGTAAGATCGGTCGTCTCGAAGGCCCGCTTCGGGATGAGGAAGGCCCCCCGGTCGAAATGCCAGTTGGTCAACAAGCCCGCAAGCACGGGCGTGATTGAGTCCGCCAAACCGATTGCGCCCGGTGAATAGGCGCCGATGGCCAACCGTTCCGGCGGGATCGGCCGAAATGAGCGACGGCCATCCATTAGATTGGTCCACAGGTCGTCCGGAGAGCTGGCATCCGCATACCTGCAGGAGAGCGAGCAAATGGCGATTGGCGGTCGATCCAACATCTCTCATTCCTAGCTACCCGTGTACCCACCCTTAGGTGTTCCGGAAACTTCAAACAGCAGGTCCATCTTCTGGTCGACACGCACTTTCCCCCAAGCTTCACGACCAAGCGGTTCCTGAAACGATTTGGCAGGCATATCCGTGGGCGGATTGTGCCGAAGGAATAGAAAGAGTCCCCGACCAGCAGACACGATCGTGAGAGCAAAAAATAGGCCGAACACCACGTGGAACTGCATCAGCAGACCGTAAACGGTCGCCACCGAAGCTGCGAACATCACTTGGCCAGGTGGTCCGTCTGGTGTCGTCTTTGGATCGGTAATCATATAGAAAGTGAAAAGAATAAAGGCGAAGCCAGTCATGGGAAGAAGGCCGATCGCAAGCGGCGTACCGTTGAGCAGACTTCGGAGCACGGCCTGTGCGACGAAACCCAAGAGCCAGGCGCCTATCAGCGTAATCCGCTTTGTGAGCTTAACGTTGAGCAAACTCCCGGTCGAGATGACAGCGAGCGGCAAGAGCCAATCGAGTGATCCGGAGGTATTTTCCGCGAACATGTATGGTGGCGCAATCCCGACAGTGGGAAAGAGCAGCAGAACGATCGTAATGCCGAAATTGGAGGGGTTGAGGAAATGACGGTTTTCGAATCCATCCTTAACTGGAACCCAAACCCGGAACAGCCATTTCGATGCGATAGCGAGCGAGGCACCGAAGGCGATGACCCAAAGTTGCTCAGCGGCGAAGAGCAGCATACCGACGGCAAGCCCAGTCACATGGGCCGATAGCAGAAACGAGATGAACGTCCCCGGCGTACCGAGATAGCGACACGTGCGCCGATTAGCGGAAGCCTGCATCGTCTCGGCGGCGAGTTCAGTCCCGTATGCGGCGGCAAGTGCGACGAAGGGAGTGATCCAGGACTGCTCAAAGCCGAGCCAAAGATGGCCGAGAATGTTGAGCACCGTGATGGAAAGTGCGAAGCGCTTCAAGGCCTTATTTGGGCTTCTCACGGAAACATCGACCAACCCACGTTCGATTGCTATCGTCATTTTGACTTCCCTAGACTGACAAGATTCGGGCTATTGTCGAGAATCACCTTGTGACGCCCCGGCGAGAGGTGGAAATCGCGCTTATGGGGGCCGCTTGCCGAACGCCACGTGACTGTGACCGGCACTTCGGTAGTGATTTCACCGAGGCCGAAGTGCACCTCCGGCGACCGGTGTCCGGAATGGCCATTACTGGAGTCGGAAATCACCGAGAGCTTCCGACCGTCAGGGAATGTCACCGTGGCGACGGCTCCGATTGCCGGCCGAGTCGAACCGTCGGGATTGGTAAGGCGCAGATCCAGAAGAAGAGACTTGCGCTTCTGACCTTTCATGTTAATGAACAGCACTGAAGGCTCCCATTGACGGGCGAGCGCAAAATCAAGATCGCCATCACCATCAATATCGGCGAGAGCAATTCCGCGCGAAATGCTCGGCTCCCCCAGGCCGATCGCGGCGGCAATATCATGGAATCGCCCATTGCTGCCACGGACGAAGAAGGCATCAGGGCGGTCGCCGGACAAAGCGTCTCCCTCCGCGAAACGCGGCCAAACTTCAGGACTGCTTAGCAACTCGTCATTGCCCATGGCCAATTCCTGTAATTCGGGCCAGCGATCATGTAGCCCCTTCACAAACCCTGTAGCCTGTAGTGCTTCGTAGACCCCGTCGCTGTCTATGTCGGCAAGCTTGGCATCCCAGCTCCAGCTCGATCGGGCAAGGCCCAAAGCGCCGGCGGCATTGTGATACGGCGCCACCCCATCGTCCCAGCTTTGGTCCGCCTGATGCATAAAGAGGAGATGGCTTTCGAGCAGCGCGTAGTCCTCGGCGATATTGCTGACATAGATGTCGAGCCCGCCATCGCCGTCTATATCCGCGAAGTCGACACCCATGCCCTTGAACGAATCCCTGCCGACCACGCCCGAACGAATATCTGTCAGCCTGCGTCGGCCCTCGACAATCCTGAAGGATGGTTCATGCGGCCTAGACAGGTTGAGCAGCAGTCGGTCTGGCCCGAAGTCGTTGGCAACATAGACTTCCGGATAGCCGTCATGACTGAGATCAGCGGCTCCGAGCGCCAGCGTCCAACCATTCGCCATTGGGTCTGTCAGGGCGTCTGAGCGGTCGGCAAAGGCAAAGCGGCCGTTCCCCGCAGCCGTATTGAGGAAGAGCCGGTCCTTTCCGCCATTAAAGGCGCGGGACATCGAATGCTGCATCTCAACCGGCCGGTGCCCACTGGTGTCGAGTACACCGGATTCGTCCGGGAAATAGTTGCCGAACATCAAGTCACCGAAACCATCGCCGTCAATATCGGCGAAAACGGCAGCATTGGTGAACCAGACCTCGCCGCCATCAATGATTTCATGGAAGACGAAACCATCGCCGGACATCTGCCCGGTGTTCTCAAAGATCCCTGGCGTCCGTCCCCAGTAGTACACGACGACGTCTTCATGACCGTCGGCATTGGCGTCGGCCAGAAGGCATCCTGTAGGGGCGGTCGTGCTAACCTCATACCGATCGGCCGGCGTCGATAGTGTGAAGGATGCGAAACCCGGCGAGGGCGACAGGGAAAGTATCGAAATCGTGTCGTTTCGCGGATCGATCAAACATGCGTCGTTCGACAGACCGTCGCCGTCGAGATCACCAATCGCAACCGACGCACCGACCGACGATATCCAGGCGTCTATGTGACGCAAGTCCGGATGAACCGGTCGGACTGTCCTGAAGCCGGATATATCAGCCGGGTTGAGCGCAACGCGCTCGAACGCAAAGCGTTCGGCCGAAATATCCTCCGTGCCTTGAGACCTCTGTGCAACAGCGGCAAAACACAGCAGAGAAAATGCAATTAACCCCGCAGTAATCCGGCCAGCATGCCGCGCTAAAGCTTCTTTCACTATTCCGCCCCCTCAAGCACTTCGAGTTCCTCTGCGACGCATGTGCGCCAACGCTCATAGAGCACCCAGCTCTTCGACGATGCTCCTCCGCGAGTGCCGAGTTGCGTCGGCATCATGGATCGGACGATCGCCACGACCGAGTCTGCGTCCCTCCCGGTAATCGCCGCCGCCATCGCCAAAATGTCGGAATGGTCTGTCGATGCCCTGACATGTGCTTCGAGCGCAAAGGCGGCACCCTGGGCCAGGTTTCGGCCATAGCGGCCGGCAGTGGATCGGAACTCTTTTGCGGCCGCTGGATCGATGCCGCCGGCATAAGTGAGCGCCAGGCCGAGCCCCGCGTAGAGATCCGGATGGCGATCGGGAGACGCCCTATTGATTAGGCCCACGGCGTCGGCAATGCTGCCGCCGCTGATGAACCAAAGCGCCCTGCCCGCTCCTTGATCCCATGAGCGGGCACCGGCGGCTCCGACCAACCGCACCACATTGCGCCCGGAACCATTCCCAACTTCGGTACGGCCAAAATAACAGTCGTGGAAGCCCCATCCGTCGAGGGCAAGCGGTGATAGGAGCGTGTCGAGGCTCCCCAGGATAGCGGATCGCCGCCAGGGCAAGCGCGCCATTGCCCAGCCCGCTCCGACCGTCGGAAGATAAGGGTGATCAGTTTGGACCGAATCCAGAAATGCCGGTAATTGAGCGGCCGAGAAGATGTGCCAAGGCATGGCGTCGCGAATGCCGAAGCCCATGGCCGCACCTTCCATGAACAAACCTCGGCGGCAACGCTCGACCATAGTGGCGGCCTTGGCAAGGACCAATGGATCCGTCATTTCGAGTGCGCAGTTATAGCCGCGAATGAAAGCGATACCGGCATCTTCCAGCGCCTGCTGCGCCCGTGTAGTGGCAGCCTTGAAGCCCCGGACAGAAAAGTGGGCCTCATGCAGACCCAGGCCGGCCAAGCGTCTTGTAAGCCCGACCCCTCGCGGCTGCGGAGCTTTCTCCCCCGATCGAAGACCGTCATCACGTTTTACGTCGCTGAGCAGTTGCTTCGCCAAATCATCCCTCCTAATATCCGAGGGAACAGCACGAGACACGACATAGCTCCACCTCAGGTTCGGATGTAGCAAACTCAAATTCGGCCAGACGCCCGGTTCCTTCGCGACTTCGTCGCGTGGAGATGTCGGCTCCGTCGCGTTTGGGTCACGATACGCTCACGGCATCATCGGCTGATTGGGCACGCAGCCGACGAACGGCACTCCGGCAAATCGGCAACATGAGGCGTAGGTACAGGAGGAAAACTATTCGTCGACTACGCGGTCCGTGGCCGGAACGACTATGTTTCTGACTTCGGTGCTTGCTCCAGCCATCGCAAGATGAGGCTAAAGGCGGTCTGCAGGCTGTCTACCACCCGTCGTCGGTCGACAGTGCGGACGGTGCCGATTTCCTTGACCTCGGCGAGCCAGTTCGACCGCGTTTCACCATCCTCATGCCACAGCCGAATAACGAATACGCGATCAGGTCTCGGCACGGGAGGGTGCGTTGCCATCTACATTCTCCAGTGTCCTGTTGCTGTTACGCTATTGCCTTGCGGAACAATTCGCGAAAAATCACGCGCCAAAGCGTGTCAGCTCACCGATGCGCCCGCAGTGCTGGGACGTCTATGCCGGAACTCCCAAAACCCAATCATCGCAAAGGGCATCGGCAACAGATTCATGGCGAAATGCCAGGACACTCGGAAACCGACTGCGAATTCCCGGCTATCGATAAGGCTCGTTGCACCGAACAGAGTGCTCATTCCGATCGGTTTACCCACGAAGACGGCGGTCGCCGTCAACAGGATATGTTCGTAGAGGTGAAACGCTTCGATATAAATTGCCCATCGCACCCATTTGGAGGGAATGACAAAATAGAGACAGATCAGGCCCGTTAAAAAGATACTATTTCCGATGAGGTGCAGGACCTCCATGCCGAGCATAGTTTGGCGTGCATATGGTGCCGTGGGGGCAACCAGAGCGCCCAGCTCTTCGACGAGCGCCATGACCCAAGGTGACATCCAGGCAGTGTTCCGTCCGCAGATGTTCGACAGGTCACCAAGGAGCCAGATGGCAAACTGAAGCGCGTGTTCGGCGAAATGACCGACTTGAAAGGCCAATCCCAACGCCGCCACAATGCCAGCCGCGCCTACCAGATGCGAAATATGATGAGGCTCCGATACTCCGTGGATCGACATTGATGCTCCTCCTCAAGGCTCAATTGCCCTGTGCTTACCGGAGCGGTCTTTCGAGGGAGTCACGTGACAGTCACGGAAACCTCTTCACGCCAATTGCCATGGCTCTCCTACCAAGCGTTCTGGATGGAGACGTCATATCGGCTCGAGTGAACGATGGCGCGAATAGTCTCGACATCTTCAACGCTCTTACAGCCCCGCACCATCCGCAATAGATCAAGGGTTTCCGGCAAGGGGGCGACGCCGATATCGTCGCGCAGGGACTTTTGCCAACGCTCGTAAAAACTTGCTGCTTCTGCGCGCTGTTCGTTGAGACATAGCGCACCTAAGATCTTGCGGACGAAAAATTCGCGATAGGGATCGAAGTAAAGGACCTTCCGGCAGATGGTGGTGGCGTTTTGATAGTCTCGCCGCGCAATATAAAGTGTTAACAATTCATGCGCGATCTCCACAAAACACGTATGCAATCGTTCACGCTCCTCTAGGAAAGCAGCGTCGTCGTCCCCGTCCATGAAGGGCCCCTGGTAGAGGTCGATCACTCTCTGCAAGTCGGGGATCGTCTTGGGGGCTACACTGCCGCATATGCCTTTGGCAACGCCGCAAACAACGGACGTATCCACCTGGATCCACGGCTCGAGATCGAAAATCACGTTGTCGCCGACGGAGCGGAGATTTCCGCCCCCTTTGCTATTGGGATCCTGACACATGATCTTGCGCAGCCGCCACATAGCGGAATTTAATGCCGCCCGCGCTCGCTCCAGGGGCATTTCTGGCCAAAACAAGTCCGCTATTTTTTCGCGTCGATGCAGTTTGCCAGGCGATACAAATAAATGCGCGGCCATTCGTAATCCCGATCGTCCAAGATCAGGATAAACCCTCTTCCCATTGATACTGATGGAAAACGGGCCAAGAAGAGATACCTCCATCATACCTTCCCCCTGAGATAAAGATTCTATCGTCCTTCCAACTTTCCTTAAATCCAATTCGCGGGATAATAGCATTATTCCAATTACACAATCACGATATAATCACGGGTCTATGATTCACTTGCCTGGCATCTCGGGCTTTGCGTATTTTTGTCGACGGCCATGGGAAAAGCTATGCGGGATGATTTCGATCATGTGCTTGGAAAGCATGGCGGACATATCCGCCCAGGACCTAAACTTGGGCCGGATCCTAAAGACTCCTCGCTGCTGATTGACACCGATTATCTCGTTATTTGGGCCTGGAGCGAAATCATCGCCGAGCAGGCTTTAGGGGAAGTCACCTTCGAACGGTACGTACGTGTTGGAATCGTCAATCGTCCATATGCGGCTGCGGTTCAAAGGGTAGATGACGGGCCGGCTCATTCCAGAAATCGCCTTGGCTTTGAAGACCATTCGCCATGGGTCGCCGTAGTCGGCATCGGTCGGCTCGCCATGCACTACGGAATACAAGCAGAGAGAGACGATGCGGTCGTCGGTGCGCGGTCGGCCCCGTGGGGCGCAAGAACCGCGGCAACGATCACAAATGGTATTATCTCTTCTTCAGGGAACCCGAACCCCGCATACATCCTGCTCCATTGACGACTGCGAGCGCATATGAGGCCGCGTGGTCCCCCGTCCCGTCGGTAGCATTAGCCTTGGCACCAAGGCCGCGGCGTCGGCGGGCAACGTGTTCCTGTGCACACGAACGGTACCGCAAGACCTTCCCGGATCAAGATGTTTCCGACGTCTTCGCCGTCGACCCGCAGCGTTCCGCAAGAGCGGCCGTGATTGCATTTTTCAGAGCCCTCCGTGCCTGACATACATGCGCATGCGACCTTAGTCAGCCGGGTTACACCCTTCGAAACCAGCTCCTTAAGCCTCAATGAAGCCCGCTCCCCCAGTTGACGTTCGCTCTCACATTGAGGCGAGAATTTTTCAGGCGTGTTGAATCCAACAAGCCGCGTGCCAGCATCGTCACCAATGACGTGGACGGTGTCGCCGTCCGTTACGGTGAACCGCTGCATCTCCGAAGCGGCATTGGTCACAAGAGTTTGGGGAACCTGCCCTCGCCCGTATTCAGCTACCTGCTGTCCAACGGCAATGACGCCAACAAAAAAGAATCCAATTGCCAGTCTTTGAGGACCGCGGTCCAGTCTTCTTCGGCGTGGCCTGAATCGCTGTCTAAACCGGCTTCCCTTCTGGTCCGGTGTCGGATGGTGCAATGCAGGGGACGGCGGCAGCGCACTCGTGCCGGTTGCTCGCCCGAGAATTTCAAAGATCTTGCGCCACTGTTTGTCCGACAGCCGGGCCTGTCCCCGCGACCGTTCGAGCTGGGCGTGGATGTCTTTCAGGAACTTCCGCTGCCAGTTCGTCAAGTTCGGACGACGCAGCGCCTGTTCGATATCTTGTCGAAGATTTCCGGCCGGATCCATAATTTTTGCCGCCATGCAGGGGGTGAACAGCGTAGTTGGCAGATGGCAAGAAAACGTAAATTCAGCCCGGAAGAATTGACACCGCCACCAAGCTCGGGGCAGAGCGCGAGCATCGCTTCAACGATCTTTGGAACCGGGTCGCCCGCCATCCGAGCGGAACGCAAATAGGCTGCTCTCCCGTTCGCCGACGCGGAGCGTTCCAAAGGCTGCGAACCCGTAGCCAATGGAGATGTCGAGAGGCCTAGTCATAACCCTTCAGCCCAGCTTCCCGCATCACGTCCCGGAGCGTCGGTGCGGGATCCATCACGATGTCGACCAGATCGTCGAGTGCGATCAGGCAGACAAATCCGCTCTCGCCTTCGATGACCGCCGGCGTTCCTTTCGACACGTTCGTCGTCACGATAAACAGGCGATGGCGAGCCTCCCGCAACTTAAGTGGAAGGCCGGAAGCTTCCAGGACAGTCTTCTCGACATGCGCTCTACCCTCGGTCGGCGGGCGACCCTTGAAGCTGCGCACCACGAGTTTCCAGGTCGAGTTCATACGCCGTCCCTCCTCCCGTTCGTGTCTTCGCCCTTCATGAGTTCGGCGACTTCGTCGCCATCAAGCAGGCCTTTCCTTTCCAGACGATCGGCAATCGTCTCGACGATATGCACATGTTCCAGGATAATCGCCTGCGCACGCAGGAGCTGCTCTGCGAGGATATCGGCCACCTCTTTGGCGACCTCGCCATTGCGCCTTCGGAGTAGCTCACGATCCGCAGCGGACGTCGTATGAACGTGGCGCAGTCTGCCACCCATGCCGAACTCAGCCACCATCAGAGTGGCGACGTCGGCGGCTTGAGCAATATCGCTCCCAAGGCCGGACCCTGCGCCATCCGTCACAGAGCCGATGACGACCTTTTCGGCGGCGGCGCCCGCAAGGCGAAGGCAGATCTCGTCGAGGTATGATCCTTTCGACCTGACGATCTTCGCTGGTGATTGAAAGAGAGCTCCTCCGGCAATCGCTTGGGCTTCGCGAATCTCCCCGACGATCGCCACCGCCTGGAGCACGCCGAAGCCTAGTTTGACTCCAATAACCGCATGGCCGGCCTCATGGACGCTCACACATCTCCGCTCCTCGCCAACCAGAGGAAGCGCCGGAGGCAGACATGACAGGACCAGAGCGGCATCGAGCGTAACCTTCCTCACCCTGGCTCGCCGTCGGGCGTCCTTGGCGAGCCCGGCGATATCGGCGCCGGTCATACCCTCGGTGGCCACGGCAACCTTTTCGATGTCAGGCACGGGCAAGGCTGCGCCCAGGTAGGTGCTTGCGATGGCGACCCGATCCTCGACGCCCGGAAGACCGATGCGAATATGTCGTCCCAGCCTGCCCGGCCGGAGAAAGGCCGCGTCGATCGACCCGGCGTTGTTCGTCGCCGCTACAACGACGACGCCCTCGCGACTTGCGCTGCCGTCGAGCGCTTCAAGAAGTCCGTTCACTACCTGGGTTGAATAGGAGGCGTGGTCACTTGAGAAACTTGCCCGATCTCCGATACTGTCGAACTCGTCAATGAACAGCAGCGAGGGAGCCTTTTCCATCGCCGCTCTGAACGAAGTCCTCATTGCTCGGAGCAGGTCGCCGAGGTGGCCGGTCGACTGCCATTGTGCGACGGAAGTGGCAATGAAGGCGAGACCGCAGGAGCGCGCCAACGCCGCCGCGTACAGCGTCTTGCCGGTCCCTGGTGGTCCGCTCAGAAGAAGCCCTGTGCCAATATCGGCCCACGCAATTTCTCGCCGGCGCCAACTCCGGATATCCTCGGCAAGCTCCAGACCCCACGTCTTGGCGTCTCCATATCCGCCAAGGTCCTCGAGAAGAGGCCCGGACCGATCCGTCGCAACGTTCGATGACTGCACCCTGCTGACGATCTGCTCAAAGCTTCGTCCCGGTCTCATCGCGGCAAACATCAGATCCTGAGGCAGGCGCAGCAGTTCGTCCGCCTCGTCTCGGGTCAGCGTCAACGCCAGCACTTCCCGCGCTGCGTCCCGAAGATCCTCGCTTGAGACGGGCGGGACATCCACGATCATGTCGGCGGCAGCGGCGATCCTCGGCGGAACCGGAGCGTCAGCTTCTACAAGGACTACGCCACCCTCGGCGAGATCCGCGAGGACGTCTTCAAAGTCAAGTGCACCCTTACGATCACGGCGGGGCGCGAGGACCCTTGCTCTCTTATTTTCGGAAGCGCCATGCATGTGGATGTTGGCGGCGGCGAGGTACTCGTCCTCGTTCGCGCGCCACGGGAGACGGAGAAGGAAGATTGGTGGCGTGACCTTCGCGACGACCGGCAGATCGCGCAAGGCGGCGTGAATTCCGCGAGCGTAGGCGACGCGCTCGACGGTCGGCTTAAAACGGGCCCGAGTTCCGCTTACAGGTGCCATCGCCGTCACCTCAACGCTGGTATCGACGAACGAGCGTCTCTGGACCGATCATGCACTCGTCGAGATCCAGTTCGATCAGACGATGCAGGGCCATCCAGGCGATCGCCGTCATCGGTGCAACTTCTCGGAAGATGCCAAGGCAATCGCTGACCTGAAGTGAACCGGCGTCGTCGAGCGCCGCAAGCATTCGAATGCGGTCGTTCAGCGGTGTCCGCCAGCGTGCGTAGCGAAGGAGATCGCGTGCGTTGAGGAGCCGGAAGCCGTCCTCGATCTGATCACGGAACTCGAAACGATGCTGAAGACCTGCGATCGCCGCCGCCTCGGTGATGTCGGGACTGCCCTCGTCTTCAATGGCATCGACGTAGACCCTGGTCCCGTCGTCGTAGTCCACGAGGAAGTCGAAGACGTGCGGCCCGATCTCGGCGTCGACCTGCGTTGGAAGGCAGAGCCACGCGACGACGCTGTGATCGACGTCGAGCAGGCAGCCGAGGTCTCGTGCGAGTTGAGACCTGAACATCGGCTCGCCGGAGCATCGCACCGTGCCGAAGGGATGAAATCGCTGGGTGGAGGCCTTGGCATAAGCGTCGTACAACGCCGGAGGCATTTCGAAATGAGAATGGCTCATCAAAAATATCCCGAATACAGAAAACCGTGCCGGTCCGCCCGGAGGCGGCAGGAAGTTCAACGTATTCGCGATATTCGGCGGCTGTTCATCATGGTGAACAAAATATGAACAAAATTCAGGAAGTCAACAGGAATTTCGACTCGCGCGCATTTGTCCGGACCTAGTCCTCCAGCATCCTCGTCGAGTACAGCTCTGCCACCGCGTCGAACACCTTCTCCCTCAAAAGCCGCGCCTCTCCCTCCAACGCCTGGATCTTGAACTGGTATATCCGTTCGAACTCCAGCAGCATGACAACCGTGAGCAGGAAGTTGGCGAAGCCCTCATCGCCGAGGACGTCCGCTTCAACGCGCGCCGGCGAAAACTGTTTGAAGAGCTTGACCTTCAGCTCGTCCGTGACGTTGAAGTCGAGGCGATGTGCAAACTGGTTCCGGGCTGTGTTGATCGCCCTGAGGGTCGCGGCCAGATCCGCATCGACGAGCCGGTGAGCCTGGCACAGTGCGAGCTTGTCCGAGAACGTCTTGTGCCCGCCCTTGAGGTAGATGTCGATGTCGACGATCCGGTCGCGCAGCGTCTCCATCAGGATGTGATCGAGATAGATGTGCGCGGCGACCAGCTTCGCCCAGTCCTCGCCCGCAAACAGCCGATCGGTCAACGCCACGACGTCGAACGAGATGCGCGCGAAATCGTCGGCGGTGAACCGCTCAGGCAGCCTTGCATATTGAGGGGTCGACAAGGCGCCGGGCCTAGCTCGGGTCCGGCAACGAACCGGCACCACGCTCGAGGACGGGGAGCCACCCGCGGGTGAGCCCATGGCTCAGGCATCTGCTTGCGATCGTCAACTGCGCGCGCAAGTGCTCGCAGTCCCGCAGCAGCGTCTCGATGGTCGCGCGGGCGTCGCCCCCATGCCATTTGAGTGCTGCGTCGATCTCGCTTGAGGAACCCGTTTTCATCTCGAGTGCTGGCATTTCGTCCGTCCTGGTTCGGCGCTAGGCGCCCGGTCTTTCGGACATTTGCATTCACCGGACGCACGATTTGCAACATCGCGTCCGTATTGCAGGTCGACTGCAATACGACGACGATAGACGCCACGGCGAGTCGCATCAACTCGTCAGACGGATCGGTTTCGAAACCCTCCCCGAGGCGCCGGCGTGACGGAGCCGTCATGTCAAAGCTCAACGAGAACAAGCGCTGGGACGTCATAGATTGCCCAGTTACAGGCCGGCTACGCACGGTTCGATCTGGGCGGAACAGCTTACTAACGTGAGATCCGGCGTTCGAAAAATTCTCACGGATGTGAAAATATGGTGAACGAATCCTTGATGTCAGGCGCCCAAAACTAGCCCTTTGGGCGCAACTTCAGCAATACCTTAGCGACGTCGACCTTCTTGCGGCCAGGCACTACCTGGAGCACATAGACGCCGGTGTCGTCATGGATCTCTTGCGGGCCGGTTGCTCTAGCACATTCGAGAACGCGCACAAAATTCCCCGCCGCCTCTTCCGCCGTCCAAGTCGAGTCCGAATCCATTGTCAGTATGGCCCATCCAGCTAGTAACTCTTTATAAGCGAACTGACGCCACCGTACCTCTGTTCTCTCACGCAGGAAAGTGGCGGTATGTGGCGAAACTTCTGATAGACACCAACATCATCTCGATGGCCTACCTGCCTAATGCACCCGAATGGTTGTGGAAATGGCTGGAGTCCTTGCCCGTCGGGTTTCTCGCCGTTCCCTGGACGTCCTTGTACGAAACGGAATACGGCATCAGAACAGCCCAGCGCTACAACCCCGCCAAGGCGCTCGAGCTGCTTGCTTGGTTCGACAAGTTCGTAGCCGACTGCGACCCCTACCCTCAGATGAACAGCGAGGCCTCCCGGCTGCTCGGTCGCATGGCCGCAACTCCGGCACTGCAGCACTTCTTCCTGACAACAGAAAGACATAACAAAAACGGCCAGAGCCTGAAGCCGCTTCGAATTCAGCTCGGAGGCGACGTCATCTTGGCTGCACTGTCGATTGCACATCAGGTTCCGGTGGCGACCTTTAACACGCGAGACTTCGTCTACATCGACAGGTTCTTCCCTCTTCCTGGAGTATACGATCCGGAGCTCGACTGCTGGCCGGTTCCACCCTCCGCGGAATGGTGTGACCGGGAACACGCGAACGATGATGTCCAGATCGTCTCGCTTCAACGCAGCCGCCCTCGACAATAAAATTACCGGACGCCTGAAAGTCGAACCACGCTTCCTGCCGCGAACAGGGGACCCCAGTCTGACAGTTATAGTCCCCGCCGATGAATCCTCACCTTAAGAAGTGTATTCGCTGCCCGCGACGTCGCGCGGACGAGGAGATACGTGGGCATATCTAGGATCTGAGCTGGTGTTCCGTCGTGGCAGGGCATCCCGCGACATGCATCCCGCCGTACCCTCCAATGTATCTCAGGGGCATGGGTCAAATCCTTTACCGGAAAGAAAAACTTATGATGCTACGGCTCCGAAGTCCTTTTGACACTCGCAAGCAAACTATCGGAGACGCGACGTGACCAACGGTGAAAATGCTGCCAAGCGGCCGTTCGTGTTCAAAGCCGGTGCAAAGGCGAAAGCTGATCTCAACAGCGCCCGCCGATGGCGCTCAAAATACCTTGTCGAAGCAGCGCGCATCATCGCTGACATGACGAAGGACAATCCCGATGCCACTGCCGTCGATCTGTTCCGGTGGTTGAGGACGACTGCCAGCTTCAGTTACAACGACGCGAACCTCCTCGTCCGCGCCCATCAGCACATCCTGGCGAATGGCGAACTTATCATAAGGTCGAATCTTTCTCCTGACCTCCTGCACGTCTTGGCTCGAAGCGACGAAATGACATGGGCCGAATTCTTCGCGCGTCTTGAACACGGTGAGGAGGTCGATCCAGCAGTACCGTTCGATCTTGCAATGGAAACTGTCGGATCCTTGGCGACGTTCCCGCAAATGGCCCACCTTTCGCTCTTGCAGCGGCTCGAAGCGGACCGGCCCTGGATCTGGCGATCCCTCCGTCATAAGGCCCGTCAACTGCTTCCACTCTTCAACGAAATCAACAGCCTTTACGTCGAATATCGCCCGATGTGGGAAGATGAAGAAGAGATTCTCGAGGAGGTCAGCGAAGATCCGCGCTACGCCGACATCAGACGAGAGATAGCCATGAAGGCTCTCGAAGTCCGAACACTCTTCGAGGTTCTTTTTGGTAGCGATCATATTGATCGCGCGGACGTCCTCGACCGTTCGCTTGAGAATGATTTCGATGCCTCCGTCGCAATGGCCTGGCACGCACTCAACGATCTTGTCGACGGATTCTTCTTTGTTCGGGACTTCTCGCTAGATGGAAGCACCGACTTGAGGTTGTTTCGCGAATGCATGATGTTCTTGTCAGGCTCCTCCTATCGGGTCGTTCGGCTGCGGCCGCAATTGGTCACCAGTACGTCACGCTCGTGGAAGCGGATTTGTGCTTGGCTCCGATGAATGGGCGCAGGGGCGCAATCCGCCTCGGGTGGTGGCCCGCATCCTCAACTCACCGACCTCACGCATCCCCTCGTTAGGAATTTATTGACCATAAGCTGGCTTTACTAAGTGTGATGGATGCGGAGATCCCGCACGCCGTCGAGTGTTTGGTGTAGGACGGATGTTCGTGTTGAAGTATCCAGTGCAAGGATTATCAGGCGCAGCCTTGGGCGGAATTGCCACGCTCCTGTCGCGTGCGGAACGGTTTGTCGCCAAGACCATTCTGCCGGCTCTGTTTGCGCTGCCGGCGCTTATCGGTTCTGCATCATTTGCCTCGGCGGAAGATCGCGCCCTGAAGCTGTTCTTTACCCATACGGGCGAGAGAGCGACGATTACCTACAAGCGGGACGGAAAGTTCGATCCGAAGGGCCTCGCCCAGATCAATCGGTTTCTGCGCGACTGGCGAAGGAACGAGCCGACCCGGATGGATCCCCGGCTGCTCGACCTAGTCTGGGAGGTATACAAGCGCAGCGGCGGCAAGGACTACATCCACATCGTCTCCGCCTATCGTTCGCCCACCACCAACAACATGCTCCGCAACCGCTCGCGCAGCACGGGCGTCGCCAAGAAGAGCCAGCACATGCTGGGCAAGGCGATGGATTTTTATGTTCCCGGCGTGAAGCTTTCGACGCTGCGTGCGCTGGCAATGCAGATGCAGGTCGGCGGTGTCGGATATTATCCGACCTCGGGATCGCCCTTCGTGCATCTCGACGTCGGCAACGTCAGGGCCTGGCCCCGCATGTCCCGGCAGGAACTCGCTCGAATATTCCCGAATGGGCAGACGATGCATCTGCCGGCCGATGGCCGGCCGCTGCCGGGATACAATCAGGCGGTTGCGAACCACAGGAAGCGCGGCAGCTCTACCTCGATTCAGATCGCCAGCACCGCTGGCGAAGACGAAGACGTGAGCACGTCGACCAGGTCGGGCGGCGATACCACGGACAATAAACTGGTGACGGCGCTTCTGCCTACGCCCCGAAGCCGAGCATTGAATGCGCTCGCGCTGCAGACCGACGCCGCCTCCCGCGATGACAAACGGTCCGCCCCGGATCTTTCGTCTTTGCCGATTCCGATACCGGCGATGCGGCCGCCCGCCCTCGAGCGCGACGCTGATATGAATGACAAAATAGAGACTGCGTCGATCGGCCCAATTGATGTCCTTCCGGATAGGCCGGCGCCGGCGTTGCCGGCCTACGCCCGCTTCGAACCCCGCCTTGTTGCACACCAGACCTCCAAGCGGGGCACGAACATGATCGCCTCCCTGCCCATGACCGCTTCCTGGGAAGAAGCAAGATTCTTTGGATCGACGTCCGAAGCGGCGCTGATGAAATGGGCGCTGCATTCTCCTGGCGAGATGATGGAATTGAGTGCGCCTCGCGTTTCCCCGCGCACGGTTCATCGTCAGGTGAATGTCGCCACGTCAGGTGAGGATATCATTCCGGTCGCCGTCCAGTTCGATGCCAACCGGCTTGCGTCGTCGCCGGAGGGCTGACCTCGATCATCAAGGCTTGATGCGCAGCATGTAGCCGATCAGACGCGCCAGAACGGCCATGGTGAGAACCGGGCTGGCCGCCCCGAGAAACCAGGCGCCGTCGCCCAGTGCCAGAAGCCTGTACGGCCGACCGGCATTTTTAGCACCTCCTAAACAATTGCCACACCTTACGGGCAGTGCTCGCGCATCGGCCCGAAAATCGGAATCTATCCTCGGTAAAAATGAGGTAGATCCAATGTGTTAAAGCGTTATCCAGGCGCTTGAAAAGACGCGCAGGCGCCATAGTTTGGATTTTCGAACGGAGACGATCGTTTCCGCGCTCGGGAAATTCAGACCAAAGTCCGACCTGCCCCCGGACTTCGTGCCCATACTAAACTCTCAATCGCTGTAATAACAATAATATATCGTTAAGTAACGAGGCGCACTGATGTGAGAAGCGTATCAATTTCTGGCAGGGCCGGCTTCATTGGATCGCATGTGACCAACTTCTACTTAGGAAGCATGTTCAAAAACCGGTTGTTGCTGACAATATTTGCACCGAACCTTTCGAAAATTCAGCACACATCCAGCCCCCGTTTGCCGCCGAGCGACATGCTTTTGGACGAGTACTCCAGTCCGGCGCTGCTCGTTATCGAGCGTGGCATCGGCAGTAACACCTTAAAGTAGGTGCATTTAACGATTAACATTAATAAGCGAGTATTTCTTAGAATTCTTCTAAGTAATTGTCACGCTTTACAGGCGGTGCTAATAAACGGGCACCTTATCTCAAGTCACGAGGCGCAATGCAATGAAAAGCGTATTGATTTCTGGCGGGGCTGGTTTCATCGGATCCCACTTGTGTGACCGACTTTTGATGAGGACGGACATTCAAAAGCTGGTCGTTGTCGACAACCTCTGGACCGGGCTTTTCGAAAATATCGCGCACATCAGGGACCCCCGTTTCCACTTCGTGAAGTCGGACGTCGAGACGCTGCAGACCTCGGAGAAATTCGATGAAGTCTACCATCTCGCATCCCCCGCATCGCCGCCGTGGTACATGAAGGAGCCGAAGAGGACGATTTCCGCGAACCTTCTCGGTGCGTTCCGGCTTCTCGATGTGCTGAAGAAGGGCGGGCGTTTCTGTTTTACCTCTTCCTCCGAAGTCTATGGAGACCCTTTGGTCTCGCCGCAGCCGGAATCCTATAAGGGCCAAGTGGACTGTACCGGACCGCGTGCGTCCTACGACGAAAGCAAACGATGCACGGAGTCGCTGCTGTTCGAGATGCAGCGCACCCAGGGGCTCGACGTCAAGATCGTTCGTCCCTTCAACATCTATGGCCCGCGGACACGGTCCGACGATGGTCGCGCGGTCTCCAACTTCATCACCCAGGCGCTCTCGGGCCGCCCGATTACCGTATTCGGCGACGGCCTTCAGTCTCGCAGCTGGGGCTATGTCGATGATGTTGTCGACGGTTTCGCGCGGTATTTCTGGATGAATCAAACCGACTATAAGGGGCCTCTGAATGTCGGCAACGATCGCGAGATTTCGGTTCTCGAGGTCGCGCAATATGTCTCCAAACTCGTTGGCGGCGTGCCGATCGTCTTCGAGCCGTCACCGCCGCAGGACCCGACGAACAGACGGCCGGACTTGACCAATGCGCACTATGTCATGCCCGAATGGTCGTGCAAGATCACCTACGAACAGGGCGTGGCGATGACGCTCGATTGGTTCAAGGACCAAATGAAGGCGCACGCTGCAGAATAAACCATAATGACTTTCGAGGCTCGCGTCCTGGGTGCAGTTGGCGTATGTTCACGGTGCGATTGAGAGAGTGATGATGCGAGAACCAGTTCCGTCCGATCTGAAGGATATGAGTTTTCCCGTACCGATTCACTATCTCGATCTCGCCTCCTCTCGCCTCGATGCCGTTTCGCCCCCGATCTCCGATGGGCTCGTGGTCTTTCTGTCGGATGGTCTTCCCGTCGGACAAGCCTATATCGAAAGGCCAGAGACGGCGGCGGCACTCGCCGAGCGTGTCGTGCGACCTGAGACGCTCGAGCATGCGCGTCAAGTGACGCAAACCCCTGTGCGAAACTGTGACGTCAGCATTCTGATTTGCACCAAAGACCGGCCAGAGGAGCTACGCCGTTGCCTGGCCTCGATCCCCAAACAGTCGCTCGGCCCCGTCGAGATCATCGTGGTGGATAATGCCTCTGCAGGCGAGGCAACGCGTCGCGTGGTAGAGGAATCGGGCGCAACCTATGTCCGCGAAGATCGGGTCGGGCTGGATTATGCGCGCAATGCGGCGGTTCGTGCGGCAAGAACCGAATTCGTCGCGTTTACCGACGATGACGTCGTCCTCCACGAGCGGTGGCTGGAGAACCTGATGAAGGGGTTCGATCTGCCTGAGATCGCCTGCGTAACCGGCTTGGTCCTTCCTGGAGAACTCGCAACGCCAGCACAGTTTATCTTCGAAAAGCATTGGAGTTTCGGCAGGGGTTATCTGCGGCAGGATTTCAATCAGGACTTCTATCGTTTGCACAGGCGCTACGGCGCTCCGGTCTGGACGATCGGAGCCGGCGCAAGTCAGGCCTTCCGTCGCAAGGTTTTCGACGAGATCGGCCTGTTCGATGTCCGCCTGGATATGGGCGCCGCCGGATGCTCGGGCGATTCCGAATACTGGAACCGACTCCTCCATCATGGCCATGTCTGCCGCTACGAGCCGACAGCCGTATCCTGGCACTTTCATCGCAAGGATATGAAAGGGCTCGCCAAACAGATCTACCAGTATATGAGCGGCCATATCGCGGCGCTGCTCGTCCAGTATCAGAATACCGGAAACGGCGGCAACCTCAGGCGCATCCTCATCTCCTTTCCGAAATATTATGCCGGACGGCTCCGCAAACGCCTGCGCAAAGGCGCGACGTCGCACGATTTCTTCCTGAAGCAGGAGATGCTCGGAAGCGTAAACGGCGCTCTATACGTTCTGCGGCGATGGAAGAGGCCCGCATGGTGATCGCTGCCGCGCCTGATATTTCATTCCTCATCCCTGCCTATAATGCAGACGACACGCTTGCCGAATGTCTTGCCAGCCTGCAGCAGCAGACACGATCGAACTGGCAGGCCGTCGTGGTCGATGACGGTTCGACCGACCGCACCTGGGAGGTGCTTGAGGGCATCGCAAGAACGGATAGCCGCATTCGCCTCGCCCGCCAACCGAATGCGGGTGCCGCCGCGGCGCGAAACCACGCCGCGAGACTGGCATCCGCACCCCTGCTCTGCATGCTGGATGCCGACGACTGGCTGGATCCGACCTTCATCGAAAGCATGCAGCCGGTGGCAGAGGATGCATCTCCAGCAGTTATCGCCTATTGCGATTATCGTCGCGTTGCTCCGGGCGGCCGGCTGCTGCGGGTAGAACAGGCTCCCATCCTGACGGGAGACGCCGCCAAGCGCGAATTCTCCTCCTTCTGCGCCCTTGCCATCCATACGGTCGTCTTTCCCAAAAGCCTTTTCGAGCTTTTGGGAGGCATGAATGAAAGCTTGCAGACCGGCGAGGAATGGGATCTCTGGCTCCGCATGGCCTTTGCAGGCGCCGAATTTCGCCATGTGGACAAGTGCCTCGCATTCTATCGCATGAAGGCCGGTTCGCTGTCCGGCGATCCGGTCAAACTGGTGCGCGACGCCGTTCGCGTGACGACGGAGGCGCAGGCACTGCAGATGCAGCAGGGCTTGTCGGCCGGGGGGCCGGAGACAGGTTGGATCACGCCCCCCGTCAGCCAGCTGCGTATGCTCGCCTGGGTCATCGCGGCCAAGTGCGATCCGACTTTGGATGTCGCAGCCCTCGCCGCACTGCTGCCGGAGATGCCGGACGCCGCGGGCTACGAGAACCTCCTTGCCGGTGTAATCCTGCATGGCCTGCAGACAGGGCTCTTTATCGATCGGGCCGACGATCTCATCGATGTGAGCGATAAATGGCAGCCGACGTTCCTTTTGCTCATCCAGCTGATTCAGAAACATTCCTTCCCCGGCACTGGGCGCAAGATCATTGACGCCGTTTGTTGGCACATATCCGCCGCAAACCCTTCGCGGTCATTCTCGCTTGGCAATGTCCAAGTGGTCAGTGTCGCGCTCGAAACGCTTTCACGAATCCCCAAGGCCGAGCCAGCCGATACACTCATCATGCACGCCATGTCCGGCGGACAGCATGTCGGGTCCTTTGTCGGGCCATTCTGGGGCGATCTTTCGATCCGGGCGCAGATCAGGCTGGTCATGCATGAGATGCAGGCAGACGAGCATCTGCAAACGCCCCACGCACTCGCCTATGCCAGCTCCTGGACAAGGGAGGCATTGCGCGGCTACAGGACATTCGGCGGACTGATCATTAAAAGCGGCCGGCGGCGAGGGCGTCTCGAAAGGCTTTTGGTGCGCGTCGGACGCAATGCCCTCCTTGCCACAGCGCCCGGCGACAAACAGGACAACGACGCCCGGCTTTCCGAAATCTTGCGGGATTTCGAACATCGACTGGCACCGCGGTTTCGAAACTCTGCCGAGCCACGGTCGGAGAAAAGAAAACAGACTGCTCCCACTCAGTCGGAAGAGGAATACTGGGAGCATATGTTCGAACGCCCGGATCCGTGGAATTACATTTCGGTCTACGAGCAAGTCAAATATGCGCAGACGTTGAGCCTGATCCCGGAAGGGATCGAAAAGGCCCTCGAACTCGCCTGCGCCGAAGGAATCTTTACCGAGAAGCTGGCGCCAAAGGTCGGTCGGCTGACGGCCACCGATATTTCCCAGCGGGCGATCGACAGGGCGATCAAGCGGTGCCGCGACCATGGTAACGTCGAGCTTCGCGTTCTCGATTTCGTCAAAAGCGATGTTCCGCCCGAGCAGGATCTCGTTATCTGTTCCGAAGTCCTCTACTATATGAAGGATGAGGAGATGCTTGCGGCCGTCTGCCGGAAGATGGCCGCAGCAGTGAAGCCAGACGGCTACCTGATCACTGCCCACGCGCATATCCGCCAGGACGAACCCGACCGAACCGGTTTCGATTGGGGCCATCCTTTCGGCGCCGAGACGATCAAACGGGTTTTTGCCGCGCAGGCCGGCCTCGCCCTGGAAGAGACGATCGACACGGAGCTTTACGCCATCCACCGATTCAGGAAAGGTGCGGTGGCCGATCCCGCCCTGCGGATCGAAGCGCATGGAGCCCCATTGGATACGGATGTGGCAAAGCACATTATCTGCGGACCGGCGGGCATCGGGCGCGAGGCGGCATGGAAGACGGAGGTGACCACCTCGGTTCCCATTCTGATGTATCACAGGATCGCAGAGGACGGCCCCGCCGCACTCCGGCGCTTCCGCACGCCGCCGGAGATTTTCCGCAAGCAGATGCAGTTCCTGAGGCGACAGGGCTATTACAGCGTGACCGCGCAGAACCTGGCAAATCTTCTGCGCAGCGGCAAGCCGATACAGGGCCGGCCTGTGATGCTGAGTTTCGACGACGCCTATCTGGATTTCCAGTCGAACGCCTACCCGATCCTTGCCGAGAATGATTTCAGCGCCGACGTGTTCGTGGTGACCGATAAAGTCGGCGGTCGGTCAGATTGGGATTCCGCCCATGGAGAACCTGCACCGCTGATGTCATGGTCACATATTCAGGAATTGCACCAAAAGGGCATCAGCTTCGGCTCCCACCTCGCATCCCACACACCAGCCAGTGCGATGGAGAACCAAGCCCTACTGGCCGAAGCCATGTTATCGCGCGATGCGCTGCAGAGCCGGCTGGGCGCCCCGGTGGAATCGATCGCACTTCCTTATGGCGGGACAGACTTCAGGGTCCCGGGCATTCTGGCGCTTGCCGGCTATAGCATCGGCTTCACGACACGGCCGGCGAAGGCTACCTTCTCCGATAATTTCTTCGCTCTGCCGCGCTTCGAGGTGCGCGGGGATCGCCCGCTTGGGGCCTTCCCTGGACTCGTCGGCCTGCCGGGAGCCTTTATCGGATGACAAAGCCATGACTGCCGCAGCATCCCCCTTGGTCACCATCGTCATACCGGCTTACAATGCCGAGAAGACGCTTGTCGAAACACTGCGAAGCGTCTCTGCCCAGTCCTACGACAAGCTCGAAATCCTGGTGGTCGATGACGGATCGCGGGACGGCACCTTCGATCTTGCGTGCGACTATGGCCTGACCGATCGCCGTGTCCGTGTTCTCCGCCAGGACAATGGTGGGGTTGCGCGGGCGCGCAACCACGGAGTCAGGGAGGCGCGCGGCCTCTATATAGCCCCTGTCGATGCCGATGACGTGTGGCATCCCAGCAAGATCGAACTCCAGCTTGAGGCGGTGCTGAAATTTCCCCACGGAAACGGGGCTGCCTACAATTGGTATGCGGCGATCGACGAAAACGGCATCATTTTCGGCCATTCGCGCCCGGTCCTGCATCAAGGAAACATCTTCGAACCGCTGTTGCGGGAAAATTTCATCGGCAATGGCAGCACGCCCTTAATGCCGCGGGCGGAGATACTTCGCTGCGGCGGCTATGACGCCGGCCTGCGCGACAACGGCGCCGAGGGGTGTGAGGATCTGAAACTTTATCTGGCGCTCGCCGAAACGCTGCCCTTCGCGCTGGTACCCGATTTTCTGACCGGCTATCGTTTTACCAGGGGCAACATGTCCAGCAATGCCTATCGGATGCTGAAGTCCCACGCCTTGGTGATGGCGCCGATCATCGCCCGCTATCCACATTTTGAGCGTGATATTCGCACGGCCGAATTCAACACCGCCTCCTGGTATTTCAAAAAGGCGTTTCTCGACGACGACTATGCGCAGCTCAAAAAGCTGGCGCCGATGATGGTGAGCAAATACCCCTTACGCCTGATCATCCATGGGGTGCGGCAGGGATGGCGGCAGGTAAAACGCCACGGCATGCGGATAGCGAGGCGCGCCTTGGGCAAGCCTCCGGCCCGACCCAAAACCCGCTTCGCCGCGGTCATCCCGCAAGCCGGAACAGCTTTCCGCGATCGATACGCCGGCATGCCGGCCAGGGAACCGCCCAGCCCCATCGCTCAGCGGGTAGCCGACAATGAATAGGTTTCGAAAACCTGCATCCGCCAAGCCGGCCACCGCCTACAACCTGATCGTGGCAGCTCGGTTCCGCGAGCTTCGGCAACTCGTGCCGGCGCTTCGGCTCAAGATGACGGTGATGATCGTCCTCGGAATTCTCACCGGCCTTTCGGAAATGATCGGGATAACCCTTCTGGTCAGCCTGGTCTTTCTTCTCGGGCAGCAAGGCCCGGTTTCCGGCTCCGCCATTGCATGGCTTCCGGCGTTTTTCGGCAACATCGACCTCAGCCTTTCCAAGCCTGTCCTGATCGGCATTCTCATCGGCTCCATCCTCCTGCGGATTTTTCTGGGATGCGCCAACTCGCTCATCTCGAGCACGATCAATCATCGGATTAGCGACAGGATGCGGGATCGCCTCTACGCTAAGGTCCTGGCCATTCCTTTCCAGCGATTTCAGGACTATGAGCGTAGCGACCTGATCAACGTCATCGCCACGGAATCCTATGCGGTCTCCTCGGCGCATGCGAGCCTGGTACGGTTGGGGGTCAATTTCGGCACGATCGTGATCTTCGGCGTCGGCATGGTGGTGATGGCCTGGCCGATCGCTTTGCTCGGGCTCGTCTTCGGCGTCCTCCATAATTTCGCATTAGGCTTCTTTGCCGGCGCCTACCGGCGCGTGGGAGCCTCGGCGGTGGCGGCAGTGGAAGCATTGACGCAACTGAGCTGGACAACGTTGCAAACTGCCAAGGCCGTCAAAAGCTTCGGCCTCGAGAAGCGCCACCAGCAACTCTTCGCGGCGCTTTCCAGGGAGGTCGGCCAGACTTGGCGCCGGTCGGACTGGATGGGCGCGACGACCTCGCTTGTCAGCGAAATCCTGACCTTCGGGGTCATCCTGACGATCATTCTATCCTCGGAATTCCTGCCGGTGGATTTCAAGGCGGCCCTCTCGGCCACGATCCTTCTTTACAGGCTGCAGCCGCATATCAAAGGATTCGATTCCCAGATTCTCAGCCTTTACGAGATGGAAGCATCGCTGCAGAACGTCCTGGCGCTGCTTGCGGAGAAGGATGACATCAAACTGACCTCGCAAGGAGAACCGGTCACCCGCCTGGCGGAGGCGATTGTCTTCCACAACGTCTCGTTCGCCTATGAGCGGTCGAACGCACCTGCGGTTCACGAGCTCAGCTTCTCGATCAGAGCAGGCGAAACGACGGCCCTGACGGGGCCGAGCGGCTCCGGCAAAACCACCATCCTCAACATGATACTCGATCTCAACCCGCCGACCCGGGGCCTGATCACGGTCGACGGCAGGGATCTGACAACCATCGACCGTTCCAGTTGGCTGGAACTGCTCTCCGTGTCGGGTCAGGACGTTGAACTGATGGAGGGCACGGTCCTCGACAACATCCGGTTTCGTCGCGATATCTCGGAGCAGGATATCCGCTGGGCGGCCGATGTGGCCTGCGCAACGGAGTTCATCTACGATCTGCCGAATGGCTTCGATGAATGGCTGGGCGACGAGGCGATCCGGCTTTCGGGCGGACAAAGGCAGCGCATAGGCCTGGCGCGCGCACTCGCAGGCCGGCCTCAGATCCTGCTGTTGGACGAAGCGACGAGCGCGCTCGACGAAGAGACCGAGATGCGGGTGTTTTCGGCGATGAAAGAAGACGCCGGCAGAACGCTCATCGTCGTTAGCCATCGACCCGCTGTGGCCAGGCTGATGAAGAATCGGATCGATCTCCGCCCTCCCGCTCCCACGTCGAAGCTCGGGTGACGGAGATGGATATGTCAACGATGTCCGGGATTCGGGTGGCCGTCGTGATCCCCGCCTATAACGCCAGAAACTACCTTGCCCAGACGCTCCAGTCCGTCATCGACCAGACCCACAGGGCGCTGGAGATCATCATCGTCGATGACGGCTCGACGGACGACACAGCCTCGATCTGCCGCCAATTTGCCGCGAGAGATCCAAGGATCCGGATTGTCTCGACCGAAAACCGTGGCGTCGCCGCGGCCCGCAACACCGGGATTGAAGCATCGAAATCCGACTATATCGCCTTCCTCGATGCCGACGACCTATGGCATCGGACCTATATCGAAAGAATGCTTTCGGCTCTCCATCCCCTGCCGAATACCTGGGGCGCGGTCTATGCCCTTCACCGCCTTATCGATCCCGAGGGATATTGCACGAGATCCGGTTCGTCACTGAATGCCAGGGACACCATTTTCACCCGTCATCTCGTATTCCGCTTCGTCGGCAATGGCAGCGGCTTCATGGTTCGCCGCGCTGTCATTGAGAAGATCGGTGGCTACGATTCAAGTTACGCCAGGCAGGGTATCGGAGGATGCGAGGATTTCGACTTCGAACTTCGTACAGCCGAGCATTTCAAGATCGAGACGGTGCCGTTGGGTCTAGTGGGATATCGTATTCACTCAGCAGCCATGTCTTCCGACAGGTCGCAAATGGCGCTATCGCTTCTGGCTGTGACCGAGCAATGTATCGCCCGCAATCCACAGCTTCCGACTTTTGTCGCCAATTGCGCCCGCGCCTCGGCGCATCTTTATGCATTTTCAAAATTTGCCGCTTTGAAAGATTGGCGCCGCGCCGCGACCTCGCTCAAGCACATTTATCATCATAGCCCAATGCTTGCTTCCGACGTCCTATACAAATTGATCCTTTCAAAAGCCGACAGAGCCGCACGCAGGACATTGTCCAAAGTCTGGCCGGTCAGGGAACAAAAGAGAAAGAATTTCAGGAAATTCGAAGAGATAGATCCGCTTGTCCCATTGGTTGGCGGTTGGTCACGCTTCAGGACGAAGGCATTGTTCAGGCGCTTGTCGGAGATCGATCGCTCCGGCGAATGCTCTGCAGCGACCTCGTCGCAAGAGGCTTGATGCCTGCCGGCTACATATCTGTTGGTGGCGCCAGCGCTGACGGCAGTTTTTCGCTCGGCTGCTCAAAAATCTAAAGGTTTAACAATCCATCACTTCAATCAGCGTGGCGATTACCCCGCTACTTCTATTACAAAATTTGATATTTAAGCAGAATAGCAATTAGTAAAAAAGAGAACGAGTTATGAAAAAAGCAATCAACCCAATAATGATCTATGACAATACCGAGTTTTACTGTAATCATGCTTACGCACGTGCAAGCATTCCTACCGGAGGACCCGTCACCCACCCCGGCGGGTCCTCGACTTTGCTTTTTTTGGCTGGTTGCCAAATGCGACAGCCGTTATCGCAGCATCGGCATAAATAGATTCTACCTCGGATGGCGATACTATGCTGTTGAGTTCGGCTTGATCAGAAAATCTCCCATCATCGGCAAGTGAAGAGCAAAATTCGGGTTCTCTTCTGTCATTATTTCGACCGTCGCCTCAATTCATCTCGGGGACGCTTTCGGATCCGCAATGAAATTGCGGAGACAGAAAGATCGTCATCAATTCGAGATTATTATCAGATAGAACTCCATAAGTATCGACGACGCAGTGAAGAAGAATAAAATCAATTATCACTATCCTATTAAAATTTAGTCGTCTTATAATTGATTTTTAAATACAACCATTGTCTGAAATTAATAATTTTACCTTTTGATAAATTTTTACTTGCTGCACTTAATTATCGATCTCAAATTATTGTGCATACATTTTCAAAAGCATCGGCAGTACCTTTGACGCAGGAACAGAAGATCTACGGAAAGCTACCTCCCACGCCGAGTTCTCAACGACCCAGCAAATGCCTGCATCATTGGTGATGATTGTCACAGCCGATGGCCCCCAACAATCCTGAGACGGTGGCAAGGAGAAAAGTTGCCGGCGCCAAACAAGACTGCTGGATTAAAGCGTAAAATATTGATAAAAAAGGATATTTCTTAATTTACTGTGACCTGCGTCGACCCAATTCGGCCGATAGCATTCGGCCTGTCTTTTCAAAAGTCGGCATATGAGCCTAGGCTCGCCAATTGAAATACCGACACAAAACTCAACGACCTAAGACATTCCTGTCCTCTTTGACGAGCCTCCCGATACGACACAAGCGATTACTCGGGGCGCAGTTGACCTGTCCTGATTCAACACGCGGAGGCCAGTGAGATGGCTGACCTGTGTCGAAATGGTCGCACCTCGCAATCGAATTAACCCTTCATAAAGCATTTGCTTGCTCAACTTATAATTTGTGTCATGGTCACTGTAAGTAGTGAGGGAGCCGACCTGATGAGTGATATAGCATCGCAGATTCCGGAATTTGGTTACGATGAGCGCGTGATGATCTGCCGGAAGCAGATCGAGAAGGCGGTCTATCAGTTCATTGCAAATACGAAGGTCGAGGGATGCGATCCGGCGGAAGTAGCAATGGCCATCGCAGACATTGCCGACGATTACATTCTGTTGCTGGCCCAGAAGCGCAACCTGACCCATTGAGATGAAGGGTCGGCCGTTGATAGGCTGGTTCGTGCAGAAGACATTGAGTGCGAAATCGCGCCGCCTCCCTGCCCGGAGGCAACGTCAGCGAAGCTGCTTACCCCTCGCTTGAAACCATCCGTGAGACGGATTTCGAACAGCTTCTGAATAAAGCGCCAGCGGCCGGAAACGAGCCGGGCTTCCCTAGCTAACCACAATTGACCCGAAGCGCCGAAGCAGCCCACACCGGGCGTCCGTTTCAGCGCGTTATCTCACCGCGATTGAAACAAAAGGCTCGGTTCGATTGACGACTGCTCGGCTGCGCGCAACCACACGCATAACCCCGAAAATCGAAGCTGATTTTCGGGGTTATCGCGGGTTTGAAGTGATGGAGCGTTCTCGGCGCGCCCTATCGGACGCGCCGTACTAATGACTTCTCACACTCACCTGCGGAACCGGGGAGCTCAATTCGGCCAGTTCCCTGGTCAAGCCCTCCCCAACCTCCTGCTTCACTGCCTCGAGCGCAAGGTCGAGGCAATTCGTCGCGAACGGCAGTTTGACATCCTGAGCGACCTGTCGCGCATAGGCGATCATCCGCGCCAACGCGACGAGTTCTTCCAGACCGTCTTCCGCCCCTTGGTCTGCATCTATCTTGACAACCGATGTCACGCCCATGCCCATTTCTCCAATGAATTGAAGAAATGATACGCGTGCGGAGGTGATCCAGCCCGTGAAAAAAGCGTGACACAACCCTCGGTGACTATTGCCGGCTTCGGTTCACAATGCTGGGCGCGTGGGGAATGAGGTGTCGTGCAGTTTCCAGGGCAGATCGGCAGTCGAGCGAATGTCGTGGACGTCCTGCACGGCTTTCAATAATTCCAAGGCATCGATGCGTTTTTGATCGACGGCGTTCGACAGAAGTGCCGCCAGCAGTCGCTGGCGATCCGGTTCTACCAGCCCTGAACATTGCTCGACGACCGCCCGCCACGTTCGCTTCTTGAAGAAGATCGCGCTTGCGGCTTCTTCGAGCCGTTGGCGCAACCGATTTTCCAGCAGCCCGCGATCCTCCATCGCATCGAGCGTTGCGCTGACATTGACGAGCGGTACCGTCAGCGGCTTGCTGCCCAGCGCGCTCGGCGCGTGCGTGAGCGCGACGGCGGCATCGTCGATCAGCCGGCCGGTGCGATAGTCTTCGAAAATGCGGCCGATCCCGGTCATGCCGAAAGGATGGCATTCGGCAGCGCGCAACGCGCCCATGCTTGCCGCCCCGAGAACCGCGACACCCAGCGACAGAGCATGGAGAATTTCCTTGTGCCAGACCGGTGCGGCATATTCGAAGCCGCCGTCGATAAGGCCGATAACATTGGCACCCTGCTCCACCGCTGCCAGGACATCACCTTGCGTGGCAGGCGGCAAGACGCGTATCCCCTCGCCGGCAAGCGACGCCGCATCGGGAAGGCTGGGACCTGCGAAAATGAGCTTCAAAACCCTATTGCCCTGGCAAGCGCCCTCGTTCCAAACCGCCGGGCGCGCTCCCCCTCCGGATTTTCGAGCTCGGGAATGACGATCTTGACAACACTGAACGGAAGCGTGTCCTCGCTGAGGCGCACGGCGATCACCGAAACGATCTGTCTGTTTCTGAGTGCGTCGAGCACATGCGGCAGCAACTGCGCCAGATCCTGTTGCCGATGTTTTACCACCCCGTCACTGCCCATAGTGTCAGCGGGCGGTGCGGCAACCGCATCGAAGGCCTGTCGCAGCAGCGGCGGCAGGCGTCGTGAGAAAGTTACGGGAGAAATATCGTCCCTGGCTCCGCTGATATAGGTCAGACGGGATTGCACGGCTTCCGTCACCGCCCGCATTGCCGCGCGGACGGGAGACGGATGAGCCCCGGTACCGCCGGTCACTTCGACGAGGCGAATGTCCCCAAGCCTAATACCCCCGGCGCCGTGAAGATCCCGAGAGCCCAGAAGGAGGTCCCCAGGACCCAGCATGGCGGTGAAACAGGGGATCCCGATGTCGCTGGTGATATCGAAGAGCCTGAGCGCCAATCCCGAGGTTTCGATCTTGTCGATCAACCCGTCCAGGGCGCCGTCCTCAAAGCCGCGGGGATCGGTGCAGCCGGCATAACGATCCGCTTCCGCGCCCACTTGCCACAACACATGGGCGTCACGCTCGATACGCTCCAGGACGCCGTGAAAGATCGCCTCCTCGACATTGTTTCCCGAGGCCAGGCCATCCGACGACATCCAGTATCGCGCGTCACGTGTGCGGTCGAGCACCACCGCTTCAAAGGGGATATAGACCTCCTCGCCGGTGAGAATATTGACGCCGGCGACCCATTCCGTCTCCTCGTCCGGTCCGAGATCGGGTTTATGAAGAGCGGTCAGGCAGTTCAGCGCGTCGGTCTTGTGCCCCATTGCCTGCAGACGGGAAGAGGTGCCGCGGACGAGATCGACGGTGGGTTCGCCGGCGACCGCCCGTTCGAGGGCTTCCATGACGGTGGATACTTTGGCATCAAGATCGGTCAGGCCCTTTCCCTGGGCAATCACGATCGAGCGGGAATTCGGGGCGTATGCGCACCAGACGGGGATTCCGATATCGTCCAATCCGGTATGTCGCGCAACCCTGGTGATGCCGAACCCGGCCAAAAGAGGTTCGACGCGGGAAAGGGTTTCCCGCGGCGACATGATCCTGTCGGAATATATGGATCGGTGCGTCAGAATGCCGGCTCAGCCATCGACGTGACCGGAAAGGGCAACCTGCGCCGAGGAAACCGCGACGGCGAGGTCGACGCCCTTCACGAATGTGCCGCCAGCCTTGCGCAGGCCGTTTGCAGTCGCCAATTCCCCCGTCGGATTGAGAGGCTTGACCGTACCCGCGTCGAGATCGGCAAGCCAGAGACCCGCCTCACCAGCTATACCTATAATGACAGCTTTCGCCATGTAATGCCCCTCGGCTATTGTTAAAAACCGGCCTTCAGCAGACCCTCGCGATAAAGCTCTTTTTGCCAATCTTCCTTGAAGGGAACGATGGCGAGCCACTTCTCGACGTCGAAGACCGGGTTGATGCTTTCGGCCCGTTGCCGATGGAATAGCGCCCGTTTTCGATCGCCGATCATTGCGCAACTGGCCGCGGCGATGCGATGGGCCGGCGCTTTGTCTTTCATCGCCTCAACATAGGCGATGGCCTCCTCGTACTGTTCCAGGAAGAAGCTCGCTCCCGCAGCGCACCAGAGGTAGGCGTCAGGCGCGATCGGATTGAGCGAAATCGCTCTTCTGATCTTGGCGAGCGCGTCGCCGGGGCGGGATGCATGCACGAGCGTGTCGGCATGGCTGTAGATGACATCGGCAAAATGCGGGCTGAGTTGTTCGGCCAGATCAAGTGCGGCGACACTGGCATCGACATCGCCGAGATAGAGTTTGGTGACGCCAAGCTCGCGATGGCCCGCCGCCGATGCCGGATCCCGCTCGATGGCCCGAAGCGCGTTCTGCTCCGCCAGATGCAGCAGCTCATTGTTTCCCTGCGCCGTCACGAGCCACTCGCTGGTGAAGGTCCTCGCCAGCCCGGTAAATGACGGAGAGAAATCCGCCTTGTGCGAAAGCGACTGCTTGAAAGCTTTTCGTGCCCGGCGGATATGCGGCAATGTCAATTTGCTCATCAGGCTCGAGCCGACCAGATAGGCGTGATAGGCCTCAGGATTGGCTTCGAAGCGTAAGCGCTCTTCCTCGTTTTCAGCCAGCTCGCGGGCCACCGACATGGTCAACTGCTGCGCAATCAGCCGTCTCTGACGCGGCAATATATCGGGCGTCATCGTAAAGCGATTGGCCCAGATGATCTCGTCCGTGGGAAAATAAACCAGCTGCGCGAACAATCCCTCTTCGGAAAGTCGTGTATCCAGAAGATAGGCGATCGAGTGACGGGCGACCACGGCAGCCTTCTCGGAGTCACGGCGGATCTGGCCGGCTGTATGGGGCGCTACGATGGAAATGTTTCTGAGCGCGCAGAGTTCGATCGTGACGTCTTCGATCAGGGCGTTGGCAAGCGCAAGCCCGGCATCGGCATGTTTCGATGTCGGGGGAAGCAGCACCAGCCGAGGTAGGATCAGCGGCGCCTGCGATACGAGTTCGATGTCGGCAGTTGTCTCACCGCCGGCCTCGGAACGCTTCACCTGCACCCTGGCATGGCCGTCGCCGTTCGGCAATCTCTCGCTGAGGGACGAACCGCGGGATAGCCGGTGCAGCAAGGCTCTGACCTGCTCGTCATTCGGATCCCGTTCGAGGATCTGCAGGGCGGCGCCGGAAATGGAGCGCGCAGCGCCGGGCTTTTGCGCGTCCGGCAACGCATCCAGCAATGCCTGCCGCAATTGCAGCGCCTGAGCGTCCCGTTGCGTCCTGATCCAGGCCTCTATCAGCTTTGTCGCTGGTTTGATATTTCCGATGAACCCACGCTGGGTCAGTTCGGCGATCGCGTTCAGCCGCTCCAGCGGCGGACCGCCGGCGCGAAAAATATCCAGATCGCTGGAAACCGCCTGCGTGTTGAGACGAACCGTGGTGGCGGTGAAATCGAAGGGAATTTCGGCGCGTCCGCCGTCTGCCTCGCGGATGCGGGAAAGCAGTTTGCGCAGATTGAGCCGCGCCAGCTCGGATTCGACGTCATTCCATAGAAACTGAGCCAATTCATAACGGCTGAGTTCATGGCCCGCGCCGGTATAGAGATGGGCCATCATCAACAGGCCCTTGATCGGATAGCGAACCGGGTCGCCATTCGTCTCGATTAACCGCAGATCACCGAATGTCTGCAGATGGAGCACGATCCGTCCTCAGCTGTTCACAACCGAATCCTGCAACTCACTGTCGCTGTCAGGCAATCCCGCGACTGCCAGGCTTTTGGCCAACGCCACCAGCTTTTGCCTGATATTCGGGTCCTCGATGGCGATGAATGCCTTGTTGAGCGCCAGCCCCTCCTTCGAGGACAAAAAGCTGTTCAATTCATTGGTCGCGCCGTCGATCGGCCCAGCGCCGCCGTTCTCGAAGAAAAAGCCGACGGGCACGCGAAGAATCTCGGATATGCGCTGAAGGCGGCTGGCGCCTATTCTATTCGTTCCTTTTTCGTATTTCTGGATCTGCTGGAAGGTAATGCCCAGAAGTTCGGCCAAGCCGTTCTGGGTCATCCCGAGCGTCTTTCGCCGAACGCGCACGCGGTTGCCAACATAGACGTCAATCGAATTCGGCGATTTAGCCTTCATGTGAATAAGTCTCCCGCTTTATCAGCACGCCCGGCCGTATAATGGAGAGTTTAAGCAAGAATGCAACTAAAAGTAAATATTTCGTAAGGATTTTTTTCAGCAGCGCGCACAGTAAAAAACAACCTGTGGATTATCGCATCGGCATCATTTGGCGCGGGTGCACCCGCGCTCTCTATCGCACAGTTCGCAGCCGACGAATGCTATCCGAAATCACTGCCGCTCCAACAGCCTCTCTGAGAGGTTTTTGCGCAACGGCGATCATCGACTTGGCGAAAACGGGAATTCTTCCGACATACTCAAAACGAACATTGTCGAAGCCGGCATCCAGCAGCAGCGTGCTCAGCGTGTTTTTCGACCAGAACTTGATATGCCCATGCTCCTTCAACGGCATGAAATGGTCGTCCATTTTCCCAATCGCGGCTAGGGCAAGGTTCTTCAGATAACCGTGATAGGGTGTCGAGAGGACGGCGATACCGCCCGGCTTGACGAGATCGTACATCGTCGAGGTGAAAGCCTTCGGATCGTAGACATGTTCGACGACCTCCAGACTGATGACGGCATTGAAGGTGCCATATTCCCTGTAAAGGTCGTCATAGGCCGAGCCGACATTCAACGGTAGTTCGGGATAGTTGACATTGGCCTTGGCGATGCCATCGCTGGAAGGATCGACGCCGACGACATAATATCCTCTTCCTACAAGAGCCGCTGCCGCCCCGCCCGTACCGCATCCCAAATCAAAGACGTCGTTCTCGAAAGAACCGTCGAAATGGCTCTCCAGCACGTCGAGCACTGCGGGCAAGATATAGCCGTGCGCGGTTGTCGGTTTGGCGTGAATATAGGTCGTTGCGTCTAGCTCGACGGACATGTCCATCCCTCTCGGCGATAGCGCGGCAACCCTATCGAAGAATACGTCGAAAATTTGATGAAATCCGCCCAATTGCAAGAATAACTAAATTATAATCTATGGTTTTACGATAAAAATAAAACTTTTACGTGAAAATTAGCTGACATTCAAGTGTATACAAATATAACTAGATATTATTCGGAATAATTACTGGAGGTATCCTAGAAAAATTGATCGACGTCATAATCATAACAAAAAACAACCTTTGTAGATCAGCAGAAATCGGATGTAAAAATGGTCAATTCATAGGCCAAATGTCGAGATCATCGGCTGCTTGCCACTGCGATGTCCGCAGTTAGATTAGAGGTTCCCGATTGAAATGGCGATACAACACCTCCGCCGAAATCTGTAGCGCCCTTTCCTGATGACGAGGCACAAAGGTGCCCAATTGCCGACAAGAAGCCAAAGATATTTAACGGATAAATGTATACTGCTGGATTTAGACAGCCCGATCGAAACCCTTCTCGCGCGCCGGAGAAGACAAGCTTGCCCGATAATTCGTCGTCCGCATATGCGAAACAGCCGGTGGGGAAACCGCGGGTTCCCGTGGTCTTCTGGTTGCTGCTGACGATTTCCCTCTCGCTGGTCATGGGAACGGTGCTGCTTTCCAACAACATGAAACACCTAAAGACGGTTAGCCATTATTTTGGCTTCGATCTCTCTCCCCAGGAGGTCAGACCGCCTCCCCCCAAAGCCCTTCCCCGCCCCACAGCACCGACCACCTTCACGCTTCCATTGCATATAATCGAACCGCCGATGGTACAGACCGCGTCGACCTTCCTGCGGACATGGCGGATATCCGGCGCCGCAATGTGTGCGGCGCTGCGCAATGCCGGCATCGAAACCAGCGATTGGGCGGCGGCGAGTTTCAACGCCGATACATTTGAATGCTTTTTCGAGCAGAGCGGCAAGCGGGAGAAGGATCAGCTCCCGAGTTCCATCTTCGTCATCGTTCGCGGCGACGCCGCCGGCACGATCAACAATATGCGCGTGAAAATCATCAATCCCGAGACCGATGAAAATGGCCAGCTCGATCCCGGCATTCTGCGAATTTTCGAAATCATGCTGCGGCAACCGCAATGGCTCGACTTTCACGAGACCCTCAACGCGATCAAGAATCTGAAGGACATCAAGGAAGACGGCTTCGGAGCCAGCATCGGCTTCACCCGCGAGGTACTCAATCCCGGGAATTACAACTTCACGCTCTCGCTGGATGCGACTTCAGGACCGCAGAAAAGTACCAGAAATTATTTTTCCGGCAGAAGATGGCTGCCGTTGCCGGACCCCGCAGTCGAGATCGACAGCGCGCAACCGGAATCAGTCTCCAAGCCTTCCCATACCGAAGCGCCGGCGGAAAGTCAGGAACATCGGCATTAGGTCTTCGGCTTCATGCCACGCACGGACTGATCACGCCATGTGACTTGCATCGTCGTGATGTCTGGCCATTATCTTGTAGAGTTCTTTCAAACTGTCCGCACTCGGCCGTTCGGAGCTATCCCCACCCGCCAGACGCCAGACACGCTCGACATTGAGGTCCTGCGTGACTTGCGCAAGGTCTTCGTTCAGCGAGCGAATGACGATCTCCGATCGGCGCAACCGCCACGACATTCTTACCAGCGCTGCGAACGGGAGGAAGATGATGCCGATAATGCCGAGAACAAGGACTGCGAACTGCCAGTCATCGAGAAGAGAAAGACCGTTTCGAACGGTCGCCATAAAAAAAACGGCATTTTGAAATGCCATCTGAAAATAGCTCATCAGATAGCTGGACCAATCTTCCATCACGAGCGCCCTCCCCGAGCGGCTTATATCTTGGAATATGCTGAAAAGTCTAGCAGACACCAACAATATCCCCTGCCGGGAAAGTATATTGAGGTTGTATTACTCTGCTAAATTGAACGCGAATCTCGTGATGGATCGGTGCCGACGAGTCCGGCCTTTCAAACTCCACCGCGGACATGAAAAAGCTAACAGTGAGAGATAGAATGAATAGAAGACGTTTCCTCGCCTCGGTTCCGCTCGCTCTGTTGTATGTCCGTACGGGCCAAGCCCTGGCACAGGTGCCTGCCGATGCAGGGCTGCGCGTTCTTGCCGACAGGAAGTCGTTCCGATTCGGATCGGCAATCGACCTGCAAAACATCAACGATGCCATTGCTTCCGAGATCTACATCGACAACGTCAATTCAATAACGCCGCGAAACGAACTGAAGTGGAGCGCAACGGAAAAGAGACCGGGTGTTTTCAGCTTCGGCAGCGCCGACCGCATGGTTGCATTTGCACGCAAAAACAACATGAGGGTTTATGGCCATACGCTGATCTGGTATCGCGTCCCGGGCTGGGTGTCTGATATCACCGACGCAAAGACCATTCAGGCGACCATGAACCGTCACATAAAACAGGTTGTCACTCGCTATAAGAACTCGATCGATGCTTGGGATGTGGTAAACGAACCGTTGGAGTATGATGCACCGGATCTGCGGGATTGTGTTTTCCGACGCCTTCTTGGCGACGATTATATCCGTATGAGTTTCGACATGGCGCACCAGGCCAATCCCGGCGCGACGCTGGTGCTCAACGAAACGCATCTGGAGAAAAAATCCGACGTGTTCGAACAGAAGCGCGCGCGTATCCTGAAAATCGTCGAGGATCTCGTCGCCAAAAAAACGCCGATCAATGCGGTGGGTCTACAGGCGCATTTCCGCCCCGGCCTCGACCGGATCGATCCGGAAGGAATGGGGCGCTTCTGCGCGGCGCTGAAGGACATGGGTGTCGGCGTTTTCATCACCGAACTGGATGCGTCCTGCCACTTCCTGAACCGCGACAAAGCCTTCACGCCGGCATCCTACGCCGATATTTTCGGTGACGTGATTACCGTTGCCGCCGAACATGGTGACTTGAAAGGCGTGACGGTATGGGGCATGTCGGAAAAATACGGCGAGCGCGATGAGAAAGCGACCGATCCCGCTGCGGCTTGCACGAAGCGCGTTAATCTTTACGACGAAAACAATACGCCAAGAAGTGCGGTTGACGGTATCCGGCGGGCAATAGAGGCGATGTAATGCGCAAGACAACGGAGACGCAAACAGATTCATGAAAAAAGCCGTTATTTATGTGGAAAAATTTTTGCCTGCCAGCCAGGCATTTGTTCTCAACCAGGCGGTGGCGTTTCGTTCTTTCGAAGCTGAAATCCTTGCTGGCTCCCGAATTTCTTCGGCCCATACGAAAAAATCCACTGTTCCGGTTCATGACATCCGTCGGTCTCCCGTTGCACGGGCCGGCGAACTGCTTCTGAAAATCCCGCAGATCGGTCTCCCCTTCCTCTTTCCTGCGATCGGCAAAGCCGATCTCGTTCACGCCCATTTTGGCAAGAACGGGTATGTCATCGGCCCATTGGCACGCGCCGCCGGCAAGCCGCTGGTCACGACGTTCCACGGCTTCGATGCCACCTATCGCGGTGACCCGAAAAAGCCGGGCGGCTTCAATCAGGTGCGTTTCTTTGCAAAGGGCCGGAGCGAGATGGCCGGCTGGAACAGCTGGAACATCGCCGTTTCCGATTTCATCCGCGATCGGCTGCTGGCGCTCGGCTTTCGTGCCGAACGTGTCTATCGCCATCACATCGGTATCGATCTCGATCTCTTCAAAATGGAGCCCCGTCCGCGAAAAAAAGGGCTCGTGGTTTCAATTGCCCGCTTCGTCGACTATAAGGGCCATCGTTTCATGATCGATGCGCTTTCGCGTGTGGCTGCTGCCGGCACCCCTGTCGAATTCGTCATGGTTGGCCAGGGTCCCTTGAAGGAGGAAATCGAAGCACTGGCGCGTCGTTCCTTGCCAAGCGTCACGATCCATGAAAATCTGTCGCAGACTGAGATAAGAGACCTGCTCGCCAGTGCGGAGCTTTATCTCCATGGAAGCGTGACCCTCGACAATGGTCACGCCGAAGCTTTCGGCCTTGCCAATCTCGAGGCGGAAGCCGTCGGTACTCCGGTCGTCGCATTTCGCTCGGGAGGCGTGGGCGAAGCGATCGAAGAGGGGAAAACTGGTTATCTCGTGGAGGAGCGGGATGTCGCGGGAATGGCCGAGGCAGTCGGAAGGCTGCTCAACGACCAGGCTCTGTGGACAGCCTTTAGCGCGCGGGCACCGCTTCTGGTGGCCGAGCGTTTCGACTTACGTCGCCAAACGGGGATGCTCGAGGACTATTACAGTTCCGTACTAGACGAATTTTCCAGCCGGGGTCGGACTTGATGGTGCAGACAGGAAAAAAGCCGAAGTGGGGACTGAATGTATTTCGGCCGCTGCGGAACAGCATTGTGACGGCCAAATGGCTCTACTATACGAAATTCTGGGGAATGGACATCGATCCGACGGCAAGCTTTTCCTTGAGCGTTCGTTTCGACAAGACCAACCCGAAGGGATTGCATATCGGCGCGGAAACTTACGTCGCCTTTGAGGCTGCGATTCTCACCCACGATCTCACTCGCGGGCTCTACCTCCACACGAGGATCGGCAAGCGCTGCTTCATCGGCGCCCGCAGCATCATTCTGCCCGGCGTCGAGATCGGCGACGAATGTGTCATCGGCTCGGGCTCGGTGGTGACCAAGAACGTGCCGCCGCGCTCGCTCGTGGCGGGCAATCCGGCAAAGATTATCCGCAGCGACATCAAGATCATTTCGCGTTACGGACGCATGGCACGCGAAGACGAGACGGTCTCGCAGATCGTGACGCACTTGCCGACTGGAGAAGCACGATGAAGATGTTTGCCTACCGGGGGAAACACGAGAATTTTGGCGACGAACTGAACCATTGGCTCTGGGAGCGTCTGCTGCCCGGCTTCTTCGATGAGGACGAAAGCCAGCTCTTTCTCGGCATCGGCTCTATTCTCTACGACAATTTCGACCCGAACATGCAGAAAATCGTCTTCGGCTCGGGTTATGGCGGCTACACCAACCCGCCGAAAGTCGATGGCAACTGGACCTTCTATTTCGTGCGAGGAAAGAAGACGGCCGAGGTCCTCGGCATCGATCCGAGCTACGCCATCGGCGATTCGGGCATCCTCACGCGCAGCTGCTGGGATGCGAAAAGCATCGAAAAGCGTTACCCGGTCTCCTTCATGCCGCACTACGAAAGCGCCATGTACGGCAGTTGGGATAAGGTCTGCGAACTCGCAGGCATTCACTATATCGATCCGCGCTGGCCGGTGGAAAAGGTTCTGACCGAAATCAGCGCATCGCATAAAGTGGTCTCCGAGGCGATGCATGGCTGCATTATCTCAGACGCGCTGCGCGTTCCCTGGCGGGCGATCCGGCCGATCGCGCCGGGGAACCGAGCCAAGTGGTACGATTGGGCAAGTGCGCTTGATCTGGAGATCGACTTCGACCCGATCGGCCCGTCAAACGTCGTCGAAGCAGGCGCATCACTGGTACGGAATAACACCTTTCTTTTGAAGAACATAACGTTCCGCCACCGCCGCATCCGGCAGCTCACCGGCAATTATGTCTTCGGGTCGACAGTCAAGACGCTGCAGCGGGTAGCAGAGAAGCCGGGACAACTGAGTTCCGACGAGTCCATGGTAAATGCCCACAACAGAATGCTGCTGGAACTGGATCGGCTGAAGCAGGATTTTTCCAAGAAAACGGCAAGCGTCCTGTGACCCTGCAGACCCGATTCGTGACGAGGCGATAAGGCATGATCCTTTCTAACTTCATCAACACCCTCTCTTCCCGCAAGGGGGAGACGTACTTTGGATGGGCGCTCGGCCCGCTTCAACGGTCAGTGTCCTTGACGTGCGGAGCCGTTCGACCATGAGCAGTGTTACCGACCGGCTGATCCAGGGCAGCATGTGGCTGAGCCTGTCCCGCGCCATCGTCAACGGGCTGTCGGCGCTCAGCACCTTCGTTCTCGCCTGGTACCTCGCACCGTCCGATTTCGGTCTCGTTGCCATTGCAACGACGATCCAGGTCATACTGAGTTCCGTCACCGAACTCTCGCTCAATCAGGCGCTCATCCGCCACGAGGACCCGAGCGAGGTTCATTTCAGCGCGGTTTGGACGCTGAGCGTGACAAGAAGCGCGATCCTGGCTTTGCTGTTTGCCGCCAGTTCCTTTCCAATTGCCGAATTTTATAACGAGCCCCGGCTGACAAGCGTCATGCTTGCTTTGAGTTTCAGCTTGCTCCTGAGCGGCCTGGCCAATCCACGTCGCGTCATGCTCCAGCGTGATCTGATCTTCTGGCAGGAATTCGTTCTCAACGTATCGCAAAAGCTGGTCGGCTTCGTCGTGACGGTGGCAATCGCTGCGATCTACCAGAGCTATTGGGCTCTTGTTCTCGGCACCCTCGCCTATCAGATTACCAATATCATCGTTTCCTATACCGTCTTGCCGTTCTGGCCGCGCATAACCTTCCGGCATGCGCGGGAATTGTTTTCGTTCTCGCTTTGGCTGACGGCAGGACAGATCGTCAACACGCTGAACTGGCGGATCGAATATCTGCTGATCGGCAAGATGTTGGGCGCCACGCAGCTAGGCCACTATACCGTCGGCAACACCCTTTCGACGCTGCCGACCCGTGAGGCCACGGCACCGTTGAACCAGACGATTTATCCGGGCTTTTCCAGAGTACGCAACGACCCCGTCCGCCTGATCGCAGCCTATCAGCGCGCGCAGGCGCTTTTGGCTGCAGTGGCGCTTCCGGCTGGAATCGGCATGGCGGTCGTGGCTGATCCGATGATGCGGCTCGCCTTGGGAGAGAAATGGATTCCCGCCATCTTTATCGTCCAGGCGCTCGCATCGGTCTTTGCTCTGCAGACGCTCGGTTCACTCGTCCAGCCGTTGGGCATGGCAAAGGGTCATACCAAGTTGCTGTTCATCCGCGACGCCCAGATGCTGGTGGTCCGCGTTCCCATCATCATCGTCGGCCTGATGATTGCCGGACTTCCAGGCGTCGTCTATGCGCGTGTGTTGACGGGTTTGATTTCCACCGCGGTCAATATGCTTCTCGTCAAGCGACTGATCGGCCTGCCGTTCTTCCAGCAGCTCGGGGCCAACTTCCGCGCGCTTGCCAGCGTCGCATTGATGGCCGCCGGCGTCTGGGGACTGTCGCATGTCTTGAACATGCCGACCGATAAGCTGGGCCTGGCTCTCCATCTGGCCATACTGGTCATCACCGGCGGTATTCTCTATGTCGGTTCCAGCTTTGTCCTTTGGCTCGCGATGAAGAAGCCAAATGGCCCGGAAACCGAAGTTCAGCGTATCTTTGTCAAGTTCCTGTCAAAAGCCAAACGTATGGCCTTACCCAAATCGGCCTAAAAGCTAAAACGAACATCAACAAGAGAGGCAGAATGACCAGCCAATCCAGAACGGAGCTGATCGCAAAACTTAACGGTATGATCCATGATTGCCTGAAAGACTATGTCTCACGCGATGAACCGCTTGCAATCCTCGATTTCCCCGACATCCGCAATTGCGGCGACTCCGCAATCTGGCTGGGTGAAATGGCCTATCTGAAAGATCGCTTCGGCAAACGCCCGGATTATGTTTGCAGAACGGCGGACTTCTCCGCGGATGAGCTGAAAAAACGCGTACCGACCGGTCCGATTTTCATTCATGGCGGCGGCAATTTCGGCGACATCTGGGTTTCCCATCAGGATTTCCGCGAAGCCATCATGGAGCGTTTCCCGGATCGGCAGATCGTACAGTTTCCGCAATCTATCCACTACAGTTCACCTGAGCGCATCGAGCAATCCGCACGCGCAATCGCGCGTCATAAGAATTTCGTTCTGCTCGTGCGCGATGAAGAATCGAAGGAATTTTCCGAGAAACACTTCGACTGCACCGTCCGGTTATGCCCCGACATGGCGTTCGCCATTGGGCCGCTGCCGGACAGGGCGACGCAAATTTCCGTCCTCGCCATGCTGCGAGAGGATGCAGAACGGGTTGGCGGCACGGATCGCAAGATCCCTTCCGATATTCCCGTGGAAGATTGGATCACCGAGTCGAAGCGCAAGGTTGATATCGCCAAGAAGTTGGGGGCAGCTTCGGCTTTCCTGGCCCTGAAGCCGAGCGAAGTGGCATTGCGCAAGCTGGACGCCGCAGCGCACAACCGCTTCGAACGCGGCATCAGCCAGATTTCGCGCGCCCGCGCCATCGTCACCGATCGCCTGCACGTCCATATCTGCTCGCTGCTGCTTGGCCGGCCGCATGCCGTGCTGGACAACAGCTACGGGAAGATTCGCCGCTTCATGAATGCTTTCTCCGGCGGGACCGACCTTTCATACAAGGCAACGTCCCTCGAGGATGGCATCGAGTGGGCGCGTCACCAGGCCGGGCAAGGAGCGCGTGGATGACAAAGAAGCTGCGAGCTTGCAGGATCAGGAGGTAATTCGATGACACTTGTCACCTTTATTATTCCGGTCCGACATCAGGATAATGCCCGCGACTGGAGCAGGCTGAAGGCAAATCTGACCCAGACCGTGGCTTCCATTTCCAACCAGACCAATGGGGACTGGCGCGGCATCATCGTGGCAAACGAAGGCGCCGATCTGCCTGACCTGCCGGAAAAATTCTCCGCCGTGCGTGTCACCTTTCCGCCGAACGACCTGCATGAGCTTGGAAAGGGCAGCAAGGAAGACTTCCTTGATGCCTTCCGGGCAGACAAAGGCCGGCGCGTTCTGAGCGGCATGCTGAACGCCACCGACAGTCGCTTCTTCATGATTGTCGATGACGACGATTTCGTCAGTTCGCGAATCGTTCAACACGTGTCCGAAAATCGGGACGCCAACGGATGGACGATCGACCATGGTTATATCTGGGACGATGGCGGCAACTTCCTGTTTGGCCACGACGACTTCAGCCATCTCTGCGGCACCTCATTGATCATTCGTGCCGATCTCTACGAACTGCCGCAACGCTTTGAGGATGCTTCGCTCGACTGGATCAAGTCGATGCTGGGCAGCCATGTCCGCATAGCGGATATTCTTGCGCAACGGGGAGCGCCGCTCACGAAGCTTCCCTTTCGCGGGGCGGTCTATCGGGTCGCCCACGGGGGATCGCATAGTCAGGCACCGAGCCTGCTGCGACAGTATTTCCTGAACCGCGGCGTACTCACCAAACCGCGGCGGTGGTTGCGCAATCTTCGTAAGCTGAGGATGGTCGGCGAGGGTCACAGGCGCGAGTTTTTCGGTAAGACACGGTCGAACCCCGCGTAAGCGCCGATCCCATTCGAACATCGCACAGGCAGTCAAAATATGAAGCTTTTCTCTTTCGACTTCACCAAGAGGGTTGATAACTGATGTCGGATCTATTGGTCAGCGTGCTCTTTTCATCCTACAATGGTGCCAGCCGCCGGCTGCGCCATACTTTGGATTCCTTGGTGCGCCAGGAGCTTCCCCATGATCGATGGGAATTGATTGCTGTCGACAACAACAGCAATGACGATACGTTTGATCTTTTGGAAACCTATAGCGACAAGCTTCCCATCACCATCCTGCAGCAGCGCAAGCCGGGAAAGTCCGGCGCGCTGAATTTGGCCTTGGATCGGGTGAAGGGGGATCTCGTCGTCTTTACGGACGACGATGTTCGTGCCGAACCGAACTGGCTGAAAGCGATCGTCGACTGCGCCGCAGCCCATCCGAGTTATGGCGTCTTCGGCGGCAGAATCGTCCCTGAATGGGAGAAAGAACCAAAAGACAGGTTTATCGAATGGATTCCGATGGGATCCACCTTTGCGATAGTCGATGACACCCAAAGCGGACCGTGTGATCCGACGAAAGTCTGGGGCCCGAATACGATCGTCCGGCGAGAGTTGCTCGGAACAAGCGTGCGCTACCGCGAAGATATCGGCCCTCTTCCCGGAAAGATTTTTGCCATGGGTGAAGATGCGGAAATCATCATTCGCCTGGCGGCCAATGGCGCCAAGTCCTATCGATGCGCCGAGGCCGTGGTCCATCATTGGATTCCGGCATCGAGCGTGACGGAGGATTGGGTACAGAAAAGAGGCGAGCGGCTTGGCTACGGCATGCCGGCGCTCTTTCCCGACGAGGTGCCTGGAGGGGTGCGGTTAAGCGGAGTTCCGCTTCCGACCTGGATCGAAAGCGCACAATGGGCCTTCCGGGCAGCAATGCTTTATCTCCTGCCGCGATCGAAGAAACGTTTCTGGGCGATCTGGAAATATTATTACATGCGTGGCTATCGCGCCGGAATTCGCCGATACGTTTCTCAGACGATGACACAGTAATCGATTGCACAGGAGGCAGTAATTTGAAACTCTCGGTGCTCATCAAAAATTTATGGCAGTATTTGCGCCCACGCATCGACAGCGTTCTATCGCAGGCCCAAGACATCGGTAAAGGCGTGACCCGAATCGCACAGGGAAGCGGCCCGACCGAAATGAGGTCCGGAGCATCACATGAGCAAAGTCAAGGCTACAATACTGTTCTCAACTTATAACGGCGAGAAGACTCTGCCAACGATGCTTGACGCACTGTGCGCTTCAACCCTACCGAAGGAAGAATGGAAAATCGTTGCGGTCGACAACAACAGCAGCGACGACACTGCAGCAGTCTTGAATTCCTATAAGGAGCGGCTTCCGCTGGAAGTTTATTTTGAGCCAAAACAAGGTAAGCAGTACGCATTGACTTTGGGCTTCCGCCATCTGGAGGGCGAACTCGTCATTTTAACCGATGACGACGTGATTCCCGCGCCGGATTGGATCGAGCAGTTTCTCACCTTGGCAGATGAGCAGCCACAGTTTGCCATATTCGGCGGCTTAATCACGCCCGAATGGGAGGAAAGGCCTGCACCGTGGTTAGTCAAGTATGGGCATCTGGGGATTCTTTATGCGCTAAATAGCGGTCTACCCGAGGGGCCGATTTCAGCGGCATTGATATCGGGGCCGAATTCGGCCTTCCGTCGTTCCATTTTAGGATCCAGCTATATCGTTCACGACGGCCTCGGCCCCGATGCCACTGTCGCTCAGTTCCCCATGGGTGAGGATACTGCTTTCGCTCTCAGGTTGGAGAAGAATGGAGCCAAGGCTTTTCACTCGCGGCATCCCGGGGTTCGGCACATTGTCAGGAAGGGCTATGTGAACGAAGGCTGGGTTTTGCGGCGCGGCGAGCGTTATGGCATGGGCTTGGTTATCGTTCGGCCGGACCTCTTCGACAGAAAAACGAAAATTGGCGGTCTGCCCATCGCTAGCGCCTTGAGATGGCTTCTGATGGTGCCGGCCAGCGTCGTCGTCAGGAGATTTCCGCAAAGCGGCGTTCGCTTCAAATTGCTCTGGGCGCAGTCGGTGAGACAGGGGATCCTGCGCCAATTTCTCAAGCAGCGATCTACGATGAATAAAACGATCTACTCTCAGGTTGGCGCCAAATGACAAAAGTACTAAACCGCGGCATCGACAGGAAGTGCTCCAGCTGCGGAGGCAGCGGGCAGGATTTTCGCACGTCAGGAGGCGAGTGGATTTGATGACGGATCCGAGAGTTAGTGTCATCTTTTCGTCCTTCAACGGCGCCAGCAGACGGCTTCAACAGATGCTGGATTCGATGTTGGGGCAAAACCTTCCAGTCGAACAATGGGAACTGATTGCCGTCAACAACAACAGTAAAGACGAAACACAGGAGCTTCTCGATCAATATGCAAAGAAGCTTCCAATTGTTGTTGTTAATCATACCCGCCCAGGCAAATCAGGAGCTATGAACGCAGCTCTGGCGATAGCTCAAGGAACGCTGATCGTTTTTACGGACGACGACGTCGAGGCAGATGCGCACTGGTTGAGTTCGATCGCTGCATGCGCGGAGGCGAACCCGGATTTCGGCGTTATCGGCGGCCGAATTCTTCCGAATTGGGAGCATTATCCCCATGGGGATCCGCTGTTGGACTGGATTCCCATGGGATCAACCTTCGCCATATCCGACCAGGAATCCAGTGGCCCATGCGACCCGACAAAAATTTGGGGTCCGAACACGACCGTGCGTCGTGAATTGCTTGGCAGCAATGTTCGATTCCGCGAAGATATCGGACCGCTTCCAGGAGGTCTTTTCGCAATGGGAGAGGATACGGAAATTGTCAGCCGCCTATCCCGAAGCGGCGTGAAAACCTATCGGTGCGCCGAGGCCATTGTTCATCATTGGATTCCAGCCTCTAGCGTGACAGAGGCTTGGATACAGAAGCGCGGGGAACGTCTTGGCTATGGAATGCCAGCGCTCTTCGCCGAGGACATTCCAAAAGGTATAAGGATCGGGGGAATCCCCTTAAGAACCTGGATCGAGAGCGCCAACTGGGCGGTTCGGGCAGCCCTCCTTTATCCGTTGCCGCGATCGAAGAAGCGGTTCTGGGCTATCTGGAAGTACTATTACATGCGTGGCTACCGCGCCGGACTTCGCCGATACGCACCGGCAGTAAATCATTCTGGTCGACTAGCGCAGGAGGTCGTGCATTGAAATTATCGGTGCTTATCAACAATTTCAATTACGGCCAGTATTTGCGCCCATGCATCGACAGTGTTCTGTCGCAGGTCTATCCCGACTTCGAAGTGATCGTGGTCGACGATGGTTCCACCGATGATTCCCAAGAGATTCTTGCTTCCTATGGCGAGCGGATCCTGACCGTATTGAAGGAAAACGGTGGCCAGGCCTCGAGCTTCAATGCGGGTTTTGCGGCCGCAGGCGGCGATATCCTCTTTCTCCTCGATGCCGATGATGCGTTTCTGCCGGGCAAACTCGCTCGTATCGCCGAGATCTACGATCGCAACGAGATCGACTGGTGCTTCGACCGGGTGACGACCAATGAAGACGACCAGCCTCCTGCGGAGCTGCAGGTGACGCTGTTCGACAAGCGGGATACGCTGCGCAGAGGCGGCTTTCCCTCGCTTCCTGTGCCGACCTCCGGCTTGAGCTTCCGCCGCGATCTGCTGTCTCAGATCCTGCCAATGTCTGTCGCGAAAGACGTCGTCCTCAGCGACAATTACATCAAGTTTGCAGCCGCCTATCTGGGTCGCGGCGCCATAGTCGAAACACCGCTGACGTTTCAGCGCATTCATGAGTCGAACCGCTACACGGGCACAAGCAGGGCAAAGACGCTGCGCCCACGGATCATGATCGCGACTGGGCTGGAACTGGCACGCCGCTATGACGGGTTGCAGGCACTCGGCAAGAGCCTGGTGGCCGGTGGAATTGCCGAAACGACATCGCTTCTGAAGCTCCGGGGCGAAGCTCGCAACACGGTGGCCGGCGGTCCGTTCGGCGACGCTGCCGCGACCGAAGTGGCCTTGATGGCGGCGCGCAAGCGTTTGGGAAATATGCTGCGGAGAGGACAGTCATGAATCAGCAAGAGACTTTTCCGCATTCATCCGTCAGCACAGAAGCAGGCGCCGCACCGCTGAAGATCGCCGTCGGTGTGCTGACCTATCGGCGCCTCGACGGGATCGCCAAGCTGCTTGACGTCATGACGCGCCAGACCAGGCACCCGGCTCGCCCCTATCACCTCACCATGGTGATCGTGGATAATGATGCGGCCGGCAGCGCGAGGACCACGGTAGAGAGCTTTGGCCAAACAGGTGCCTACGACCTGATCTACGTCATCGAACAAAACCAGGGCATACCCTTTGCACGCAATCGCGCACTGGATTCGGCACCTCCAGGCACTGACCTCTTCTGCTTTCTCGACGATGACGAATGGCCGGTTGACGGCTGGCTGGATGCGATGCTGGAGACACGGGAGAAAAACCGCGCCGATTGCGTCTATGGCCCCGTCCAACCGGTCTATCCCGAAAACCCGCCGGAATATTTCATCAAGGCAAGGGTGTTCGAGCGCAAGAAGAACAAGGACGGTCAACGCATTTCTTATGCGGCCTCGAATAACGTCATGTTCGACTATCCCCTGGTCCGTTCATGGAATCTGCGTTTTGAAGAGAAGATGCGCTTCACCGGTGGCACGGATTACCTTTTCTTCAACCAAGCCATCCGCCGGGGCATGCAGGTCTTCTGGGCCGACAAGGCGCTTGTCCATGATATCGTTCCGGCCAGCCGGATGACCTGGAAATGGGTATTGCAAAGACAATACCGGCTCGGCAATACCTTCGCAGTCAGCGAGGTCCTGCATGGCAATCTCAAGCGCCGGATCTATCGCGCCGCCTATGGCGCCACGAGAGTTGTGCTTGGGCTGGTCATGCTGCCGGCGATCTTGATTTCACCCTATTGGGGCATGCGAGCCCTCACCCACGTTTTACGCGGCGCGGGCATGGTTAATGGGATTCTCGGACATGCATACCAGGAATACAAGCCCAATGCCGCTCTCTGATATTGTTTGCGCAGCCGCCCTTGGAAGAGGTCTGAGCGTTCTTATGTTCGAGCTGAAACATCACAAAGATTGGCTGTCTATGAACTTCAAGGCTTCAATCAACCGGGCCAAAAATGGTACACTTCTACTGAACTATCGTGACACAATCGCTGTTCGAACAGAACGGTTTTCGCCCTTATCCATCGGTCAAATATAGGAGATGCCTGTTTATGACTGAGAAAAAATTGAAGGTTCTCGCTGCCTCGTCGGGAGGCGGCCACTGGGAACAGCTGATGGCCATGCGCGGCGCGTTCGAGGGCTGCGATATCGTCTTTGCAACGACCATCCCGGGACTGCTTGCAAAATACGATATTCGCGGCGGACTAGTGCTTCCCGATTGCAGCCGCGACTCGATTCCCATGTCGATCCGGTGCTTTTTCACCGCCTTCTCCATCGTCATCAAGCACAGGCCCGACGTCATCATCTCGACCGGTGCCGCACCCGGCCTTTTTTGCCTGCTGGCCGGCAAATTGACGGGCAAGCGGACGATCTGGATCGATAGCGTCGCCAATGTCGAGAAGCTGTCCCTATCGGGTAAATTGGCCGGCCATATTGCGACGCTCTGGCTCACGCAATGGCAACATCTGTCGAGGCCGGATGGCCCCCATTACGCAGGAGCTGTCCTTTGATCCTTGTCACCGTCGGAACGCAGCTGCCGTTTGATCGCCTCGTCAAGGCTGTCGACACCTTCGCAAACGAACTGCCGAAACCGGTTCTGGCGCAGATCGGCAAGGGCACCTACACGCCACAGAATATGAAATGGATCAAGAATATCGAGCCCAAAGATTTTGACAAAGTCTTTCGCGACGCAAGTGTCATCGTCTCTCATGCGGGAATTGGCACTGTGCTTACGGCCAAGCGTTTTGGGAAGCCGATCATTCTCGTTCCCCGACAGGCGGCTCTCGGCGAGCACCGAAACGATCATCAACTCGCCACGGTGAGCCAGCTCGTAGGCCGGCCGGGCATCTATGTCGCACACACCGATGACGATCTCCGGAACTATCTGCTCGAAGATCTGGATAGCCCATCTCACGAAGATTCGTCGGAAGCCGGTCGGGCTTCACTGGTCACCTACCTGAAAAACTATATTACGGCAGTCTGACCCCGAGAGCCGTCATAGCCTCTGACGCTTACGAGCGAATTTTCATTCTCCGCAATTGTTGCCGGCGATACGTTTGGCGAGTTCAGGCGCAATGATTTTGGAGGCCATGTCGGGCAGAGGATGCACGCCATCAGGAATTGCCGTGGCCAGGTCATCCGGCGTCAGACGCTCCCAGTTGGGCCGGTGGTCGACAAACTCCAGACCACGTTTTTGCGCCTCCGCCTCATGTGCGGAGACATAACTGTCGACAAAGGGACGGATCAGCCCACGCAATCCTGAAAACGGATTCATCGCCATGACGATGATCCGCGCTTGCGGCAGCCGCTGCTGGAGCTGGTCGAGAATGTCGCCGATATTCTTTCGGCTTTGCGCAAGCGACACGAACCGATGCAACGTCGCGTCATTGGCGTAGAGCTCAATCAGGATGATATCCGGCTGCTCGGCAACGACGCGATCAATCTGGGTCAGAGCCCACAGTGACGTTTCACCGCTTTTTGCAACGCTCACGACCTTCACCGGCTTCTGCAGGCAGGCTGCAAGCTCTGTCTCAAGGGCAGGCTGCCATCCCCCCCGCGCCGTCAAGGATGTTCCGAAGGCCACTATTTTCAGCGACACAGGACTATCGGCATAGCCATCCCTGACCGCCGAAAGCATCAACAGACACGCCAGAAACAGAACCAGTCCATAGGCCGGTCGCCTCTCAGTCTGCACAGCTCGCCAAAACTGCAAACATATCATGAGGAGACCTTGCAGCAGGCTTGAGACAATTTCGTGAAATGGCCGCGCATGCCTGTTCGAGCAATGCGAAACCATCCAATCTCCATCCTGGTAGATGACAACGGCTGCTTTGGGACGTCGAGGATCTTAACGACGTAAAACAGCCACCAATCACTCCTGGCGAAATACGTGCTGCATCTGATCGGTCAGGGGCTTCGTCAGATAGGATATCACGGTCCGGTCGCCGATCTTGATAAAGACCTCCGCCGGCATGCCGGGATAGAGTTTTATCGTCTTCAATTTGGCAATGCTTTCAGCTTTCGGCTTGACGCGCAGGGGATAGTAGCTGATGCCCGTGCGCTCATCCTTGACGATATCGGGCGCGATCGAGGTAATCTCACCGGCCACATCAGGCGTCGTGCGTTGATCGAAAGCGCTGAAACGCACATCGACTGACTGGCCGACGTGAACCTGATCGATATCGCGGGTGGCGACTTTCGCCTCGACCGTAAGCTCGTTATTTTCGGGAACGACGAGCATCAACGTCTGACCGGGATCGATAACACCATTGACGGTGTGAACCGAAAGTTCGTGAACTCGCCCAGTCAACGGTGCGGTAATGTCGAGACGGTGCAGCTGATCGACTGCGGTTCCGCGGCGTTCTTCATATTCGGCGATCTGCGCCTCGACGTCGGTCAGGTCTTTTGCAATCTCCGAACGACGATCCTCATCCAGCTGGATCGACTGGCGATCGATCTCGATTGCCTTACCCTCGGCCTCCGCCTTAGCTGCGATTTCCTGGCCGCTGTTGCCCTGGAGATCGGCGCGGGCGCGCTTGAGCGTATTCAAACGCTGAAGCGTGACGAGCCCCTTCTTGTAGAGCGTATCAATGCCCTCGAGCTCCTGTTCGATCAAGCCCAAGGCATCGTTGGTGGCATTGATCTGAACGACCAATCCCTTTACCTGCTCGCCCAGTTGATCCTTGCGCGATGCCAACTGGCTCTTCATTCCGATAAGCGCCGTCCTGCGACTATCGAACAATTTCTGCTCGCCATCGAGAAGCTTCTCGGCGGAGGTGCTGGATGTCAGATCCCTGATGTTTTCCTCGACCTCGAACGAATCGGCGCCGATTCGTTCCGCCTTCAGACGCGCCCGGCGCGCATAAAGCTGAGCAAGCGTGCTTTCGACAATCGAGAGATTCGCTCTCGTCGTCGTCCCATCGAGCCGTATCAGCACCTGCCCAGCCGTCACATGGTCGTTTTCGGAAACCAGCAATTCCGACACGATACCACCTGTCAGGTGCTGGACCTTCTTGACATCGCCGTCGACGACGATCACGCCCTCACCGATGACGGCGCTCGAAAGCTCTGTCGTCGCCGCCCAACCGCCAATGCCGCAAACGAGGGCTATCGACAGCACACCGACAACGGCAACATGCCGATTGAGAGAGCGTTTCGATTCACTGATATCTTTACTCACAATCTTCCCTCTGGCCTATTCGGCCGCATTCATGCCGTCGACCACGACTTTAAGCTGAGCCACGCGCTCGGCGATCGGCGTGCGCGCCGCTTCCGGCCGGCTGACCCTTGCCAGAACTTCCTCTTTGGGACCGAACGCGATCATGCGGCCGTCCTGCATCATCAGCACGAAGTCGCAGACCGCCAGAACGCCGGATCGATGTGCGATGACGACGACAATGCCGCCCCGCGCCCGCACGCTCATGATCGCGGCACTCAGCGCCCGCTCGCCTTCTTCATCGAGATTGGAGTTTGGTTCATCGAGCACGACGAGGAATGGGTCGCCGTAAAGCGCTCTAGCAAGCGCGATACGCTGTCTCTGGCCAGCCGAAAGCGCAGCACCGCCTTCGCCGATTTCGGTTTCGTAACCGTTCGGCAGACGAAGAATGAGATCGTGAACACGCGCCGCCCTCGCCGCAGCAACCACCGCCTCAGGCGACATCTCCTTCGCGAAACGGCAGATATTCTGGGCAACAGTCCCCGAGAAAAGCTCCACATCCTGTGGGAGATAACCGATATGCCGGCCAAGTGCGTCTCCGTCCCACTGGTCGAGTGCTGCGCCGTCGAGGCGAATGGATCCTCTGACGGTCGGCCAGATACCCATCATCGCCCGCGCCAACGACGACTTACCCGAGGCGCTGTACCCAATGACCCCAAGCGCGCTCCCTGCCCGTAAGCCAAAGCTGACGTCCGAAATGACCAGGCGCTGACCCGCCGGTGGCCCGCTCGCCAGTCCTTCGACAGTGACTTGCTTGGTAGGAGCCGCGAGCGCAAGAGGGGACGGAATCTCGGGAATGGTCTTTAGCAGGCTCGAAAGCCGCGCCCAGCTCTGCTGAGCAGAAACGAAACCACGCCAATTCCCGATCGCCGCTTCGACAGGCGCCAGGGCGCGAGAGGTCAATATCGAGCCGGCGATGATAATGCCCGAAGAGGCCTGCCCCTGAATGACCAGGATCGCGCCGGTCGCGAGCGTTCCCGACTGCAAAGCAATACGGAAAATCTTCGACAAGGTCGCATATCCATTGCCGATATCCGATGCCTGCCTGGTGATCGTCCGGTATTCACTGTTCTTGCGGTCCCAGATTTCGGCCATCGTGCCTGCCATGCCCATGGCGTGGATGACCTCGGAGTTGCGGATCGAGGTCTGCGCGAAGGCATTTCGCATATTGGCGGAGTCAGATTGCTTTTTTGAGAGCGTACGCGTTCCCTGATTGGTCATGAATGTCAGGATGGCGAGAACCAGCGATCCACCAATCGCGATATATCCGATCGCCGGATGAAAGAGGAAGCAGATCACGATATAGAACGGCAACCATGGCAGATCGAACATCGCTGTCGGGCCCTGGCCGGACAGGAAGGTTCTGATCTGGTCGAAGTCGCGCAACGGCTGAAGCCCGTCGCCGCCGATTTTGACCTTCAACGGAGCCTTGATCAGCGCGCGGAACACGCGCCCGTTCACCATCTCGTCAAGCGCTCCGGCAACACGCACCAGCATCCTGCTTCGCAGAACCTCGAACGCACCTTGAAACGTGTAAAGCATCAACGCAAGTATTGCCAGGACAGCCAGAGAAGGTATGCTTTTGCTGGGGATGACCCGATCATACACCTCAAGCATAAAAAATGAACTTGTAAGGTATAGGATATTGATAAGCGCGCTTGCTATTCCAATGAAAATAAGCCCCCCCTTGCATTTCTTTAATGCTTTGGATGGCTCGCTGACATCGGCTGCTGAACTCTGAAACACGAAGTAATCCCTCTCTTACCGCATCGCACGAAAGCAAATATGCTGGTGAACACTCCAGCTCCGGGTCCATCACGCCCGATCAATGACACGACTGCCTTGGACCCCGACACCGGCGCCGGACCCGCTTGCAAGCCCACGACCTATTACATGAATCCAACCAAAAAGTGACCAAAAATTCCAATTTATAACGAGCGACTTCAAGGATTCTGACTTGACGCTACGCTAAATATACCAACCTAAGCAAGTGAAAATCGCAAGTTGTCCAACAACGGCGCAGAGAGATGAACGTATCGCGCGCATATTAGCGACGTTTACTGGGGTGTTAACTATAAATTCAATCTATAGTTCATTTTTCCTATGAACGGCGGAACTATTTTTTGTCCGCGCCTTCGACCGCCGACACCCCTTCATCGTCAAGCTTTCAAGTGTTGAGCAGCGGGCCGTTGCTCTCTAGCTTGGCGTGGTTCAAACCAGCAGGTGCGACGCTTGGCTGCTATGGAACGCGTCCACATTGATATACACGCCGAGCGCGTCGGTATCGATGTGAGAAGCGCCGTCAGAAATCTTATATTGGAACGATTCGCTGACCTTTCCGCTGAGACCGGCGATTTTCACCGCATCGACCGTATAGGTGTAATCACCATCGCTCTCCACATGGATGACGCCGTATTTCCCGGTCAGCGTCAGGCCATGTTTATCCACGGCGCTGTCACCGAAGCGACGAAGCAGCACGGTTCCATTGATTGCGCTATCGTTTTCGAGGAGGTTGCCATGATAGGCGCTGCCTGTATCCGTGGAGATTTTCAGGCTGTCATGGGCTGCAACAATCCTGGGAACGGCGACGGTGGGTGCGGTCGGAACCTGCACTTCGTCCGCGGGCGTCGGAGTGCTTGTCTGCGTCGGTGTTGACGGTTCGACAGGCGGCTCCACAACCGGCGTAGTAGGCGTCTCACTGTTGGACGGGGTGTCGCCACTCGTGGCGTCGAGTTCGACCTGCGCTTGCTCCAGGGTCTTATTGTCGTTGATCAAGAAGGTGCTCTGGAGGGCAATTGCGACGGGCATCGTCAACGTCGACACCGCGCTGTCGATGATATTTTCATGGAAAGATCCTGATGCAGGCCTGTCGACCTTCAGCGCCGAGGACGACAGGTCGTCGAAGACATTACCATAAATATCGATATCGGTGCGTGCATAACTTGGGTAACCTGCAGCGCTGATCGACACGCCCCAGACGCCGTCATGAATATAGTTTCCACTGATATCGTAATTTGTCGCATTGCCCTGATCGCCAAGGCCGATACCGTAGGACCAACTATAGCCGCCGTATCCCGAGATGTCGTTGTCGTGGATGGCGATATTCGTGCCCGCGTTGGCACCTATCCCGAAACCGCCGCCGATCACGGTGTTGTCCTCGACCGCTGCATCCACAGCCCGAACAAGCACCAGGACGCCCTTTGCGCTATTGGTCTCCGTCTGCTCTAGGTGGTTACCCTTGATCAGGATATTGCTGCTGTCGTTCAACTGAACGGCGTCTGCCGCAGCGCCCTGGCTGTTGATGACCAGATTATTAACGATGGTAACGCCAATCACTTTATCCATCCAGATGCCGTCTCCATTTACCCCGGAAATCTTGCTGTTCTCGATGGTAATGTTCTGGCTGCTCTGGAAATTGACGGAACCGGGCTTGCCGGCAAGTCCGGTATTTTCGACCTCGACGTTGCGGACGGTCCAGTTGGAGACATTTCCCGCATATATCGCCGCACCCCCGGTATCAGCAATCTTGATGTTCTCCACGATGATGTTTGAAGCCTTCGAGCCGTGGATGCCGTCATTGCTACTGTGAATAACCGGCGCATCGCCAACGCCGTAACTGCCAATTGTAATCGGAGAGCTGACGGTGCCGGAGTATTTCAGGTCGAATTGCTCGTTAAACACGCTTCCGGCGGCAAGCAGCACGCTGTCTCCCGGCTTTAGCCTCAAGGATTCGACAGCGGAAAGCGTCGCGAAAGCAGACTGCTCGCTCACTCCACTGTTCTGATTGGATCCTGTTGCCGAATTTACATAGTAGACGGTCACGCCTTGATCTCCCAAAGATACTGGAAAATCTTTTAACCGCGGACCTCTCTCTGCCTGCTAAAATGGAACACTAAAATGCGTTCTATCTCGCGATAATTCTTACGCTCCCCACAAAACATCTTCATTTCTCGGATATTTTGCATTGCAACACAAATTGCGTTGCACAGTTATAACAATGTTACCCAATATCTCTAGTGTAAATAAGATTACTCTCCACGCATCGCATATTAGTTTACGCCAATTGCGCCTCGAGAGAAACATTGCTTGATAAGCAAACGTTACAAAATCATGGCATCAGTTACTTCGTCGAAAAGCAGACGCCGGTGCGGGAGCCGAAGCAAGACTGAGTTTTCAGGCTGTAACCCGTAGTGATTATATCAACATCTCATCTGCGCATAAGCACCTCGGCGTATTCTTATAAATTGCCCCTGAATAAACATTCTTCTCCTCTGAAGAAACTGAGGTCCGCATCTATCATTTGGTACTTTCACTTATTATTAACGCAATAATTACCATGCGTTTCATCGCCTTATGCGTGTTACAGGTGTGTCATTATTGTACTATACACCCTAAAATGTTCACTTGCTGTTAACTGCACCCTTGACTCTCTGTATTAAGATATCCTTAATCGACCAGCTCGCTAAAGGTCAGAATTGACTTAGCAAAGAATAATTCAAGGAGAGAACTGATGGCTGTTCACGCAACCGACGATAGTGCAACATTCCTGGAAACAGACGCCATTTCAGGAAATCTGCTTTCCAACGATTCATCCGATAACGGACACTTGTTCCTGCGCGCCTTCGACGGCGCGAGCGTAGGCGCCAAGAGCGGCAATAGCCAGATCACAGAGATCCAGGGCGACTACGGCACCTTCTTCGTCAAGCCCGATGGCAGCTACACCTATGTGCTAAGCGATGCTGCCAAGGTCAACTTCACCAATGGTGAGTTGCTCCAGGAGAAAGTCGCGTACAAGATCTCCGACGGCAGCGGTCATACCGATGTCGGCCTGTTCACCCTGAACATTCAGGGCGTAACCCAGGTAAAGCCGATCGCTGTCGACGACCACTACAGCTTCACCGAAGGCGACGCCATCAGCGGCAACGCGTTGGACAACGACATTGCTGGCGACAATGGCCACCTCTTCCTCCGCCTATTCGGCACCACGACCGTAAACGGCGACCCGAGCGCAACAACCGACGTCGCCGGTACGTATGGTACGTTCCATGTAAAAGCGGATGGATCATTCACCTATGATCTGACAACAGATATCGCTCCCGGGGATCAGGTCACGGAAACCATCCAGTTCTACAAGATCTCCGACGGCGAAGGCCACACCGACGCCGGCGTTCTGACACTCAACATCACTGGCGCGGACGCAGAAGTCTGATCATCAATAGCCAATCAACAAGCAACGCCCGCCGTGCAGACTGCGGGCGTTGTTTTATGCAAGCTGAATTCGGCCAAGAGAAAGAGCCGTAGCCGCTCAGCATGTCGGCCACGAGCTCGGAACTGTCTTTAAAAACCAGTTTCGGTGACTACTTGCTGCAGCGCTGTCGGAACCGCGCCGTCGCGGCCTCTCCGACGTTTGTCCAGCTTCGATCGAAGATCGGGCGAAGCTGTGGGCTGATCTCTCTTATCGTGGCATTGACCCTGCAGCGATCGCCCCGTTTCAGCATGGTCATGAGATCGCTGTCGAGCGCGCGCTCTGCCGCGGCGAGTGTTGCATCGGTGAAATCGTTCCAGAAATAAAATCGCGTCAGGATCATCACCTGGTCGTAAGGCGCAAGCGCAACCGAACGCTTCATCATTCCCGCGATCGAGACCGGCTCTTCTGCAATTGTCGACTGCACCGCCGCAAGACGAAGCCAAAAATTGCTGTTCGTCGGCATGCACGAAAGCGCATGCCGCAGATACTGGCGCGCACTCGAGGCCGCAGCGGCCCAGCCGTCGTAATTGACATTGACATTCTGCCGATCGAGTTGCGCCAGAACGAGGGTTACGCCAGCAGCCACGATGTCGGATCGACAATAATGTCCGTCAACGACGTCGACACCGAGCGACGCATATTTGGTCACGACATCATCCGCAACGGTCTCGCCACGCTCGATCCTTTCGGCGACGATCGAGATGCTGGCCGTTCTTATCGAAGCGTAGAGCTCTCGACCGGCCAGCACCACCAAGACGACGGTGACGATAACGAAGGCGATCCTGGTAATCGAAACGGACTGACTGCGGAACATCAGCTTTCGGTATAATATCGCGAATAACGCTTATAATAATATTCGCTCGAACCGAATGTCCGGTAGAGTTTCATCTGCGACGGGTCGACCTTGGTCAATATGGTACCGACGCATTTCGCATAGAGTTCCGGCTCGGACAGCAGGGTCGACTGCACGACCTTACGCGATGTTTTTCCCCACTCGATAACGAAAACCACCGCATCGAGCTTCGAATTGATAGCGCGCGCATCCACAACTGGCGCCAAGGGCGGCAAGTCGACGATAATATAATCGAAGCTTTGACGCGCCGTTTCAAGAAGCTGATCCATGCCGCGTGACGCAAGCAGCTCCGACGAATGCGGAACACGATATCGTGCCACCGTCGGCAAAAATGCGAGCTTTGTTTTTGGATCGAGAAGGATCAGATCCTTGAGCGGACGGCTGTCGACGATCGCCTCGAGCAAGCCGGCCTCGGCATGGCGGCCGATCGCCCGGGTGGCACCGGGATTGCGCATATCGCCGTCGATAAGCAGGCAACGCGCACCCTGCATTGCCAGGAGTTTCGCAAAATTGATGGATGTCGTCGACTTCCCCTCGCCGGGTAAGCTCGACACGACGCCAATAACCTTGCAGCGCTGATCGGCAGCACTGAGGTCGATGGCAATCTTGGCGCTTCGAAGCGTCTCGGCAAATGCCGAGAGCGGATGCTCCTCGACATAGGTCGTGGTCTTCCCGCCCCTGGCGATGCTTCGCGGATTGCTGGGATCAACAAGCGTCGGATCGTCTGCGTTGTTTTCAATCAGCGGCATGACACCGAGAGACTCGACATCGAGCACGTCCCGGACATCATCGCCGGTGCGGAAGAACCGATCCCGGAATTCGCGGAAGGCAGCTATACCACTTCCAAATGCACATCCCACGAACATCGCGAAAGCAACGACGAGAGCTCTCCTCGGAGCACTCGGCTTCGTCGGCGTCTCCGCCGTCGTGATGATGCGCGCAGCGGTAATCGGAAAGCTCTGCTGCTGAATTGCTTCCTGGTAGCGCGTCAAGAAGCTCTGATACAGATTCTTGTAGGTATCGCGCGTGCGCTCGAGCTCGCGAAGTTGCACCTGCGTTTCGCCAGCCGTTGCGGCCACGCCCGTCGCCTGTGTAACACTGTCGCGCAAAGAGTTTTCCCGCGATTTCGCGACCTGCAGCTCGCTTTGATAGCTCTCGGCGATGCGGTTCAACTCATCGAACATGAGCCTTTTATATTCTTCCATTTCCGCACGAAGCCGAACCGCCTGGACGTGATCGGGACCGAGCCGCGCCTCGATTTCGGTCTCGAGCTTGGAAGCCTCCAGATATTTCTTGCGCAGGTCGTTCGAAATGGAGCTGTCGAGCACATCCGTGACGATCGCATCTGTCTGCTTGGCGTCGATAATCGACTTGACGCGCGCATATCTTGCCTCGGCCTTCGCTGTCTCGGCCTGCGCATTGATCAATTGGGTATTGATCTCGGAAAGCTGCTGCTCGCTGATCAGCGTACCGGATCCGGCCTCGACAAGCCCATGCTCGCCGCGGAATTTCTGAACCGCAAGGTCGGTGTCCAGCGCCTGCTGCCGGAGCTCTTCGATGCGCTCCTGCAGCCATTGGCCGGCCCGGCGCGTCGCCTCGTATTTGGAATTGAGCTTGTCGACCAAATAGACGTCGGCGATCCCAGCCGCGATATCACGCGCCAGGTCGGGCGACTGCGCGGTATAACTGACATCGAGGACGTAGGAGCGACCGACGCGTTCGACGTCGATATTGCCTGCAACAGTCTCCGCAGCGCTGCGCCGCTTCCTTTCCGGATCGGGTGCGACGGCTACGTCGTCGGCAAACCACGACCGAAAATTCATGAAGGATTTCAGCGTTGAGACAGAAAAAAGCGAGCTTTTCGGTGCCGTGAACACCGGATTGTCGACGAGTTTCAGTTTGTCGACAACAGCATAGGCGATAGTGTCGGACTTCAACAGCTCGACCTGACTGAGCACAGTGCCTTCGTCATCGTCCATCTGGCCGAAGGCCGCCAGCTGATTGATCACCTGACTATCGCTGCGGTCGATCAGCACGCTGGTGTCGGCGGTGTAGACAGGCACCGAAGTCAACACATACACAATGCCGAGAATGGCGAAGGCGAAACCGCACGCCGCAACCATCCGCCACTGTCGGCGGGCGATTGCGATGAGCTTGTCGAAATCGATGAAATCAGCATCATTTCCGGCATCGCGGGAGGGGTCGATACGCGGTGTAAGTTTATCTGGCGATAGCAATTTCGATCTCCAACAAAGGCGTCAAGTGCTAAGATCTAAGGGCAATTCCAGCTATTGTATGACCGGGACACTCTGACTCGTCGACTCCGTCGTGTCGGTAGACGACTGCCCTCCCGCTCCGGTGCTGAGGATCGTTGTCGTTGAAGTCGACGACGAATCATCTGCGCCGGCATTCGAAACTTTCAGCGTACCCGCTGTTGTCGCAGCGCCGTCGAACGGCGTACCGTCGTCCGCTCCAGGCCCGGTTTGTCCGACTTGCCCGTCATTGCCGATGCCGGACGCGGCGGCGGCACTTGCGCCCGGGCCGAGCGCCGCGGTCCCGCCTTCGGCAAGGACCTTTGCAAAGGCCGCAAGCAGCGGCGCCAGGTTCGGATCGGCGCTCGCCGCCTCGGCAACAGCCTTTTCGATAGCCAGCTTGAATTGCGGATCCGTCACCTGGCAGCTGTTTGCGGCCCGTGCGAGACCGGAGCCGATAGCCGCCATCTGTGCGGCACTGGCCTTCTTGGCCTGCTCGATCACTGGCGACAGAGCATCATTGCTACTTCCAACGAGCGCGCGAACGCGCGATGACAAAATCAACGGATCGGACATGTCGAGCAGAACGGCCGGGCTAGCCGTAAATCCACTGACATCGACGGTAGTCAGATTAGCCGGACCCAAGCAAGCTGCCGCAAAAGCGCTTGAATTCGTGCCGGCAAACATCGCAACGACAATTCCGCTATATGCAAGCTTACGATAAACACCAGACCTTGCCATAACCATAGTCCTTCATCAAATCCGCTATATAGGCCGCCGTCATTGATCATTCGAGATCGATGACGGCCCGCCTATTTCAATCAATTTCCAAGATCGTTTACCGCGTTGCGGGTATCATTCGCATCGTCGGCCACGCCGGAAACAGTGGACGATACCGAGTTTACGATGTCAAGGAACTTGACCAGTTCGACAGAGTCCGAGTTGGAAATATAGATAATATCCTTGTCTTCCATCTTGAATTGCTGAACCGCGAAGAAGGTTGCCGGGTCGCGCATATTCGCACGAATGATCACCGGAACCATTTCACCCGCAAATCTCGTCGTGTCCACATGCATCGCTTGAACCGTTTTCTTCGGGACAAGACGATAGAGCAGGACCTGGGCCGGGTCGGCGCGGTCGTCGCGCAGGCCGCCCGCCTTGGCGATTGCCTCTCCAAGGGTCAGGTTGGACTCTTCGAAATCGAAGCGACCGCTGGTGCCTGCGGCACCGAGCGCAAGATAGGTGCGGCGCTCATGATCGATCGAGATCGTATCATCTGGCGCAACATAGATATTTTCCGCCGGGTTCTTCAATAGCGTAGTGTAGGCGACGGTTGCCGTCTTGCCGCGGCGCTGCAGCGTCACATTCGTTTCGATATTGTTGGTCGTCAACCCGCCCGCGGCGGAAATGATATCGAGAACACGCTCACCGGCCGGGCTGATCTCGACGCGCTGGGGATTGTTGACATCACCGAGCACGGCAACCTGACTGGAGCGGCTTGTCGTTGTCGTGATAACCACCTGTGGTTCGATCGCGCGGCTCGCCAGGCGGTCCTCGACGTCCTGCTCCACGGTCTCCTTCAGGCGACCGGCAGCCGGAACCCGACCCGCATAGGGAATTGTGATCGTTCCGTTTCTATCGATGGTCTGCTCTGGCAGCGAAATGTAATTGCCGGGTCGGCTACCTGCATCGGACGGAATGAAGAGGCCGCCCGACTGAGCTTCGAAGATGGCGACCTGGACGACGTCGCCGTAACCGAGCGGAATTTCAGGCGCCCCGCCTCGACCACCACCAAACCCTTTGAACGAGGTCGGCTGGGGAGCGGTAAAATACGACAGGACGTTCTTGCTGAGATCAACCAGGGCGTAGTCGATACCGACGCGACGTTCCTTCGTTGTCACTTTCACCGCTGCATCTCGATCAACGTCTTTGTGATCGGGACCGGATCTTGGCAACGACGTGCAGCTTGCCAATATAGTCGTTAGCGCTACAACAATGGCGACGCGTGTACTACCGATACGAGAACAACCCATAGAATACCCTGCGTTAACGCCCCTGAAGCTACTGCCTCGCAACCTGACAAAATACAAGACAATCCCCGATCAATAACACTGAAAGCCGATTAACATTCCCCTAACTGTGGCAGGCTGGCAACGCCCAGCCTTTAGGAAGCGAAAAACGACTTCGGTCCGACTTTTCTTGCGTCGCAACAATCCGAAGGCTGCACCCGCTATAAAATTTCTAGGGTTTCAGAGTCAACCGTTCGCACCTGCACAATCGATCTTTTCCGAAAATCTTATTAAAATCCATCCATTTAAACTTTACGTGGTTAACGGCCGCTCATATGCCAAATCCGCCTCTCCGTTGCTGCGTCCCAGGCATATCGCGACAACCGCACTCAAGAAGGCGGAGTAAAACACCGCAAAACCCGGTATCTGCAGCGAAAAATCGACCGCCGCATGAAGGGCGACCAAAACGGTCGCCGCCAGGCCAAGAAGAACATAGTGCCTGAGACGCCGTCTTTGGGCGAACCCGCGCCGGAACACTCTGGCAAGCACCGAGAAGGCAACTACTGTCGCAATCGGGAACAATATTCCGAGGCCCAGAAATCCTTCGAGATAGAAATTATGCGCGCGGTCGAAGACCCCGAAAATTCCGCAGGCCGGATCGCGGTAGGCGGAAAACACGGTCCGGAAGGTTCCAAGCCCCGTTCCCGTCAACCAATGATCCGAAATGGCATGCCATATGCCAGGCAGAATGCAAAATCGATCATCATCCTCGAGTCGCCGCTCTTGCGCGCGCAAAATCGCCTGGCCCGCAAACACCGTCAGCAGCAGTACGACGAAACCAATCGCCGAGAGGAGCTTCAGCACCGAACGCCATCTTGGCGCCGGTCTCAGATGACGCCTCGAGCCGTTCCAATTGATGACGAGCCATGGAAAATAGATGAGAGCGGCAACAAAGGTCGCAAATATCCCGGCACGCGAGCGGCTCAGCATCAGCGCGGTGAAGCATGCGCACAAGAGCAGGATATAGATCCACGATCTCAAGAGAAGCGCGTTTCGGCCCGGCTCGCCGGGCGGATAGTTCGAATAGGCTCGGGTAATGTCCCTGACCAGGGTCAGCATCAGCAGCGTTCCAAGCCCGAGGAAGGTTGCGGCGGTATTGCGGTTGACGAAGACCGCAGTCAGGCTGTCGAGGTAGGCGCGTTTCTCCACGACGATCAGGATGTTGGGAAACAGCAAAAACTGCAGCAGGCCGAAGACAGCGATGATGCCCGCCGTAAGCCCGAGCCCGGAGAGCACTTTCCGCGCGCGCTGATCGGTATCGCATAAGAGCAGCCCGGTCAGAAACGTGACGAAAGGCAGGGCAACCCAGAGAATCGACGCGAGCGTGTCGGCCGGTTCGACCGAAATCGCCGCGGATTGGGCGCCTGCCAGATCACGCGCGGCATTCCAGGCGGGATTCGCCAGCCAATTGGAGGGCAGTTCGATGGTTTGGATGAACGTCCAGCCCGCCAGGACGACGAGTAGAAACAAAGCGATACTGAAAACCCATCTGCTTTGTCTCGGCTCTCCGAACAGCAGTCCCGAAATGATGGCGAGGGCAAACATTCCGATCGCGGCGAAGGCGAAGGGAAAGGGCGTGACGCTCCCGAACGGTATGAGAGTCAATATAACGAGGCCGATGAAGGCAAAAAGCAAAACTTCTCGCAAGACCCGCTTATTGATGAGGTTGGAGAACATGTGAATTCGTTTACCAGAGTGGGCGGCGACCAAAGTGATTGCAACCGAAGAGATTAATTTACTCGTACTAACATAAGTTGAACATCAAGCGCTTGCGTGCTAAAGTGTAACAGAATTCCACATCGTTTAAAATTGTCGCGAAAGGTTTAAGCCAATCGAGACAAGGCCCGGCTATGCTCCTTCCAAGCAGCAGAAACGGGACAGATATTCTGCGCCCAATACTTGGCAGATCATCAGATCGCCATGCCATTGACCGAGAAAAAAGGCAAGCCTGATCTCAATCGGTTGCCCTGAACGGGGATTTAAGAGATGAAGAAAACAGTCGTTACACTTCTGGCACTGGCCTTTACAGCAGGCAATGCATGCTCAGCATTTGCCGCCGGTCCCGCTGGTTTCGCCCGCGGTTTGACCGGTAGTTCGGCGGTCAGCTATATCTCTGAAAAAGGCAAGATCATTCCGCCTTTCGCCCAGGTGCTGTTCTGCGCGCAGAACCCGACCGAATGCCGCGACAACAATGGTTTGGCGGTCGTTGCACTGACGGACAAGCAAATGCTGCAACTGAAGGACGTCAACGCCGCCGTCAATCGTACGATGATCGGCCGGAACGACTCCCGCAACGAACTGAATGGCGACGTCTGGAAGGTGAATGTGCGCAGCGGCGACTGCGAAGATTTCGCTTTGACCAAACGCAGCCGGCTGATCGCGATGGGCTGGTCGTCGCGCGCTTTGCGGATCGCGACGGCATATACGCCCTCCGGTGAAGGACATGCGGTCCTCGTCGTCAGAACCGACAAGGGCGATCTCGTCCTCGACAACAGGAAAAGCAGCATCAAGAACTGGCACGATACCGATCTGCGCTGGGACAAGATTCAATCGGGAACAGACCCCTACGTCTGGTACCGGCTATAACAGCCGAGGCATCGACATAGACTGATTGACCCTGTTTCCGGATTGAAGTCGAGCCGGCTCTGACGAGCCGCTCGACTTGTCATATCGCCCACACAAACCTATGTTTTGGCTATCGACGGGGCAGCGCGCGGCAGGCTGCGGTGCCCGGAGTTCGATTTTCGATGTGGGTTTCAGGCGATCTTCGGTATTGTCTTTTCGTCCAGATTAACTATGACGAACTCATGCTGCGACGCAGCATGAGTTCTACTCTAATGATTTGAGGGAAATATGCGCATCACGATGATTGGATCAGGCTATGTCGGCCTCGTTTCAGGCGTTTGCTTTGCGGATTTCGGCCACGACGTCATCTGCGTCGACAAGGATCTGAGTAAGATCGAAGCCCTTCGCGAAGGCCGCATTCCGATCTACGAGCCGGGTCTGGAGCAATTGGTCGCCGAAAATACCAGCACCGGCCGGCTGTCGTTTTCGACGGATGTCGGCGAAAGCGTCCGCAGCGCCGATGTCGTGTTCATCGCAGTCGGCACGCCGTCCAGGCGCGGCGACGGCCACGCAGACCTTTCCTATGTCTACGCCGCGGCACGCGAGATTGCCACCTATGTGGAAGGCTTCACCGTTATCGTCACCAAGTCGACGGTGCCGGTCGGCACCGGAGACGAGGTCGAGCGCATCATGCGCGAAACCAATCCTGCGGCGGATGTCGCCGTCGTTTCCAATCCGGAATTCCTGCGTGAAGGTGCGGCGATCGAAGACTTCAAGCGTCCCGACCGTATCGTCGTCGGCCTGAACGACGACCGGGCGCGCGAAACCATGACCGAGGTCTACCGCCCGCTCTATCTCAACCAGGCCCCCTTGGTCTTCACCACCCGCCGCACCTCCGAACTGATCAAATATGCGGCCAATGCCTTCCTCGCGATGAAGATCACCTTCATCAACGAGATCGCAGATCTCTGCGAACGGGTCGATGCAAACGTCCAGGACGTTTCGCGCGGAATCGGTCTCGACGGCCGTATCGGCTCCAAGTTCCTGCATGCCGGCCCGGGTTACGGCGGTTCGTGCTTCCCCAAGGATACGCTTGCCCTTGCCAAGACGGCGCAGGATTACGACGCGCCGATGCGTCTCATCGAGACGACGATCTCGATCAACGACAACCGCAAGCGGGCGATGGGACGCAAAGTCATTTCGGCCGTCGGCGGAGACATTCGCGGCAAGAAGATCGCGATCCTCGGCCTGACCTTCAAGCCGAACACCGACGATATGCGCGACAGCCCGGCGATCGCAGTCATCCAGACCTTGCAGGACAACGGCGCGCAAGTGGTCGGCTACGATCCCGAGGGCATGGAGAACGCCCGCAAAGTAATCGACAACATCGAATATGCGAGCGGTCCCTATGAAGCGGCCGCCGGTGCGGATGCGCTTGTCATCGTCACCGAATGGAACCAGTTCCGTGCGCTCGATTTCAGTCGCCTGAAGCAGTCGATGCGCACTCCGATCCTGGTCGATCTGCGCAATATCTACCGCAGCGACGAAGTCCGCAAACACGGCTTTACCTATACCGGCATCGGCACCAACCTTTATCAGGAAACGACCGGCGCCTGAGATAGCCTCCTGAACATCTGATCGTCCTGACGCCGCGGAGCATAATCCGCGGCGTTTGATTTTGAGGATGACGCCGAAAAGTGCAAGCGTTTCGGACGACATCATGCTCACCGATTTAAAGAATTCCGACCCGTGTACCCTTTATCGTCAGCACGGTCAGCCGGCCCGTCGCCGAAACCGCAGTGTCGATGCCGATGCGTTGCGGACCGAATGTCGGGATTCGCGCCGGGGTGTGACCGTGAATCACGAGGACAGGAAGCTGCGGCCCTTCATCCAGGAAGGGCTGACGGATCCACATGAGGTCGCTGTCTTTCTGCCTCTTGAGGTCGATGCCCGGCCTGATGCCCGCATGAACAAAGAGGATCCTTCCCATCCGCAGCATGACCGGCAGCGATTCCAGAAATTGGATATGCCGCTCGGGTATCATGTTGCGAATGACGCGGGCGATTGTTTCACTTCCGGCCGCCGACTGCAGCAGATGCTCGATATCGATACCATATGAGTGCAGCGTCTCCGTTCCGGCAAAGCCGAGCCATTCGAGAATGCGCGCCGGTTTACGATAGAGATTCACCAACTCGGCGTCATGATTGCCGCACAGGACGAAACGTTGAAACCCCGGCGGCGGGGTCTTGCTCAGGAATTCCAGCACCGCGCTCGAATCAGGCCCGCGATCGACATAATCGCCGAGCATGACGATGAGCTTCGGCCCCGGAATGCGCGCGGCATCCTCCTCGATGCGGCGATGCGCCTCGACGAGTTCTTTATAACATCCGTGAACATCGCTCATCGCGTAAACCGCAGCGAATTCGCCTTCGGCGAACGTCAACCGAGCGCGTCTTTTACGGTTGCCAGCCAGTATCGGTATTTGTTGTCGCCACGGCGCTAGATAGTTAAACATGGAACCCATTTATGAGACCCGACCGAATGGCGGGTTGTCGGAAACAATCCATCTCTTATCCATCGCTGCAACGGCATGAGGCACAGTGTTCATAAGAATTTGGCCCGATCGCGGCCCCACCGAAGTTGTAACCCGAACCGATTGCCACATTCAAAGTGACATAGTCCTTCGCCATTTGCTGCACCGCCTGCGCCAGCTTCGCCTGACTGGTCGCGACCGAACGCCGCGCATCCAGCACATCAAGCAAGGAGGATTGTCCATCCTTGTAGCTCCCGATTGAAAGCGCAAGAGTCTCCTGCGTGGTCTTCACCTGAGCGCGCAGCGCCCGCGACTCGGCAATGCCGATATTGGCCGTCGCAGCGGCGAGGTCACGCCCCGCCTTGCGGATGTAATCATTCATACTTGGGAGGGTGCCGCGGTTAATATTACGCTACAATTTGCTATATGATGGTTAATCCGGCGTTAAACCGGCGATTATTGCGTTTCTCGCGTCGTTATCGGCGAATATTCCCCAAACGCAGGAGCCACAGGTATCGGATTTCCACAGGCCACACCTTCGAAAAAGCTGTAGAAATCAACCATAACGATAGCCATCAGGAAAAAATGAACGTTAAAGAAGATGATGCTTGACGCCCCCGCGGCGCAGCATAATGATGGCGCGTTGCGAGTGTGAATGACATTTCTTGATCAGGAATCTCAGATCCAAAATTGCGGGGTGCAAAGTGGAAACTGCGGTTGATTCGAAACTTATCGAGGCGATCACCTACGACGAAGACAGCCGGCATCTACGGGTCTATCTGACCAACGGTCAGAGGCGAGAATATGAAGGCGTTCCCAAGGGCGTCGTCGTCGGGTTGACGATGGCGGAATCACCGGGAAATTTCTACATGAAGGCAATCAGGGGCAAATATCCTCCTCGCCCCTAATGTCCTATCGATCACGACGATAGGATCCTTGTTTCAGCAAAGATGCGGGACCGGCATTCGCCGGTCCCGCAAACCAGTTTCCCGACGACCGATGGTGCACGCCGTCAATAACCGCCGAGAAAATCGCGGACCGCATCGATCTCGAGCGGCGCAATCTCGTGACCGCCGGGATGCCAGATCACCCTGGTCTCCGCCCCTCGGTTTTTCAGATGTTCGGACAGCGCCTCGGTCATGGAGACGGGCGCGATCGGGTCTCGTTGCCCGGCCGTCATCAGCACCTTTCTTCCCGCCAGCGTCGACTGGGCTTCGGGGTGAAACGGAATGAGCGGGTGCATCAGAACCGCGGCATCGAAGATACCCTTCTCGATCAGGACATTGGCAAGAATATTTGCGCCGTTCGAAAAACCCAGGCCGAGAATATGGGAAGCCTGGTACTCGTCGGCGAATGCCTTGACGTAGGCGGCCATCTTCTCCGTCGCGCGTGAGAGATCGGGCATGTCGTAGACCCCCTCCCCGGTGCGGCGAAAGAACCGCGCCGCGCCATGTTCGGAAACATCGCCGCGCGGCGAGAGAATCGTCGCTTCAGGCAGCAGGCGCCGGCCGAAGTCGAAGAACTGGTTCTCGTCGCCGCCGGTGCCGTGCAGCACCAGCAGGATGGGTTTATCAGGTGCACCGGCATGCAGCCGGTGCACATATCCGGTTTCGGTCATAGCGCCTATCCTCACACTTCGAGCGGCTGCAGATGCTGCTCGAGCAGCGCGCGAAGATGGGCGTGCTGTTGCGGCAGTTTCAGGGCTTCGCCAAGATGGGCCGTATCCTCGTCGCGGTCGAAGCCGGGCTCGTTGGTCGCGACCTCGAACAGCACGCCGCCCGGCGTGCGGAAATAGATCGCCCAGAAATAATCGCGGTCGATCACCGGCGTGACCTGATAACCGGTGTCCATCAGCGCCTTGCGCACTTCGAGTTGCTTCTCGCGGTTTTCGACGGCGAAGGCGACATGGTGGACGGAGCCGGCACCCGGAAGGGCGCGGGCAATGTTCGGCATGGTCTCGAGATCGATGAGATGCGCGCCATTGCCGGAAGGCTTGATCAGCCGCTTGACGCCGTCTCTTTCCTCGGCGACCTCATACCCCATGAACTTCAGAAGTTCGGCCGTGGCGCCTTCATCCCTCAGCCGCATGGCGACGGAGTGGAAGCCGTAAATGGCATGGTCTTCGCTGATGCCGCCATGTGTCCAGGCTTGGCGGGCGTCATCCTTGACCTCGACGAGCGCGAAGCCGTCGCCATCCGGGCCGGAGAAGTTCAGCCGTTTTTCGCCGAAACTTTCCTCGGCCTTCAGGCCGCCGACACCAAGCGCGGCAAAGCGATCGCTCCAGAAGCCGAGCGAGCCCTGCGGAACGGAAAATACTGTCGTGCCGACTTCGCCGGTACCGGGACGGCCCTGCGCCATCTTCGGGAACGGAAAATAGGTCATGACCGTGCCGGGCGCACCGGTCTCGTCACCATAATAGAGGTGATAGACATCGGGCGCGTCGAAATTCACCGTCTTCTTGACGCGTCGCAGGCCGAGCGCATTGGTGAAAAACTGGTTGTTGGTGCGGGCATCCTGCGCCATCGACGTGACGTGGTGCAGACCCTTGATCTGATCGAGCATGTCAAACCCCTTTCATACCCGCCGTTGCGGGCTTTCGATGAGGCTAAGATGCGCGCTGAAACTCCCGTCGAACAGACCCGTAGACCAAAACGCATTGTCTTCTTTTAGTGAACGAACGACAAAGTCCGTTCACACTAAAGCATGTCGCGCAAAAGTGTGCAGCGGTTCTGCGATAACGACATGCGTAAAACAAGGATCTAAAGCGCGAGGAGCGAATCTGAAAGATTGCGTCGCGCTTTAGGCCCCATGGGGATCGGCCGGCAATTGCCAGTCGATCGGCGCACGTCCGCGCGACTGCAGGAAGGCATTCGCCTTCGAAAAATGCCCACAGCCAAAAAACCCGTTATGCGCCGAAAGCGGCGAGGGATGCGGCGCCCGGAGCACGAGATGCCGCGTCGTATCGACAAAGGCGGCCTTGCGTTGGGCATAGGAACCCCACAGCATGAAGACTACGGATTCGCATTCATCGTTAACCTTGCGGATGACGGCGTCGGTGAAGCGTTCCCATCCCTTGCCCTGATGAGCAGCCGCCTGCCCTTCCTCGACGGTCAGCACGCTGTTCAGCAGGAGTACGCCCTGCTTTGCCCAATGCTCGAGAAAACCGTGACGTGCCGGCGCTATGCCAAGATCCGTCTCCATCTCCTTGTAGATATTGACCAGGGAGGGCGGTATGCGCACGCCCGGCCGGACACTGAAACACAGTCCATGGGCTTGCCCGAGTCCATGATACGGGTCCTGGCCGAGGATGACGGCCTTGACGTTGGAGATCGGCGTCAGATCGAGGGCGCGGAAATATTCGCTGCCCTTGGGGAAAATCCGCTTGCCGACCTCTTTCTGCGCGACGAGGAAGGATTTGAGCTGTTGCATGTAGGGGCTTGAAAACTCCCCCTCCAGCGCGGCTTTCCAGCTCTCCTCGAGACTGACGGATGTATCGCTCATCTAGGAAAATCCTTCGCATATGACGAAACAACGGACACACGGTTCTAACAAAATCGATCTACGCTGCAATGCCTGCCGGCGCGGCAATGGGTCTACACTTTCAGAATTCGGTGAGAGAAGATTGCGAGAGGCTGTCCGAGGCATCGTCGTCCGTATTTAACTATATGACGGCTTTGGTATTTACGCCGGCAGGCGGCCTGAGTAGAACTTTGATGGTGAAATCGGAGCCATGTCTTCCCATGAAATTCGGCACGAGCGGCCTTCGCGGACTTTCAGTCGACCTCAAGGGACGCGCCTCTGCCCTCTACGCCACCGCGTTCGGCAAATATCTGCTGCAGACCGGCAAGGCGCACGCCGGCGACGTCATTCTGATCGGCCGCGATTTTCGCGATTCAAGCCCTGAAATCTCGGGGAATTGTGCCGGTGCGCTTGCCGCGCTCGGCTTCCGGATATTCGACTGCGGCACAGTCCCCACACCCGCCCTTGCCCTCTATGGGCTTGAGAGTAACGCCGCCTGCCTTATGGTTACGGGCTCGCATATTCCGGCGGACCGCAACGGCATCAAATTCTATCGCCCGGATGGTGAAATCGACAAATCGGACGAGGCTGCTATCACCGCATTGGCGGCCGAGATCGAGCGAACCAGTGAAACCGTGACGCAGGCGCCGGCCGAGACGGAGGAGCATGAAGCGATCTGCCGGCAGCTCTTTTTCGAACGCAATGCAGCCCTGCTTCCGCAGGGCGCGCTGTCCGGCATGAAGATAGGTGTCTACCAGCACAGCAGCGTCGCCCGCGACCTGTTGGTTGACGTTCTCGCTCATTACGGCGCCGAGATCACCGCTCTTGGACGTTCGGACAGTTTCATTCCCGTCGACACCGAAGCCGTTTCCGACGAGACGATCACGCTGATGAAGCGCTGGGTGTCCGAGCACAAGTTCGATGCAATCGTCTCGACCGATGGCGACGGCGACCGCCCGTTGGTCGCAGACGAAACCGGCACGCCGTTGCGCGGTGACCTTCTCGGCCTTGTGGCAGCCAATTTCTTGCGAGCCGGCACGGTGGTGACACCGGTTACCTCCAATTCCGGCATCGAGGCCGCGGGCTCTTTCGCCGTCCGGCGCACCCGCGTCGGCTCACCCTTCGTCATTTCAGGCATGGAAGAGGCCGTGGCGGCTGGCATGGATCATGTCATGGGCTTTGAAGCCAATGGCGGGCTGCTGACCGCAACCGCCTTTGATATCAATGGCCGGAACGTGCGTGCCTTGCCGACACGCGATTGTTTTATCCCGATGCTCGCGATCCTGTCGCTCGCCGCCACCCGCAAGCAGCCGCTTTCGGCCGTTGCCGCCTCCTATCATCTGCCATTTGCCGCCGCCGACCGCCTGGAGAATTTTCCGGTCGAGACGAGCGCGGCGCTGATGCAGTATCTGCGTGCCACCGATGAAAATCTTTCGGCCTTGCTGCAGCCGATCGGCGAAGTGGCGACGAAGTCCGACATCGACGGACTTCGCGTGACACTGAAAGACGGTAGGATCATCCATTTCCGCCCGTCCGGCAATGCGCCGGAAATGCGCTGTTACGTGGAAGCCAGGAGCGAGACAGCAGCCCTGGATCTTCTGACCGCCGGGCTGACCCGTATACGAGACTGGGCAGAAGCCCGCTAAACATGCGACGAACACGCTTTTTTCAAGGAACCCGCCTATGACGCAGAAAATCGTTCCCGTGATCATGGCCGGCGGCAAAGGCACGCGGCTCTGGCCGCTTTCCCGTGCCACCGCACCGAAACAATTCATCCAGTTCGTCGGCGACAAGACGTTGTTTCAGGAAACTCTCGAACGCGTTTCCGATCCCGAGCTCTATGAAGCCCCGATCGTCGTCACCAATGAGGAATTCCGCTTCCTGGTCGCCGAACAGGCTCGCGAGCGCGCCATCCCGCTCGCAGCGATCCTGCTCGAACCGGTCGCCCGCAACACAGCCGCAGCGGTGGCCGCGGCCGCAACGCTTGCCGCCGACCTCTTCGGCAAGCACACCATCATCCAGATGCTCGCCTCGGATCACGAGATCCTTGCCGACAAGAGCTATTTCGATTGCATCCGCATCGCCCGCGATGCCGCTGCCGACGGCAAGCTCGTAACCTTCGGCATCACCCCGACGGAGCCGGCGACGGGTTACGGCTATATCGAAATCGGCGATGCCCTCGAAAACGGTGCGCACAAGGTCAAGCGCTTTGTCGAAAAGCCGGCACTTGAGAAGGCCGAGCAGATGCTCGCCGACGGCGGCTTCTACTGGAACTCAGGCATCTTCATGTTCCCGGTGACGGAACTCATCGACGAACTGCAGGAATATGCGCCCGATGTACTGAAGGCTGCCAGCAAGGCCGTTTCGAAAGCAAGCCGCGACCTCGATTTCACCCGCCTTGACGCCGACCATTTCGCCAAGAGCCCCGATATCTCCATCGACTATGCGATCATGGAAAAGACCTCCAAGGCCGCCATCGTCCCCTCGCCGTTCAAATGGTCCGACATGGGTAGCTGGGATGCCGTCTGGAAATCAGGCGCCCGCGACGACAACGGCAATGTTGCCGCCGCAAACACCACCGTCGTCAATACCCGCAACTCGCTCGTTATGACCCATGGCGTGCATCTTGCCGTCCAGGGCATGGATGATGTCGCCGTCATCGCCAGCGAAGACGCCGTCTATGTCGGACCGCTCAAAGACAGCCAGAATGTCGGACAATTGGTCAAGATGCTGGCCTCGTCTTCCGCCACGGCGAAATTCGCCGAAACCCATCCGACATCCTATCGCCCATGGGGCGGCTATACCTCCATCTTCAACGGCGATCGTTTCCAGGTGAAGCGCATCTTCGTGACGCCGGGCAAGAAGCTTTCGCTGCAAAAACACCACCATCGCTCCGAACACTGGATCGTCGTCAAGGGAACGGCTGAGGTGACAGTCGGCGAGAACGTGCGCATGCTGCGCGAGAACGAAAGCGTCTATATTCCGCTGGGCGAAGTCCACCGCCTCGCCAACCCCGGAAAGATTCTTCTTGAGCTCATCGAGGTTCAGACGGGCTCCTATCTCGGCGAGGACGACATCATCCGTATCGTCGATGAGTTTGGAAGAACATAAAATCGTAGCCGGAGCGATGGTCGGGCCTTTTCCGGCGCGACCATCCTCGCTGTTGAATTTCCCCTTGGGGTTCTCGTAGAATGGATGTACCGACAGACATGACTGGAGATATCCCCATGATGCGTACCTTGCCCGTCCTCGCCGGATTTCTTGCAATCATATTGCCGGGAATGGCGTTTGCCGAAACGGCAAGCATGCGAACCGCGAACGAGTCGGAAATTCGCCAGCACCTGCCCGGTACGTCCGAACTGAAAGAAAGCAAGAACGGCTACGAATATCGCGACGGCAATAAGAATGGCTACAAGATAACCAATGGCCAGGTGTGCGTCCTGTTCCCCAGCAAGAAGACTGATTGCGTCAACGTGAAGACAGACGGCAAGACCTTTCAGATGATCGACAAAAAAGGCGGCCGAACCAGATTCTGATTTGTGGCCCGGCAAGATTTCCTTGCCCAGGCAAAATCATTTTGCCGGAGGCGCTTCACCACCTTTGTCGAGAACGAAGTCGGCGACTAGACCCGAATGGTTCGAGCCGAGGTTATCATCAAGACGTTTCAGCGATGTCAGATGAAGCGGCGCGCGCGCAAATATGTGGTCGATGGCGATCCCGAGCGCGCCGGCGCCGATCGGCCATGTTGCCGGTTCTGGCGTGATCGTTTTCAGCTTCTGCTCGCGCAGTAAAGCTTGGATGCTCGGGGCGATCGCCGAGGAGTTGAAATCACCTGACAGCACCAGCGGGCCGTCGATCGAGCCAAGCGCTTTGCCGAGATCTTCCAATTCAGCCATCTGGAAGTCGTCGAAATATGGTTTGGTCAGGTGCGCCGAAACCAGATTGATGGTCTCGCCGCCGAAGTTGACGCTTGCCATAACGAGCCTGTTTTTTCGCAGGCTGCCCATGCTTGCGACCTGCCGGCTGACGAACGGGCGTTTGGACAGCACCAGCGTATCGCATGTATCTTTCCCGGTATCGCAGCCGATATGGTAGGGATAGGCCTTGAACAATTGCTGCAGGTGAAACGTCAGCGGCTTGGCTTCGAGCAGATTGACGACGTCGGCATTCGACGCGATCACCATGTCGGCGATTTCAGTCGAGTTTTTCCAGTTGTCGATCGCGATGTTGAACGACATCAGACGAAAAAGCGGCGGCCTGTCGGTGCCTCTGTCGCCCTCCGAGAACTCGCGCAGCATGATGACGCCGTGAGCGACGAGAAGAAGCGAGGCAAGCAGAAGGATGAAGCCGTAAATCTGTCTCTTGATGGCCAGAATGATGAGGCTGGCGGCGACAAACGCGATACCGAGGTGAACCTGAAAGCTGTAGACAAAGGACAGAAGCCAAAAGTTCGTGACATAGCGTAACGACACGATCGCGATGGCAACGGTCAGAAACGCGCAGAGAATCCAATAAATTATATCTCTCATCGATCCTGACCTGCTTGCAGACGACCGGCCGGCCATAACATGCAAGCAATCATGTTGCAATGCAGCATAACGGCCGAGAGTTGCGGCTGACCGGCAGACGATATCGATAGTCTCGCCCTCATCCGGCAAGGCAGCGGCGGACAGGCCGCCGACAGTAGGGACAGTGCTGTGGCCTTCTCTTTCGAAGGCCTATCGACTCGGCCTCTTTTTATCTTGTAAGTGGGGTCACTTGATACGGAATCGGCTCTTTGCCGTCGGCGGGAGCCGAGAAAAGGTGGGAATGCGCTACTTTATTACAGGGACTGCCGGCTTTATCGGTTTTCATCTGGCCAGGCGCCTGCTGCAAGAGGGGCATGACGTCACAGGCTTCGACGGCCTGACACCGTATTACAACGTCAAGCTCAAGGAGATGCGCCATGCAGCACTCTCCCAGTTTCCAGCCTTCAAGCCCGTTATATCAATGCTCGAGGACCGCAAGGCGCTGGAGAAGGCTGTTCTCGCCGCCAAGCCTGATATCCTGATCCACCTCGCCGCGCAGGCCGGTGTGCGCTACAGCCTTGAAAATCCCGAAGCCTATCTTCGCTCGAATGTCGAAGGCTCGTGGAACATCCTGGAAATCGCACGGCACGTCGAGATCCGCCACCTTATGCTGGCTTCCACCTCGTCGATCTACGGCGCCAATCCGACGGTGCCCTTTCACGAGACCGATCGTGCCGACGAGCCGTTGACCATCTATGCCGCGACGAAGAAATCTATGGAACTGATGGCGCACAGCTATGCCCATCTCCACAAGATCCCGACCACGGCCTTTCGCTTCTTCACCGTTTACGGCCCATGGGGCCGGCCCGACATGGCGCTCTTCAAGTTCACCAAGAACATGCTCGAAGGCCAGCCGATCGAGATCTACGGCGAAGGCAATATGAGCCGCGACTTCACCTATATAGACGATCTCATCGAGGCGATCGTCAGGCTGTCGGCAGTCGTCCCATCCGAGGATAATCGCCTCGAAAACACGGCTGTCGAAACGCTCTCGCGCCAGGCGCCCTTCCGTGTCGTCAATATTGGCGGCGGCCAGCCCGTCAGCCTGATGGATTTCGTCGAAACGGTGGAAAAAGCGCTCGGCCATCCCGCGATCCGCAAGATGCTGGCAATGCAGAAGGGCGACGTGCCACGCACCTTCGCCGCCCCCGATCTGCTCGTCGCGCTGACCGGATACAAGCCGGACACGACATTGGATATCGGCGTCAAGGCCTTCGTCGACTGGTATCTCGACGTACGCGGCGAACTCGACGCTTAGCGCATAACCCCGAAAATCGGAATCGACTGGTATTCTGACGGAGGTTTGGCCGTATCTCCACCATAAACGTTGTGCTTCGATGTCGACCGCTCAAACTGCAGCTGGTAAAGCCTGACGCTTCACCCGCACGAGTTTGCCGGCTGCGATGGCGATCGCGGCGGCAGCGAAGGAAAACAGGGCGCCCATTTTGGCGGCGTCCTGCACCGGTCCCGGCGGAAAGGCCACACCCGCCACAAACAGCGAAACCGTAAAGCCGATAGCCGCCACACAACCGAGCACGATCAGATCGGACATGCGCATGCCGACGGGCAGACCAAAGCCGAGCGGGCGAGCCGCGATCCAGCCCATGGCAGCGATACCGAGCGGCTTGCCGATGACCAGGCCCAGGAAGACCAGCCACGTTGCCTCGCCGATGGCCGAAAACTCCACCCCGGCGTTGGCAAGCCCGAACAGAAAAAGGATGGCTTCGACAGGCGACTTCAACCCGTGCTCGATCGTATTCAGGAGGTCCGTCTGATGTTCCTCCTCCTCCGCAAAGAAGCCGAACTCGACGTCGGAATGCGGGATCGCAGGGATGATCGGCAACAGGCCGAGCGCGGGATGGATCCCGGCTTGGTGAAAGCCATACCAACTGGCAGCCCCCGCGATCAGATAGGGCCAGAAGGACAGTTTTTGCAGCACGAAGGTGGATGCGGGAAGGGAGGGACGCGACGCATCGAGCATGCGTGGAAGCCGGTTGGCAAGGAACCAGACGGCAATCGCTGCGCCAAATGAGAGCAGGAGCCATGCTGGTGCGAGATCGCCCTGTGGGTAAAAGATCGCGAGGATCACAAGACCTGCTGCATCGTCGGCAATGGCAAGCAGGAGCAAGAACATCACCGCGGGGTGACCGGCGCCGAAGACAAGCCGACCGACGAGGTAGGAAAAGGCGATGTCGGTAGCCGTCGGGATTGCCCAGCCATTGGCGAGCAATGCGAACTTGCCGAGAGCGACCGCGCCCAGAAGATAGACCGTCACGGGACCAAGCATTCCGCCCATCGTTGCAATCAGCGGGGTCACCGCTTTCTTGCCCCTGAGCGATCCGTCCGGCAAGGCAATGGCTTCCCAAACCTCCTTTCCCGCTATCGCGAAGAAAAGAGCCATCAGCATGTCATTGATCAGATAGTGGGCGGTCAGCGTCCTGTGTCCGTGGCCATCTGGATCTATGTGCAAATGGCCGACAGGTGCGTTTTCCCAGAGGGTAAATTCGACTAGCGCGTGATAGCTTTCCGGCGAGATATTTGCCCAGATCAGCGCCGCACCCGCGCCGATGATCAGAAGCAGCGAATATTCACTCAAGAATTTCCACGCGCGATACATGCAGTTCTCCTGGCCGGCTTCGTCTCCGGCGTTGGCGATCGCCATGCCGCCGGCAGTTGAAAACCTATTTCCTGTCGTAAAACCACCCGCCGGATAGCCGGCGGGCGGATGGTGACGATGGTATCAGGCCCTAGCAGGGTTCAGCCCCGCGCTGGCAACCGGAGATGCCGATACCTCGTGCCAGATTTCCGCATCGATCTTTCCGGCAAGCTCCGGATACATGTGCGGGTCGAAGACCGGCGTCTTCGTGCGCCTTTGTTCGAAGTAGTCACGGGTCAACTTGATGACCAGCGGCGACAGGATGCAAATCGCCACGAGATTGATTGACGCCATCAGGCCCATCGATGCATCGGCCGCGTCGAACACCGTGGTGGCGCTCTCGTAAGAGCCCCAAAGGACCATGAGAAGCAGGCCGATGCGGGCGCTCATCAGGCCGATCTTGTTGTCCAGCCCGAGATAGACGAGCGCATTCTCGGCATAGGAGTAGTTGCCCAGCACCGAGGTCCAGGCGAAGAAGAAGATTGCGATGGCGATAAAGTAATGCCCCGCGCCGCCGATATGCGCAGTCATCGCAGCCTGGGTCAGCGGTGTACCGGTCAGTTCACTTCCTGGAACCAGGGCGCCGGACAGGACGATCATCAGCCCCGTAGCGGTGCAGATCAGCAGCGTATCGATGAAGACGCCGAGCGCCTGCACCATGCCTTGCGAGGACGGGTGATGCGGATTGGGCGTAGCGGCTGCGGCAATGTTCGGCGCTGAACCCATGCCGGCTTCGTTCGAGAAAAGGCCGCGCTTGACACCGTTCAGCATGGCGCCAGCGATACCGCCAACCGCCTGTTCGAAGCCAAAAGCGCTCTTGACGATAAGGGCGAGTGCTGCCGGCACGTCGGAGATGTTAACAATCAGCACATAGAGCGCAACGCCGAGATAGGCGACCGCCATGAAAGGCACGACATACTCGGCGCACCGTGCGATTGACTTGATGCCGCCGAAGATGACCACGCCGGAAATGACCGCGATCACGACACCGACACCGAGCTTCGGCACGCCAAACGCACCGTTCATCGCCTCGGCAATAGAGTTGGCCTGCACCGCGTTGAAGACAAGACCAAATACCACGAGAAGGCATACCGCGAAAACCGCGGCCGCCCAAGGCGCATTCAGGCCGCGGGCGATGTAAAAGGCAGGGCCGCCGCGGTACTCGCCGCTCTGCCCGCGTACCTTGAACAACTGTGCCAGCGTGCTTTCTGCATAGGCTGTCGCCATTCCCAGGGCCGCCACCACCCACATCCAGAAAAGTGCGCCAGGTCCCCCGAGCGTCATCGCTACCGCAACACCAGCCAAATTACCGGTCCCGACACGCGAGGCCAGACTGGTGCAGAGCGCCTGAAACGGCGTGATGCCGGCTGCATCCGTTTCCGGCGCCCGCATGACAACACGGATGAACTCCGGAAAGTAGCGGATCTGCAGGAAGCCCAAGCGGACCGTGAAATATACCCCCACCGCAAGCAACCCGTAGATGAGGACATAACCCCAAAAGAAGGTATTGAGGAAGCTTATGATTGTCGTCATGCCAGTGTTCTCCTGTTGTGTTTTTGATGGGATGGCATTGCGGCCTGGAAAGGCGCGATTATCCTTGTCGGCGGTGCCGGGTCTCCAGTGCTTGTGCTGTCATTCGATCGGCCGATCGTTCGGTGCATTGAACAGTTCGACCAGACGATTGGAGATAGGCCAGTTGAGGTTCATGCCTTTCGGCGGAATTGGCTGTGTGAACCACTTCTCATAGAGAGTGCGCGCCTCACCGGAGGCCATCAGCGTCGCGATCGCCTTGTCGACCAGCGCCTTGAACGGGGCATCGTCCCTGCGCATGGTGCAGGCGTAAGCCTCGAGCGCGAGCGGCGTTCCGGTGACGATCCAGTCATTCGGTTCTCTCGCCTTGGCGCGTTCACCGTAGAGCAGCGCATCGTCCATCACGAAGGCCGCGACGGTCCCGGCTTCGAGCTGCTGGAACGCCACGTCGTGTTCCTTCGCAGCGGTGATGACCATGCCTGCCGAATGCTCTTCGTTGAACCTGTGCAGCGAGCGCTCGGCAGTTGTTCCCGCCGTGACGACGACCCGCCGCCCGGCAAGATCAGCAAAATCCCCAATTCCGGCATCCTTGTGCGACAGGATGCGCGTGCCAATGACGAAAATGGTGTTGGAGAAGGCGACCTTCTGTTCGCGGTCGACGGTATGACTTGTCGAACTGCACTCGATATCGATGGTGCCGTTTATCAGCAAAGGGATCCAGTTCTGCGATGTGATGGGCGCCAGCGCGATGGTCAACGACTGCAGTTTTAGCTCAGTCTGAACGGCGGCGACGATATTCAGCATTATGTCCTGCGAATACCCGACCACGCGCCGACGGTCGGCATAGTAGGAAAACGGCACGGACGACACACGCTGACCGATCCGGATCGTCGAAGTCGCGGCGATCCGCTTTAGCGTCGCGGTTTCATCGGCATAGGCGGGGCACGCCATGCCAGCGACGAAAGCGCCTGCAAGGGCTGCCATGCAAGACTTCCCCATCGTACCCCTCACTGTTCAGGATCGATATGACGTCAGGTGACAGGCGACGCGCATATCGGTTGCCTGAGACTCTTTGGCGGTCTCTATTTGTGCAGTTTGACACCATGCCGAATTTTGTTGCATCACAAAAAGGACTTACGTTGGGAAAACTTTAATAGATTGAAATTGCAATTGTTATTGCTCACGGTGGCCGAATTTTCGTTCGGAAATCCGAATATCGCGCCGGTTTTTTGTTCGGGTATCCGAACGCGGCAGAGATCGCCGTCGGGTATTGTCTACTCCGAAATCTTGTATTTGCGGATCTTGTCGTGGAGTGTCGCCTTCGGCACCTTGAGAGCACGGGCCGTCTGCGCAAGGCTACCGCCGAAGCGCTGGAGTTCGGAGGCAATCAGGTTGCGCTCGAAGTCGCCGACCCATTCGGCGAGCGATTGCGGTGAGGCTTGTCCGGCAAGCGCCGGATCGGAAAGACCATGCCATGCAATACCAAGGACAAGACAATCTGCGACGGTCTCCAATTCGCGGACGTTCCCGGGCCAGGAATAGGCCATGAGCCGGTTCATCTGTTCGGTCGTCACCGACGGATGCGGCTTGCGGAAACGGCCGGCGGCATGCAGCATGAAATGCTCAAGTAGGATCGGAATATCCTCGCGCCGTTCCCGCAACGGCGGCAATTCGATCGTTACGGCGCTGAGGCGATAGTAAAGATCGCTACGGAAAGCGCCCGACTGCACGCGCTCGGAAAGATTGGTACCGGCGGCTGCCACGACACGGCACTCGACGGAGATGCTGCGGTTCGACCCGACCCGCTCGATCGTTCGGTCGTGAAGCAGCCGGAACAGCTTGATCTGCACGTTCGGCTGAATAGCGTCGATCTCGTCGAGAAACAGCGTGCCGCGTGTCGCGTGCTCGGCCTTGCCGATTCGGCGTTGCGAAGTGCCCGGGAAAGCCCCAGCTTCATGGCCGAACAATTCGCTTTCGAGCAGTTCGTCGGCGATCCCCGTGCAACTGACGGAGACCAGCGACGCGTTCCTGCGGCGCGAATGCCTGTGCAATGCCCGTGCAACGAGTTCTTTGCCGACGCCCGTCTCTCCCAGAAGAAGCACGTCGACATTCGCGTCGGCGATATCGGCAATGACGCTGCGCACCTTGCGGATCTGCGCCGATTTGCCGATCAGCTTGCCCTCGACACCATCGAGGCGGGCCAGACGCTGACGCAGATCGGAGACTTCCAGTGTCAGCATTCGCTTCTCCCGCGCGCGCTGAACGACATCGATCAGCCTGTCCGATCCGAAAGGTTTTGTCATGAACTCATAGGCACCGCTACGCATCGCCTCGACGGCGACCGCGATATCACCATGGCCGGTGACGACAATCACCGGCAGGTCACGGTCGAGCTCCGCGCAGCGCTTGACAACGCTGAGGCCGTCCATGCCAGGAAGCTTGAGATCCGTGACGACGATGCCCTCAAAGCCAGACTTCAGAAGACGCAGGGCGTCCTCGGCTTTGTCAAATCCGAGCGCCTCCATGCCGGCGAGTTGGATAGCCTGCACGCAACCGAGCCGCAGATTGTGATCGTCCTCGATGACGAGAACAGTGAAACGGCCATTCATGGACCAACCCTTGATGGCGGCTGTGGAAGCAGCAGCAGAAACATGGCGCCCCCCTCCGGCCGGTTGCTTGCAAGGAGATCGCCACCGTAGTCGCGGGCGATGCCGCGCGATATCGCTAGTCCCAACCCCAGTCCTGTCGCCTTGGTCGTGCTGAAGGGAACGAACAGCGTCTCGATCTGCTCCGCATCAAGGCCCTTGCCGCTGTCTTCCACGGCGACGAAGACGCGTCCATCGGGCTTTTGCCCGGCGTGAATGCCGAGATCCCGCGTCTCCGTCAGATCCATCGCGTCGATGGCGTTGACGATCAAATTGACGAGCACCTGCTCGAGCCTGTTGCGATTGCACCAGACGGTTGCCGTTGATCTGCCGCAGGCGTTGGCCACTGCGATCTCTGCCGTGCGAAGACGCGCATCAAGTAGGAAGAGCACGTTGCGAACCGCAGCCGAGACGTCGGCCTCCTCAGGCTCGGCCGGGGATTTTCGCGCAAAGGACCTCAGTGGATGGATGATCCCTCCTATCTTCTCAATCAGATCGTCGACGATCGCCAGATTGCCCTGGGCATTGGCAATGTCGCCGCGCCGGACAAATTCGCGAGCATTGCCGGCAAGCGTCTGAATGGCTCCGAGCGGCTGGGCGAGTTCGTGTGTGATGCCGGTAGCCAACTCGCCGAATGCCGTCAACTTGGCGGCCTGAACGAGATCGTCCTGCGTGGCGCGCAGCATGGCTTCCGTCTGGATGCGCTCCGCCATTTCCCGGAGGAGTTCGGCGTTGGCATCCGTCAGCGCCCGGGTGCGGCGCGCGACCGTTTCCTCGAGTTCGGCATTCGCCCGCTCCAACGCCTGCCGCGCCTGCTGTTTCTGCCAGGCGGCACGGCGCCGCTGCCATGCGAAGAGGACAAGCGTGAACAGGAATGTGGCTAAGAGCGAGGATAGAGCTGCCACGATCATCGCCTCTGAGCGAACACCGGCAAGGTCGGAAAAGACCAGCAGCCGCCAATCCATGCCGTCGAGCGTGCGTCCTTGAATCAACAGCTGAGCCTTGCGGCTGTTATCACCGGCCGGAATATCAACGACGGAATCGAGCCCGAGCGATGCCGCTTCGGTGTTGAGTTCGACTGTAAGGGGAAAGGCCCCAATGCGATTGCAGCCATACATGCCGGTCAGCTCCAGATCCACGCGCTGGTCGATGGAGACGGGCGTGAGGGAGGTATAGAGCCAATCTTTCTGCGACGAGAGAATGACGACGTTGTCGCGATCCGCGATCAGCGCCGGCTTGCCAAGCAGCGGAAACGCATCAACAACCGGATTGAGGCTGATCTTGACGGTGGCGACGCCGGTGACACGCTTGCCGTTGTGTATCGGGTAGGCGACGAAATATCCGGGCGTATCGCGTGCCTCGCCCAGCGAGAAATGCCGTCCGACGAAGCCGGACAGGGCATCCTGATAATAGGGGCGATAGGCAATGTCCGCCCCAAGCCTGCTGTCATCCTGCCGGGTCGTGTTGCTCGATCCGACGACCAGGCCCCGCTCGTCCGCGACAAAGATCGCCTCGCTGCCGAGCTGGGCGCTCAGTCTGTGGAGGAAGAGGTTGACGGATTCGACATTCTGCGGCGCTCCGCCGCTGACAAGAGAGACGACATCCGCATTCAACTCGATGGTTGCCGGAATGCTGCTCAGCCGGTTGATCATCAAGACCGCGGTACTTGTGAAAATATCAAGCCGATGGCCGGCGTCGGACATGAGCGCCGTCATCGCTTTGGCGTAACCCAACCTGTAACCCGCAACGCCGGCAAGCGTGATGGCGGCGACGGCCAGCAGCGCGACAGCCGCTGCAACAGGGCGGCGCATATTCTTGTCGGAAATATTCATACCTCTGAAGATGGCAGGGAAACGAATTTAATGCTCCGATTTTTCACAGGTCAATAGAGGCAAGATGTGAGTTGATCCAATTCCATGCATTGATTGCCGCACCGAAAGCGGCGGCGATCTCACGTTGTCGGCGACTTAACGATTCACCACCGCTTTCCGCCGCAGAGCATCGCCCGTGCGGTCCGGCGTCCTTCCGCTTCCCTTTAAGCCTACAGGTGATTGAGGAAATGCCGTTGGAGCGCGGCGTTGCCGCATCCAGCGATGGGGCCTGTAAGTTCGATCCGGCTTACGCAAAGCGGTTGCACCGACGCATACCGTCCAACGAGCCAACGAGCGGGTTGCAGGATCCTATAGCGCGTCTGAAAAGACGCGCGGCCTCTAGCCGATCCCGCCGGTCGCGACAAGCCGAACTGTTCCCAGCCGGCCCAATGTTTCAGTGAAGACCCGAGTTTCAGCGGAGAAACGTCACGGCGTCCACGGCCGCGACCGCTTTCGAGAACATGTAGTCGACGACAACGGTCAGCCTCTGCGAATAGATCTTGAGCTGGTTGTTCTCGCCCTCGATTTGAGCCGGGCTGCGCAGAACGAACGGAACGCCCGGGCGCACGAAACCGGCGCGAGTCGTCAGCGGAACCTCGCTCGAATGGCCGATGGCGGAGGTGTACATCAGGTCGCGGGCAAGGCTGGCGGGGCCGACGGCGAATGCCGGCTTGGCAGCGGCAGTGATGGTCAGGGTCAAGGCGATGGCGGCAAGAGTTCTGTGCATGTTGAAGTCCCCGTTTGCGGATCGGCGGGCGTTCGGTTTGCCCGGCTCCAAACGATCGATGCGTCTGTCCACGCTTCGGTCGCTTTCATGAGACCACTCTACACATCAGTATTTTCAGGGCTTTTAAGCGGATCGGTCAAATTTTACGAAATTTGATTTTCTGTACGGAAGGGCTCGGAACGCAGAAGGAAATAGGTCCCGGCCGCGAGCCGGGAATGCAACATCGGCAATGACCTGGACGCTGTATCGCAGTCTACAAAATGCGATCCAGCTTCTTGTTGATATGCAGGTTCGGCATCACTCCCGCGCTTTGCGCGGCATGATAGGATTCGCGGGCCGCATCGAACGAGATCGACCACATGATGGCGCTGAGCAGCAGCGCGATGATATAAATCTGAATACGCATCGAACCGGCGATACGGAACGAGCAAGGCAGTTTTGTGTCAAAACATGGTCACAAGAATCATGAAAAAGTGGCGGGCTTTTTGTTTCGCAGTCGGTTGGCGCCAGACACATTAGTGTCGTGAAAATTAGCGATATTGTATCGCTACCTGTTAGCAGCCGACCCCGAGGCTTGGTTCCTCTTCCCACCCTGAGAACCCTGAGAGACCCGTTCCCAACGGGCCTCTTTGCCTTGTTTCCAGAACAGCAGAGATCGCCTGATCCGAATTGACGCTGAACCGCTGAACGGCACATCTCGATCCCCAATCAGGCCACGCATCCAGCCATGCGCGATGTCACGTTTCTTGCCCTTGCATCAGCGAAGGCATCAGTCCATGACATCGGCCGTCAAAATATATCATTCGATTGACTTATTTTTATGCAAGCGCTATAAAACTGTCATGACCCAAGAACACGACAGCCAGTCACCGGCCTCCGCCCGTGCCGAGATCGCGCGTCAGAAGATGCTGTCCGCCGCCCTCGACGTCTTCGGCCGTTATGGTTTCGACGGCGCGTCGACGCGCCAGCTCACGGAAGCGGCCGGCGTCAACCTCCAGGCAATCCCCTATTATTTCGGCAGCAAGGAAGGTCTCTACATCGCCACCGCCGAATATCTGATGATGCGGATCAATACGCATGTCGGTGACATGAGGGCGCGCGTCGGCGCGCATCTGCTGGCGCTCGACGCTGCAGGCAAACCGCTTGGTGAAGCGGAGGCTCGCCATTTCCTGACCGAGATTTTGCAGACCATGGTGACGTTGTTCGTCGGCAAGGAATCCGAATCCTGGGCGCGCTTCCTGATCCGCGAGCAGATGGAGCCGACAGAAGCCTTCACACGGATCTATCAGGGCCTCATGCGGCCGATGATCGAGATGGGCCGGCGGCTGATCGGCGCTATCCTTCGTGAGGATCCCGCCTCGGAACATGTGCGCCTGCGCACCTTCACCCTTCTCGGCAGCATCCTCGTCTTTCGCGTCGCCCATGCAGCCGTGCTCGCCCAGATGGAGTGGGACGGCGTCGGCCCGGAACAGGTGGAAACCGTGCGCGGCCTCGCCGCAGAGCTGGTCGATGCCATCGGCGCATCGAAAGGAAGTGCAGCATGAAACGCATCCTTCCCATCGCCATCCTTCTTCTCGTTGCGGCGGGTGCCGCCGCCTGGTGGTACGCCCTGCCCCAAAAGCTCGGCTGGTTGCCTGAGGCCAGCCACGAGTTCGTCCTTTACGGCAATGTCGATATCCGCCAGGTCTCGCTCGGGTTCCGTGTCAGCGGCCGTCTCGCCGAACTCCATGCCGACGAAGGCGATGTCGTCAAAACTGGAACGGTTCTGGCAAAACTCGATGCAGCACCCTATGAATTCGCGGTCCGCTCGGGCGAAGCCAATGTCGCAGCCCTCCAGGCAACGCTCGACAAGCTGAAGGCCGGTCCGCGGCCGACAGAAATTGCCCAGGCGCGCGCCGCTTATGACGAAAGTATCGCCGATCTCCGCAATGCCAACCTCGCCTATGACCGCGCCCGCCAGTTGCGCCCGCAGGGCACGATCTCCGAGGCCAGCCTTGATCAGGCGACCGCTGCAAGAGCCATGGCCGCCGCACGCTCCGACTCCGCCAACGAGGCGTTGAAACTGCTGCTGGAAGGCTCCCGTGTCGAGGATATCGCCGTAGCCGACGCCCAGCTGAAGGCGGCGCAGGCAACGCTTGCCTCCGCCCGCACCTCGCTGGATGATACCGAACTGCGCGCGCCGAACGACGGCGTCATCCTCTCCCGCGTCAGGGAGAATGGCGCGATCGTCTCGCCGGCAGACACCGTCTTCGTGTTGTCGCTGACCGAACCGGTCTGGGTGCGCACCTATGTTGCCGAACCCGATCTCGGCCGCATCCATCCCGGCATGAAGGTTGCGGTCACCTCCGATACGGCGCCCGACAAACCCTATGAAGGCACGATCGGCTTCATCTCGCCGGTTGCCGAATTCACGCCGAAATCGGTGGAAACGCCGGAACTGAGGACAGACCTCGTCTATCGCCTGCGTGTTGTCATCGGCAAGCCCGGCCCGGATCTGCGCCAGGGAATGCCGGTCACCGTGCGTTTTCCCACGCCGACGGCGGGCGGACAATGACCGCCGCCGAGGCCGGCCGGGGCGACAAGCCCCTCGTCCGGATGGACGGCGTCACCAAGCGCTTCGGCGATGCACCGGCCGCCCTTGACGCCGTCTCCGGCATGATCGGCGGCGGCGCAATCACCGGTCTCGTCGGCCCTGACGGCGCCGGCAAGACGACGCTGATCCGCCTAATGACCGGCCTGATGCTGCCCGACACGGGAACGATGGAGGTTCTCGGCTTCGACACACGCAAGAACGCCGCCGGCATCCAGGCGGCGATCGGCTATATGCCGCAGCGCTTCGGTCTCTATGAGGACCTTTCGGTGCAGGAAAACCTCGATCTCTATGCCGATCTGCGCGGCCTGCCGAAGGGTGAGCGTGCCGAGGCGTTCGACGAGCTGCTGACCTTTACCGACCTCAAGCGTTTCACCGGTAGGTTCGCCGGAAAGCTCTCCGGCGGCATGAAGCAGAAGCTCGGCCTTGCCTGCGCGCTTCTGAAGAAGCCGCGCCTGCTGCTGCTCGACGAGCCGGGCGTCGGCGTCGACCCGATCTCGCGCCGCGACCTCTGGAAGATGGTTGAAAACCTGACCAAGGAAGGCATCGGCGTGCTCTGGTCGACCGCCTATCTCGACGAGGCTGAAGCCTGCGACCATGTGCTGCTCTTGAACCAGGGAAAGCTGCTCTTTTCGGGAAAACCTGATGACATGACCGGCCGCGTCAGCGACCGGGTTTTCCGCGTCTCGGGCATGACAGGGCGCCGCCGGCAGGTGCTCGCAGGGCTTCTGCAGGCCGATGGCGTCATCGACGGCGTGATCCAGGGCGAAGCGATCCGCCTGGTCGCCGCCAAGGACAAGAAACCGGATATCGGCTCGGCCGGCGATGGCGCAACGCTCACCCCTGCCCCCCCGCGTTTCGAGGATGCCTTCATCGACATGCTGGGCGGTGGTCCTGGCGGCCGCTCGAGGCTGGCCGAAGCGCAAGAACCAACGAAAGGCGAGGACGACCGGCCGGTGATCGAGGCCAAGGGGCTGACCAAGCGCTTCGGCGATTTCACCGCTGCCGACAATATCAGCTTCGATATCCGTCGCGGCGAAATCTTCGGCCTGCTCGGCCCGAACGGCGCCGGCAAATCCACCACCTTCAAGATGCTCTGCGGCCTGCTGAAGCCGACCGGTGGCGAAGGCCGCGTCGCCGGTTTCGACCTTCGTCGCGATGCCGCCGAAGCCCGCAACCAGCTTGGCTATATGGCGCAGAAATTCTCGCTCTATGGCGATCTGACCGTCATGCAGAACCTCGAATTCTTCTCCGGCGTCTATGGCCTTCGCGGAAGACACCGGCGCGAGCGCATTGACCTGGTGGCCGGCATCTTCGATTTCGGCCGCCATATCAGCCAACCGGCCAAGGACCTCCCGCTCGGCCTGAAGCAGCGCCTGGCGCTTGCCTGCGCCGTCATGCACGAGCCGCGCGCCCTCTTCCTCGACGAACCGACCTCCGGCGTCGATCCGATCACCCGGCGCGAATTCTGGACGCATATCAACGCCCTGGTCGAAAAGGGCGTTACCGTGCTCGTCACCACCCATTTCATGGACGAGGCGGAATATTGCGACCGCATCTCGCTGATCTACCGCGGCCGCTCGATCGCGCTTGGTTCGCCCGATGAATTGAAGGCCCGCGTCGCGACCAAGGAGCTGCCCGACCCGACGATGGAGGATGCCTTCATCGCCCTGGTGCAGCAATCCGAGAAGGAGGATGCAGCATGAGCACCTCTTCCGGCCGGATGCGACGTCTCCTGGCGCTCGTGCGCAAGGAAAGCTTTCAGGCGATCCGCGATCCGAGCAGCATCCTCATCGCCTTCGTGCTGCCGCTGATTCTGCTTTTTCTTTTCGGCTACGGCGTCTCGCTCGATACCACCCGCACCCGCATCGGCCTCGTGACCGAGGAGATGACGCCGCTGACGCAGGATCTGTCGGCCAGTTTCCAGGCCTCGCGCTATTTCGATGTGGCGATCGGCCGCGACCGGCATCTGTTCGAGGAAGACCTCGTGCTCGGCAAGCTGCGCGGCATCGTCGTCATCCCCGCCGACTTCACCACGCGCTACACCGCCGGCAACCGCCCCGATATCCAGGTGATCGTCGATGGCTCCGAACCGAACACGGCGAATTTCGTGCAGAACTATGCCCAAGGCACTGTTGCCAACTGGGAGCGGCAGAGGCAGGCGGACGTCGCCTCCCACAGTCCCGCCATTTCGGTCGAGCAGCGCTTCTGGTTCAATCCCGAACTGACCAGCCGCAATTTCCTCGTGCCCGGCTCGATCGCCATCGTCATGACGCTGGTCGGCACGCTTCTGACCTCGCTCGTCGTCGCCCGCGAATGGGAGCGCGGTACGATGGAGGCGATGATGGCGACACCGGTGACGGCGGTCGAACTGCTCGCCGGCAAGATCCTGCCCTATTTCCTGCTCGGCCTCACCTCGATGACGCTCTGCGTGCTGCTTGCGGTCTTTCTCTTCGGCGTGCCGTTTCGCGGCTCCGTCGCGGCTCTTTACGCGCTGTCGGCCGCTTTCCTGATCCCGGCGCTTGGCCAGGGCCTGTTGATCTCGACGGCCACGAAGAACCAGTTCCTTGCCTCGCAGCTGGCGCTGATCTCCGCCTTTCTCCCTGCTTTCCTGCTGTCTGGCTTCCTCTTCGAGATCAATTCCATGCCTGAAGTGATCCAGTGGATCACCTTCATCGTGCCGGCGCGCTACCTGATCCCCAGCCTGCAGACGGTGTTCCTGGCCGGCGACATCTGGCCGATGTTCGGCCAAGCGATCGGCGTGATGCTGACGATCGGCGCCATCATGTTCGTGCTTGCGGCCCGCAGCACTAGAAAGAGGATCGCTTGAGATGTGGACAAGGCTCTACGCCCTGATCGTCAAGGAACTGCTCGCCGTCCTGCGTGATCCCAAGGGCCGCGCCATCCTGATCGGCCCGCCGATCGTCCAGCTTCTCGTCTTCTCCTATGCGGCAACGCTCGAAGTCCGCAATGTCGACGTGATGATCCTCAACCGAGACAGCGGTCACTGGGGCCAGGAACTGATCGAGCGCATCGATGGCTCGCCAACCTTCCGGAAAATCGAGATTGCAGGAAGCCAGGCGGAGGTCCGGGTGGCGATCGACAACCAGACGGCCATTGCCGCCGTTGAGATCGGCCCGGACTTTTCCCGCAATATCGAGGCGGGAACGCCGGCCGACCTGCAGATGGTGCTTGATGGCCGTCGCTCCAACGCCTCGCAGATCGTCGCGGGCTATCTCTCGCAGATCGGTGCAGCCCTCGCTGCCGAGACCCCGGCCGGCAAACGCGCCGGCGCCGATATCGTCTCGACCGTGCCGCGCAACTGGTTCAACCCGAACCTCACCTATCAATGGTTCATGGTGCCGAACCTGATCGCTAGCATCGCGCTGCTGATCGGCCTGATCGTCACGGCGCTGTCGATCGCCCGCGAACGCGAGCTCGGCACCTTCGATCAACTGATGGTCTCGCCGCTCCGCATCCACGAGATCCTGATCGGCAAACTGATCCCGCCGATGATGATCGGCCTCTTCCACATCACCGTCTATATCCTGGCCGCCGTCTTCCTCTTCGACGTGCCGCTGCGCGGCTCGCTCTTCCTGCTGTACGGCAGCGCGATCTTCTATCTCGGTTCGGTCGCCGGCCTTGGCCTCTTCATCTCGGCGCTGTCGATGACGCAGCAGCAGGCGATCCTCGGCGCCTTCCTGTTCATGGTCCCCGCCATGCTCCTTTCCGGCTTCGCGACGCCGATCGAGAACATGCCGGGCTGGTTGCAACCGGTGACCCTGATCAATCCGCTGCGCTATTTCCTGGTGATCGTCAAAGGCGTCTTCCTCAAGGATATTCCGCTGAGCGAGGTGGTGAACCAGACGATTCCGCTGGCGCTGATCGCCACTGTTACGCTCAGCGCCGCCGCCTGGCTCTTCCGCCGGCGGCTGGAATAACCAATGCTTCGGCCGCCTCACAGAATGTGAACCGGCCTTCCAAAGCGTGACTCTCTCCTGCCGGAACCTCGGATTGGCGCGGTCGTTACCCAAGCGCAACCCCAGCAAAGGAGAAGCAAAATGTACAAGATCCTACTTGTCTCCAGCGCCCTTGCGCTGTCGTCGCTCGTCACCAATGCGCTAGCTGACGGAGCGGTCACCGGTGCTGCCGGTGGCGCCATCACCGGCGCAATCGTCGGCGGCCCCGTGGGTGCTGCCATTGGCGGTGTGGCCGGTGGTGTCGCCGGTGCCGTTGTCGATCCGCCACCGCGCGAGGTCGTCACCTATGTCCAGCAGCAGCCGGCTCCGACCGCCTCCGTGGTCATCCAGGAACCGATCGTCGTCGGCAAGCCGCTTCCGGCAGACGTCATCGTGACGCCGGTGCCTGACAATCCGAAATATGCCTATACGGTCATCAACAATCAACGCGTGATTGTCGAACCCCGCACCCACCGCGTGGTGCAGGTGATTGAATAAACAAGAAGAAAGGGTCCGCCTCCGGACCCTTTCTTCTCTAAGCGAAAGCCGCCGCCCCGAAAGGACGGCGGTCGTGCTGTCTGATCGGGCGGATCAGACCTTCAGCTCGCGCCGCTCGCGTTCGGTCACCATCGCGAGGTCTAGCACCTTCTGCAGGTTGGCGGCGTGGCGGAAGTTCGGGTCCGGCTGGATGCCGCTTGCCACGGCCTCGGCAAAACGCTGGTAGTTGGTCGCCACCGGTTCAACCTCGATCTTCGTCCAGGTGGCGGTTTCGACATCCTCGCCGAGGCAGCCATGCAGCTCGGAACCGCTGGGACGATGGATGACCTCAAGGCTGCCCCTCTCGCCATAAATGCGCAGCTTCAACTCGTTCAGATGCCCTGTCGCCCAGCGGCTGGCATGGATGACGCCGAGCGCACCGTTGGCAAAATCGACGGACATGGTGAAGCTGTCATTGGCATCGAGCAAATATTCGCCGATCTGGCCGCCCGGCGCCTTGTTGAACGTCTTCAACCGGGCAAAGACGTGATCGATGTCGGTCGCCGCGCCATAGGCGGCGAAATCGAGAATATGGATGCCGACGTCGCCAAGCACGCCGTTCGAACCGTGGCCGGTGGAAAGCCGCCACAGCCAGGTCGATTCCGTGCGCCAGTCGCCCCAGGCACGCGACACCAGCCAGCTCTGGAGATAGGAGGCTTCCACGTGTCTGATCGTGCCTAGCTCGCCGGCGAGCACCATCTCGCGGGCGCGCTGCAGCGGCGCGACGTTGCGATAGGTGAGATTGACCATGTTGATGACGCCGGCCTTTTCGGCCGCCTCCGTCATCTCCAGCGCCTTCGCATAGTTCTCCGCCAGCGGCTTTTCGCAGAAGACGTGCTTGCCCGCAGCAATCAGCGCCATCGTCGTCGGGTGATGGATGCGGTCGGGCGTGACATTTGTCGCCGCATCGAATTCACCCCAGGCGATCGCCTCCTCCAGCGAAAGAAATCGCTTTTCAATGTTGAACTTGTCGGCAAAGGCCGAAAGCCGCTCGGGATCGGTGTCGACGGCGCCGACCACCGTCACGCCGTCGATGAGGGGGAAGCGGGCGAGCTGGTTTTTCGCCATCACCCCCGTGCCAAGAACGAGTAGTCGCATGGATGCTCCTCAGCGGTAACCGGCTTCGCCGGCCTGGTGCAGTCTCGGGCCGCGTTCGACGATCGGCTCCAGTGCTTTTTCTACCGGCACATTTGGAGCATCGGTAATGCTCGTCAACGGCCCCTCGGGATTATAGGCCCACTTCACGCCGTTGATCAGCACCTTCTGGACATTGACGTCATGATAGGTCGGATAGGTCTCGTGGCCGGGGCGGAAATAGAAGATGTTGCCGGCGCCGCGGCGCCAGGTCAGGCCTGAGCGGAACACTTCACCGCCCTGGAACCACGAGATGAACACCGTTTCGAGCGGTTCCGGCACAGAGAACTGCTCGCCGTACATTTCCTCGTTCTCAAGCTCGAAATGCTCGCCGATGCCGGCGGCGATCGGATGGCGCTGGTTGATCGTCCACAGACGCTCACGCTCACCCGCTTCGCGCCATTTCAGTGCGCAGGGCGTGCCCATAAGCCGCTTGAAGATCTTGGAGAAATGGCCGGAATGCAGCACCAGCAGGCCCATGCCTTCCCAGACGCGCTTGGCAACACGCTCGACGACGACGTCGGAGACCGCGCCGTGATCCTTGTGGCCCCACCAGGTCAAGACGTCGGTCTCAGTAAGGCGGGCTTCGCTGAGGCCGTGTTCCGGCTCCTGCAGCGTCGCCGTCGTCGCCGAGATACTTGGATCGGTGTTTAGCGCATTGGCGATCGTCGTGTGCATGCCCTCAGGATAGATCCCCCGGACGATCTCATTGGTAGTCTCGTGAATATTCTCTCCCCAGACGACGGTGCGAATGGCCATGATGTGCTCCTGTAGGACCTGGAAATATCGATAGGCGGGAAGGCAGGATTCAAAGCGCTTTGGAAAACGGCGCTGGTTGCGCCTCGTCTCCTCCACGTCCAAGGAACACATAGACCTTTGTCAGTATTTTGACAAAGGGGAAAATTTATCGGCCGAAGGCGGAGAAACCACCTGCCAATATCACAGCAATATCAATGCGAAACGGATTTCGAGAACAGATTGACGACCATAACGCCCGATATGATCAGCCCAAGGCCGACGATCGCCGGCAGGTCGAGGCGCTGCTTGAAGAACACCAGGCCGACCGAGGAAATCAGCACGATTCCCAAAGCGCTCCAAATCGCATAGGCGATACCGACCGGGATGCTTTTCAGAGTCAGCGACAGGCAATAGAAGGCGGCCGCATAACAGGCGACGACGAGTGCCGTCGGCCCGATGCGGGTAAACTGCTGCGACAGCTGCAGTGCGGTCGTGCCGATGACCTCGAGCACGATGGCTGCAAACAGCAGCCCGTAGACGGCGGCCTGGCTCATGGCGAATTCCTTTTCGAATTACTTGCCGGTCAGTTCGACAAGGCGAACGATAAGATCCCGCCTTAGAACGCCGTTGATATCATGGCTTTCCAACGTATCTGCGAACCAAAGACCGTCGGCGGCGAAACGCACGACTTGCGCGTCGAGGGAGGAGTCGGTGCCGATATATTCCTCCGCCCGCGCCTGCACCCATTGGCGCCAACGAAGACGCAGCCGGGGTTCGGCAAGAAGCGCGATCGTCACCTGCGTCCAACTCCTGGAATCGTCGGGACGCTCCTTGAGACCGGATACCGCCCTCAGATAAGCGCGGGTGAAGCGCCCCTGCGGCAGCGGATCGCCGCGCATCAGTTCCTCTATATCGGCGTCGAACTTTTCGAGCAGGCTCTCGAACAGCGCATCGAGCAGCGCATTCTTCGTCGGGAAGTGATGCAGCAGCCCGCCCTTGCTGACGCTGGACGCAGCGGAAACCGCATCGAGCGTGACGGCGGCCATGCCGTCGCTGGCAGCAAGGCGCGCGGCGACCTCCAGCAACTGCTGGCGCACGAGCACGGGCTGTTTCTTGCGATGATGAGCGTTCGACATGCAGATAAAAGATACCGTCCGGACGGTTTTGTCAAGGAGAATCGGCCGCAACCCCTGCCGTGCCGGCATTATGCGCGAAATGCCGCGGCAACTTGATGACAGTTGCGATCATTTTCCGACCGGTGCATGAAGAGGCCGGGGAATGGTTGAGGCAATGGGGATGGTTTCGTGACGGAGAAGGTCACCACCTTATATCAGGCGATCGGCGGCGATCCTGTCGTGCGGGCACTGACGCACCGTTTCTACGAACTGATGGACAGCTTGCCGGAGGCGAGCAACGTGCGCGCCGTACACCCGCCGAGCCTTGTGGGCAGCGAAGAGAAATTTTACGAATATATGACCGGTTATCTCGGCGGCCCGCCGCTCTATACCGATAAGCGCGGCCATCCGCGTCTGCGCAGCCGCCATTTCGTCGCCGAGATCGGCCCTGTCGAGCGCGACGAATGGCTGCTCTGCTTCCGCCGCGCCCTGGACGAGACGGTCGCAAGCCAAGCGCTGCGCGATCTCATCTGGGCGCCGGTGGAACGGCTCGCCTATCACATGCAGAACAAGGCTACCGACAACAAGGAACAATCATGAGCTTGAACGCGCGTCTGGAGCCGGTGCTCTATCTCTTTGCCGGCCTGTTTGGCGTAGCCGGCGTGGCGCTTGCCGCCCTTGCTGCCCATGGCGGCGGAGAGGCCAATCTTGCGGCATCCGCATCTGCCATGTGCCTTGCCCACGCCCCTGCCCTGCTCGCATTGGCTCTCGGCAACGCCAGGTTCAGAACCGCCTGGCTGGCCGGTTTCCTGATGATTGTCGGAACGCTGCTTTTTGCGGGCGATCTCGTCACCCTGCGCTTCACCGGCTCCGGCCTCTTCCCCTACGCCGCGCCGACCGGCGGCTGGGCGATGATGCTTGGCTGGCTGGCCGTTACGGCGGGCGCGGTTCTGCGCGTCCGTCCGTAAGGGAGCTTGGAATAGCGCTCTACCGATTGCTTAAGCCTCAATGAGGCATCACGGCGCAGACGCATCTCTCCTCCTTCGTTCCTGTGCCTGTCACAGGAACGAAGAGTATCGCCTATACCGAAAGGCGAAACCGTATCGACCGGAATTAAATGCTGTCGACCACGTTGAAGCCCTCGAAGACCGGCGGCCCCTTGTAGATCGCTTTGTGATCGCCGGCATTGCGGTGCGCCGCGCGAAAGCTCTCGGACTTCGTCCAGTTCTGAAAATCAGCTTCGCTCTTCCAGACCGTGTGCGAGGAATAGAGCGTATAGCCCTCCTCGTCGTTGACCTTGCCGCGCAGCAGGCGGAATTCGACGAAACCGGGCACCGCGGCTAGGCTGGAATCGCGATTGCGCCAGACCGTCTCGAAATCACCTTCGCTCCCGGTTGCAACCTTGAAGCGGTTCATTGCGATATACATGAAATCTCCTTACGCCTTCCTCTTGCCCGCCCTGGCAGAACGCAAGGGAAAGGCGAGAACATTATCGCCGTTTGCCGCTGCTGGGCCAAGCGGTCTTGTTGTCGCTTCCCCCGGCATGCGCGCTTCCCAGGTCGGGAACAGCGTCACATTCTGGTAGATCTGCTGGCGTTCGGCATGCTGCTGGAAAAGTTCGTAAAGTTCGGGCACGAGGCCCTCGCCTGTCTGCGCGGCGAGCTTATGCAGGCCGATCATGGTGAAGCCGTCGGGGCGCTGGTCGTTCATCGGGAATTGTCTCGCTCGTTCATCGTCTGCAGCGCACGCTCCAGGCTGGACTTGCTGCCGTTGCGAAGCGGGATGAAGGTCTTGCTGAACTTCTTGCAGCCGGTCTTCACACGCAGGCAGGCATCGTGGCTGATACAGTCGATGGGGCAGAAGACGCAGTCGACCGAGGGGAGCAGAGTATCGATGCGCGAAACCGCTTCGCGCAGACCGCCATCATGGTGGATGAGCTCAGCGCCGAAATTGCTGCAGATCTGGCGAAGATGCGCCACCTGGCAGTCACGACCGCCGACATAAAGGAAACTGCGGCCATCCAGTTTGGATCGCCCGGAGGATGCCTGACCGGCGTCCTCGCCCGCGCTATCGCGGACCTCCCGGTTCGAACCCTTCTTGCCCTTGCGAGCCATATGCCACCCGTTCGCTCGTTGATCGTCACACGATTCCTGCGTGTGCGGGTGGACCTTATTAAACTTGATTTTTAGAGTAAAGTATAAAGTTGATTGCTTTTATCATATTTTACCGAGAGGTGACCTGAACCTCCTGAGTGAAGCTCCAGCTAGCCTTGCCCCACTGGGGGGGCAATGGCGGAAACGGCGCGGCGCGGCGCACTCCGTCAAGAGCAGCCTTGTCCAAATCCGGAATACCTGAACTGCCGGCAACGGAGACTGAGGACAGCCTACCCGTTCCATCAATCGTCAATCTGACGCGCACGGAAATGGCCTCGCCCATTCTCTTGTATTCGTTAGGCACTCGAATTGCGCGGCGAATACGCTTCTGCACCTTGCCAGGATAATTCGCTACAGCCGCGCTTCCAATGCCGTCGCCTCTGCCCGCTGTCGTCGCCATGCCATTAAACTCTGGCGCGTCCTGACCGGTCGCTACGCCCCTCGTCGTGTCTTTGCGATCCGTGCCATTTTTTCCACCCGTAGGTTCCACCTTCTTCCGAGGCGGTTTCTTTTCCTCCGGTTTCGGCTTTTCAATCTTCGACTTCGGTTGCGGTTCAGGCCTTTCTTCGGGTTCCGGCGAGACTTCGGCAGCCTCGACTGGCTTCACTTCCTCTGGCTGAACTTCGGTCGGCTGCACCGCCACCACCTGTTCTGGTACTGTAGTCGGCATGATATCAGGCACGGGCTGCTCCGGCACTGCCGTTGCCATCGGCTGTGCGACGAAAGTTTCGGCAGGATTCTGAGAAACAAGAATCTCTGGCTCCGCGGCTACAACTGTCTCGGGCGAAACACGTGTCACCTCCTGCGAAGGCGACACAGCTTCCACAGATTCGGCCTCAACTGGTTGTGCCTGCTCGGGCTGCATCTCTGTTGGTTGAACTTCGTCAGTCTCAGTGGTCGATTGGACCGTATCCGGCTTAACCTCCTCAGCGGCAATTTCTTCCGGCTTCACTTCTAGCTCGGGATCACCTGCCGACGTCTGGTCAACATCGAAGTCACCAAATACGACGACGCTGACGGCCTCCCCGGCATCTTCAATCACTTCGTTCGGTGGTTTCGGCACAAACAGAGTAAGAGCGACCACCAAACCTGCATGGAAAAGGAATGAACCGACACAAGTCAGCGCCACCCGTCGCCGCACCGGTGCCTTCTCGTCCTCCTGCTTTTCCACCGCTGCATCCATCGGCGGCGCAGGGACAGAGGCTGTCGGTTCGGTTTCCGGATGATCGGGAAAGGAGGAGATCTGTGCGAAGCGCGCGTAGTGGACCACCGCCTCACCGGCCGGCTGCCGCTGCACATTGCGCAGGTCGGAAAGCTCGTGGCCGGGATGCATGTTGTTATCGTTCAGACCGCCGTCAGCGTCCGGCTCCCCGATGAGCACCTGTCTCGATCTGGTCTTCGCTGAAATTGCCATCTTATGCCTCGGACAGTCTGGACATGCCCGCCGGGATTCATTCCCGGCGTATTCTTAGCCCTCGAAGGGAACCGAAATCTGCGAGCGGGTGACGAGACCCTTCATGCATTCGCCGGCCGCCGGACCGTCGCAGACCGGCGTGTCGTTGATGATGATGCGGGTGACCGTCTCGCACTTCACATTCGGCATATCGAACTGGCGCACGCGCTTCTTGCCCTGCGGCAGATCGCGGAAGTCGAGCACGGTGATGCGGTCGACGGCATTCTTGTCGTTGAAAAAGGCAAGCTCGAAGGAGATCTTGTTGATCGGGGTCTGGAGATTGTTCTCGGCGACGAAAGTCATCATGCAGCCCTTTTGCGATGGCGCCAGAGCGTTGAGTTCGACATCCAGCTTGGCGGTTGCCGCATCCTGAGCCTGGCATATGCCTGAAACCGCCATCACCATGCCGGCTGCAACAGCCGCAAACCTACCCGTCATCATCTTCTCCGCCATTGTCGCGAACCGCCGCCAGGCGGCCTCATATCAGCAATCTCAAAAACTTGACTGCATTAGTCTCCTATTGCGTCTTTAAAAAACTATGAGTAATAAAGTCAAGATAATTGTCATCACAACCGGGGACCCTGATCACCGGCCTCACGGAATTGCCAACCGAAATGATGGTTGAAAAGCCAGATAACTTTAAGCATGTGCCGCTGCAGAGCGAGCCTGCGGCGCAGCACCGGATCGTCGAAAGCGCGGATCTTTTCCGCGGCACGAACGAGATCATGATAAGACATGACGGCTTGGTCTATCGCCTGAAGATCACCCGTCAGGGCAAGCTCATTCTCAATAAGTAGGGTAGGACATGACCGAACAGACAAGACCGGCGCCAGCCGAAATCCGTGCGTTTCGCGCCGAGAATCCGAAAATGCGCGAGCGTGATATCGCCGCCCAGCTGAAGATTTCCGAGGCAGCCCTCGTCGCCGCCGAAACCGGCATCAGCGTGACCCGAATCGATGGCAGTGCGCTGAAGCTTCTCGAGCGCGTGGCCGGCCTCGGCGAAGTGATGGCGCTGTCGCGCAACGAAAGTGCCGTTCACGAGAAGATCGGTGTCTTCGAAAACATCAAGAGCGCCGCGCAGGCCGCGATCGTTCTCGGCGAGAATATCGATCTGCGCATCTTCCCGAGCCGCTGGGAGCATGGTTTCGCCGTATCCAAGAAGGATGGTGACCAGGAGCGCCTCAGCCTGCAATATTTCGATAAGGCGGGCAACGCGGTGCACAAGGTGCACCTGCGCCCGAGCTCGAATGTCGAGGCCTATCACGCGATCGTCGCCGAGTTGAAGCTGGAAGACCAATCGCAGGAATTTGTCGAGGCTGAGACCTTAAATGCCGTCGATGAAACCGCCGACGTCAACCGCGACGAACTGCGCGACAACTGGAGCAAGCTCACCGATACGCATGAGTTCTTCGGCATGCTGAAGCGCCTGAAGATCGGCCGCCAGGCGGCCGTGCGCACCGTCGGCGACGACTATGCCTGGAAGCTCGACAACAGCGCGACGGCAGACATGATGCATGCCTCGGTGAAATCCGGCCTGCCGATCATGTGCTTCGTCGCCAATAACGGCATCGTCCAGATCCATTCCGGCCCGATCTTCAACGTGCAGCCGATGGGTCCGTGGATCAATATCATGGATCCGACCTTTCACCTGCATCTGCGCCAGGATCACATCGCCGAGACCTGGGCCGTACGTAAGCCGACCACGGACGGCCACGTCACCTCGCTGGAGGCCTACAATGCCGAAGGCGAGATGATCATCCAGTTCTTCGGCAAGCGGAAGGAAGGCTCCGACGAACGCGCCGAGTGGCGCGAGATCATGGAAAACCTGCCGCGGGCAGCAAGCGTGGCCGCATAAGGATCGCAACGATGACGATGCGTAACAATCTGCGCCGGATCCGCCCTTGGGAACTGGCCCTGACGGCGGCTATCATGGCGCTGCCGCTGATCCCGACGGCGCCGACCGTCGAAGGCTTCGCCTTCATCCGCGCCGCCCACGCCGAGGAAAAGAAGCTCGACACGTCGCGCCTGGTTTCGGTCGGCGGCGACATCACAGAAATCGTCTATGCGCTCGGCGAGGAAAGCCGGCTGATCGCCCGCGACACGACGAGCATGTATCCGGAGGCTGCGCTGAAGCTGCCGAACGTCGGCTACATGCGTGCGCTCTCACCGGAAGGCATCCTCGCCATGAACCCGACGGCGATCATCGCCGTCGAAGGTTCAGGCCCGCAGGAAGCGCTGGCTGTGCTGAAGAATGCCAGCGTGCCCTTCGAGACCGTGCCGAGCGCCTTTACCCGTGACGGCATCATCGCCAAGATCGACCGTGTCGGCACGCTGCTGGGCGTGCCCGACAAGGCAAAGGCGCTCGAAGAAAAGGTCGCGGCCGACCTCGACGCGGCGATCGCCGATGCCGAAAGGCGCCCGGAGGCCGAGCGCAAGCGCGTTCTCTTCATCCTCAGCGCCCAGAACGGCCGGATCATGGCATCGGGGACCGGCACGGCCGCCGATGGCATCGTCAAGCTCGCCGGCGCCATCAACGCCGTCGGCGCATTCCCGGGCTACAAGCCGTTGACGGACGAGGCGATCATCGAAGCCAAGCCCGACATCATCCTGATGATGAATCGCGGCGACGGCGCCGGCACCAAGAACGAGGACCTGCTGGCTCAGCCGGCGATCGCGCTGACGCCGGCAGGCGATAAAAAAGCGATCATCCGAATGGATGGCGTCTACCTGCTCGGCTTCGGCCCGCGCACCGCAGCCGCCGCGCGTGAGCTCAACACGGCGATCTACGGGGGCTGATCATGGCCCTGCCGCAAGCCATGATGGAACAAAGGCGACGATTCCCGATGGCGGACATCCGCGAAATCAGGCAGGCGGGCGACAGGACGCGGCTCGCCTTGCTGGCGATCGCGCTGCTCGTCGTCGGCTCGGTCTTTTCGATGCTGTTTTCGGTAACGACCGGCGCCTCGGATGCCTCGATCCTCGACGTCATCAGCAACATGGCCGGTTCCGAGGCGGCGCTCAGCACACGTGACCGGATCATCATCTTCGACATCCGCCTGCCCAGGGCAATCCTCGGTTTCCTGATCGGCGCCTCGTTGGCCGTTTCCGGCACGGTGATGCAGGGCCTGTTCCGCAATCCGCTGGCCGATCCCGGCCTCGTCGGCGTCTCCTCCGGCGCAAGCCTCGGCGCGGTCGCGATGATCGTGCTCGGCGGCGGCCTCGCAGCTCCACTCGAGGCGCTTCTCAGTATCTACGCTCTGCCGACGGCGGCCTTCGGCGGCGGCCTCGTCACGACGCTGCTGCTCTACAGGATCGCCACCCGTCACGGACAGACCTCGGTGGCGACGATGCTGCTTGCCGGCATCGCGCTTGGCGCACTCGCCCTCGCCATCACGGGACTGCTGATCTACATGGCCAACGACCAGCAGCTGCGCGACCTGACCTTCTGGAGCATGGGCTCGCTTGCCGGCGCCACATGGACGAAGATCGCCGCCGCCAGCCCGATCATCCTGTTGTCCTTCACCGCTCTGCCCTTCATGGCGCGCGGCCTCAATGCCATCACGCTCGGCGAGGCGGCCGCCTTTCATATAGGCGTTCCGGTGCAGCGGCTGAAAAATGTCGCGATCGTCGGTGTCGCTGCGGCGACCGGCGCGTCCGTCGCCGTCAGCGGCGGCATCGGTTTCGTCGGGATCGTCGTGCCGCATATCCTGCGTATGGCGATCGGCCCCGACCATCGTTTCCTGCTGCCGGCCGCAGCTCTTCTCGGCGGCTCTTTGCTGATCTTCGCGGATGTCCTGGCCCGCACCCTGGTGGCCCCGGCTGAGCTGCCGATCGGCATCATCACCGCGGCGGTCGGCGGACCGTTCTTCCTGTGGATCCTGCTGCGGCAGCGTTCGCGCCTTGCCCTGTGAGTGACACCTGTGAGTGACCCCCCGTGAGTGACATTGAGATGATCGAAGTTTCCGGCGTCTCCGTGCGCCTTTCCGGCAAAACCATCATCAGCGACGTCACTTTTACGGCAAAGGCCGGCGAACTGACGGCGATTGCCGGGCCGAACGGCTCCGGCAAGACGACGACGATGAAAGCCATCTCCGGCGAACTTGCCTATGGCGGCTCGGTGCGCATCGGCGCCGACGAGGTGAAGGGGCTGAAACCCTGGCAGCTTGCCGCCATTCGTGGCGTGCTGCCGCAGGCAAGCACCATCTCCTTTCCCTTTACCGTGCGCGAGATCGTCCGCATGGGCCTGACGTCAGGTCTCAACCTGCATCCCGACAAGGCCGAGCAGACGGCGGCGGCAGCGCTTTCCTCCGTCGATTTGACCGGCTTCGAAGGCCGTTTCTATCAGGAACTCTCCGGCGGCGAGCAGCAGCGTGTGCAGCTTGCCCGCGTGCTCTGCCAGATCGCCGAGCCTGTCGTCGACGGCAAGCCCTGCTGGCTGCTGCTCGACGAGCCGGTCTCGAGCCTCGACATCAGCCACCAGTTGACCATCATGACGCTCGCCCGCAATTTCTGCGAACGCGGCGGCGGTGTCATCGCCGTCATGCACGATCTCAACCTGACGGCGCTCTTTGCCGACCGCATCGTGCTGATGAAATCCGGCCGCCTCGCCGCCGCCGGCAGCATCGGTGAAGTGCTGACAAACGAAACGATGCTCTCGGTGTTCGGCTGCGCGCTGCGCATCAATCAGGTGCCGGCCGATGGCACGCCCTTTGTGCTCGCCCACAGCGCCATTTCCCGCCTCTGAGCACTGCGCGAGCGGAACTTTTGATCGCCCGGCACGTTGTCGGCAGTGATCTGGGTCAATGCCGGGCGATATCATTCATGCAACGGACGGTGGTGACCCTCGTGCGAAATAGGCGGGCTTGCGCGCGCCCCAGCCAATGGAGACAGCCATGAGCTATTCTATATTCCAGTCCGGCCGCAGCCGCCGCAACGGCACTTTCCATAATTTGGAATCCGGCATCGAGGAGCAGATTGAGGCGCTGCGCAACGAACTCGCCGAACTGACGCGCCTCGTCGGCAAGAGCTCACGCCATCAGGGCGAGAAAATCCGCAGCCAGGCCGGTGCCGGCTATGAGGAACTGCTCGGCCGCAGCGAGGATCTGCTGCGCGAATTGCAGCACGGCTATGAGCGTGGAACGACGGAAATGCGCGAGACCGTGCGCAAGCATCCCTTAGCAACCATCGGCGCCGCGGCCGCTTTCGGCCTTGCCATCGCCTTCCTCGCCCGGCGCTGAGGAAGCGCGATGCTCTTACCGATCCTCAGCCTGCTGACGGGCGCAAGCGTGCACCGGACCGTTGCGCGCGCCAAGCGCAACGGCATCTTCATTGCGCTTGCCGTGCTCTTCCTTCTCACCGCCTACGCGCTGGCTGTCACCGCCGGCGCCATCTGGCTCGCCGGCATCTACGGCCCGGTCGGCGCTGCCCTCTTCCTGGCCGCCTGCGCGCTGCTGATCGCCATCATCGCCCTGGTGGCGATGTCGATCATCAACGCCCGGGAAGCACGCCGCGCCCGCGAACGCCGTGCGGCGCTCGAATCGCTGGCAACGGTCGGGCTCGGTCTTATCCGCGCCCAGCCGCTCCTGACCGCCGGTGTTCTGGCAGCAATCGTCGCGGCCAATCTGGTAGGGTCAAAGCGCGAGGATTGAAGAGGCACTAGCCGACCCCTCCTTCATTCCTGTGCTTGTCACAGGAATCCAGCCACGGCGCGTCCGCGCCGTGAATGAACCAACATCAAGTGGAAAGAGTCTTTCGCGCCCAAGGACTTGGGCGCACTGGATTCCTGTGACAAGCACAGGAATGAGGATGAGAGGTAGTGGCCCGAATGGCCGTCCATCCCGTGGAGCCCGTCCTTCTCCCTACCCTTCGACGCAAAAAAGCCGGCGCCCCGAGGGGCGGCCGGCTTTCCTCCCAAATATAACTCCTGTCAGAACGCGAAAGCCTTCGATGTCAGCGGCGCCGAGGTGGCGTCGGGGCCGAAATCAGCCTCGCCTGAGATCTGCAGCAACTCCTGCAGCCGCTGGCGCGCCCGGTTGACGCGGCTTTTGATGGTGCCCACGGCGCAGCCGCAAATTTCGGCCGCTTCCTCGTAGGAAAAACCCGAGGCGCCGACGAGGATGATCGCCTCGCGTTGATCCGGCGGCAGCTGGTCGAGCGCCTTCTTGAAGTCCTGCAGATCAAGCGCGCCATATTGCGAGGGGTGCATCGCCATCGATTCGGTAAACAGCCCGTCGCTGTCCTGCACTTCGCGGCCGCTCTTGCGCATCTGGCTGTAGAGTTCGTTGCGCAGGATCGTAAAGAGCCAGGCCTTCATATTGGTGCCCATCTCGAAATGATCCTGCTTGGCCCAGGCTTTCATGATGGTGTCCTGGACGAGATCGTCGGCACGGTCGTGCCGCCCGATGAGCGAGATCGCGAAGGCGCGAAGGCTTGGGAGTGCCGCCAGCAGTTCCCGCTTGAAGCTGGGTTGCGATTTGTCTTCCATGCGGCGATCCTATTCGGCCATCTTGGCAGAAGCCATCATTTCAGCATGGTCGAGCTTTTCGAGAAGGTCGAGAAAACGATCGGGAATCGCCTCATCCTGTGCGGCCGAATAGAGCGACCGCAGCCTGACGCCGATCTGGTTGTTCGGGTCCAGGATGTCGCTTGCCCGCAGCTCCAGCTTTCGCTGATCGGCTACTTCTTTCTTGCGTGTAGTCATCAATTCGTCTTCTCGCCGGTTGTCTGTTCGAGGGGCGTGTCGAGGGGCGTGGATGGGATCAAAAACGATTTCGACCATCGACATCGAACGTTCGATTGTCGATGTCGATGGCATTTGCCGTTGCATGGGTCAAAACGCTACGCCCTTTCTTCGTCGGCTGGAATAATGCGGCGCAACGAAAAAAGTTCCTGCCGTTCCGGAACTTTTTTATCAAGGCGGCGTTAACCGCTCATTGAAGCCAATGCCGGCCTGTATGCAGGAGCCCATTAATGACACTTTCTACTCGGATTGCGCCGCACCTTCCTTATCTGCGCCGCTATTCCCGCGCCCTTACCGGCACTCAGACTTCGGGCGACGCTTACGTCGCCGCCGTTCTCGAAGCCATCATCGCCGATCTGTCGATTTTCCCGGATACGGCGAATGACCGGGTCGCACTCTACAAACTGTTCACGCAACTGTTTGGTTCCACCGCAGTCCAGATTCCAGAGCCGACCTCGCCCTATGCCTGGGAGCAACGCGCCACGCTGAACCTTTCCAAGGTTTCGCCGCGCGCCCGTCAGGCCTTCCTGCTCGCCTCCGTGGAGAATTTCCGCGTCGCCGAAATCGCCGAAATCCTGGAAACCGAAGAACAGGATGTCATGCATCTGCTCGACGTCGCGTCGCAGGAGATTTCCCGTCAAGTCGCAACCGATATCATGATCATCGAGGACGAACCGCTGATCGCTATGGATATCGAGCAGATGGTCGAGAGCCTCGGCCATCGCGTCACCGGCATTGCCCGTACGCATGCGGAGGCCGTGGCGCTCTACAATAAGACCAAGCCGAGCATGGTGCTGGCCGACATCCAGCTTGCCGATGGCAGCTCCGGTATCGACGCAGTCAACGACATTCTCAAGACGTCGAGCGTACCGGTGATCTTCATCACTGCCTTCCCGGAACGGCTTCTGACCGGCGAGCGCCCGGAACCGACTTTCCTTGTCACCAAGCCGTTCAATCCCGACATGGTCAAGGCATTGATCAGCCAAGCTCTTTTCTTCAATGAATCGACCAGAGTAGCCGCCTGAGACGCAATTTTCCGGCCTTCGGAACCAAATCGCCAAAGCAGGCGTTCCGGTGCTACCGGGACGCTCCGGTGGCTTTAACGGTTTTTGCAGCGCTTTGTTCTAGAGTTGGCAGGCGGTGTCTGGAAGGGCGCTCCCTTCAGCGACGTTCAAGATGTCACAAGGAAAGGCGGCCGAGTGAATACGACTGAACCATTGTCCGGCATGCCTTTTACCTTCGAAGGCAAAGCCGCAATGATGGAACGCGCGCTCGGCAGCGCCGGGATTTCGATCCTCTGCCAGGACGCCCGACTGTCGATTTTCTACGCCGAAAATCTGCCGCCGCATTTTGCAGCACTCTTTGCGCCCGGCAGCAGCGACGCTGTCCTCTTTGGCGATGCGCACGGCCGATATCTGACGGCGCTGAAGCACAAGGTGCTGGAAACCGGCATCCCCAACAATGCCGAGGTCGAGATCGACGTCGACGGCGAACGGCGCACTTATGAACTGAAGATCCAGCGCACCGGCGAACGCGGCGCATATGGACTTCTGTCCGTCATGGCTGAAGTCACCGAAAGCCGGCATCGCGAAAAAGTTCTGAAATCGCTGCTGCGCGAACTCTCACACCGCTCGAAGAACCTTCTCGCCATAATTCAAGGCATTGCCACCCAGACGGCCCGCAACACGCTCTCTCTCGACAGCTTCCTCCTCAAATTCCGCGGACGGCTGCAATCGCTTTCCAACTCGCAGGACCTGATCACGGATTCGAGCTGGCGCGGCGCCTATCTCTTCGAACTCGCCGAAAAGCAGTTTGCTCCCTATTGGCCGGAGACGGCCGGCTCCATGCCGATCTATGGCATCAACGCTCACCTGACACCGAATGCCGCCGTGCATCTCGGGCTCGCCCTCCATGAACTCATCGTCAACTCCGCCTCCTTCGGCGCGATTGCTGGCGGTGCCGCCTCTATCACGCTGAATTGCCGCGAAGCCATGATCAACGACAGAAAGGCGATCGAAGTCGCCTGGGCGGAAGTTCTGCATGATCAGGCAGAAGTCCACGAATTCAGCGACAACAGCTTCGGCCGCACCGTGCTGGAGCGTGTCGTGCCTTCGTCGGTCAACGGCAAGGCGGAGTTGAACCTCGTTCCCGGCCGCATCGAGTACCGTCTGACCATTCCGGAAACCGAATTCGAGATCTTCAAGCGAGTGTGAAAGCCCTGGAGACAGCCTAAGACGGAAAAACAGCCGGTGCGAGGGCGGCGCACCGGCTGTCTTCACTCACCGGGAGGGGACCGTGAGTACGTCCGGATAGTGGGTTGGGGGCGCGCATGTTGGGTCGATGCGATCACCATCCGGATATCGCAATAACGACGACATCAAACTTTGGTTCCCTGCCATCCGAAAAAAATCGGCTTTTTTACATCTTTTTTCAGATGCCCTTCCCTCGTCGCGCGCTCAGCCGTTTCAAGGATGGAGGTCGATTAAATTCTTCCAGTAAAAACAGTGGATTACTTGCGGGATCACACTCAAAAATCGTCAAAATTTTACCGTTTGATAAATTTTTAAACCTGAGTTACGCTTTCCCTCACAGGCCGTTTACCAATAATGAGGGAACTTCAATGGAACGACTGGAAACTGGGATTCATGCCGGCCGGCTTTCGCCCGCTGAGTATGAGGCAAATTTTTCCGATCTTCATCCGCGCCTCGACAATCATGAGGCGCTGGTCGCCGCCGACCGCTGTTATTTCTGTTATGACGCGCCGTGCATGACGGCCTGTCCCACCTCGATCGACATTCCGCTGTTCATCCGCCAGATTTCGACCGGCAATCCGATCGGCTCGGCAAAGACGATCTTCGACCAGAACATCCTCGGCGGCATGTGCGCCCGCGTCTGTCCCACCGAAGAACTCTGTGAACAGGCCTGTGTGCGCAACACGGCTGAAGAGCGGCCTGTCGAGATCGGCCGCCTGCAGCGTTATGCGACCGATGCTGCCATGCAGGCGGGCCGGCAGTTCTATGCCAGAGCCGAACCGAGCAGAAAGACGATCGCCGTTGTCGGCGCAGGCCCGGCCGGCCTTGCCGCCGCCCATCGCCTGGCCGTGAACGGCCATTCCGTGACTATCTATGATGCCAGGGAAAAATCCGGTGGTCTCAACGAATACGGCATCGCCACCTATAAGACGGTCGACGATTTCGCCCAGAAGGAAGTCGATTACGTCCTCTCGATCGGCGGCATTGAGGTCCGGCATGGGCAGCTTCTCGGCCGCGATTTCTCGCTTTCCGATCTGCAAGCCCAATACGACGGCGTCTTCCTCGGTATCGGCCTTGCCGGCGTCAACGCGCTGCGCATCGAGGGCGAGAACCTCACAGGCGTCGACGACGCCGTCGATTTCATCGCCGCACTCCGCCAGGCCGAAGACAAGAGCGAAATCGCCGTCGGCCGCCGCGTCGTCGTCCTCGGCGGCGGCATGACGGCGATCGACGCTGCCGTGCAGGCAAAGCTGCTCGGCGCCGAAGAGGTGACGATCTGTTACCGCCGCGGCAAGGAGCATATGAACGCCTCCGAATTCGAACAGGATCTGGCAAGCTCCAAGGGCGTCATCATCCGCCACTGGCTGGCGCCGAAATCGATCCTGTCGCAGGACGGCAAAGTCGCCGCGATCGAAGTGGAATATACCAAAATCCTCGATGGCCGCCTCGTCGGCACCGGCGAAACCGGTGTGATTGCCGCCGACCAGATCTTCAAGGCGATCGGCCAGAGCTTTGACGCCTCTGGTCTCGGTTCGCTGCGCATGGAATCCGGCCGCATCGCTGTCGATGGCGAAGGCCATACCTCGCTCGACGGCGTCTGGGCCGGCGGCGACTGCGTCTTCGGCGGTGACGATCTCACGGTTTCGGCCGTCGCCCACGGTCGTGACGCGGCTGAATCCATCCATCGTGCCCTCACCGCAGCAGCCGCTCCGGCTGTCGCCGTCGCTTGAAGGGGAGAATGAACAATGGCTGATCTCCGTAATAATTTCGTCGGCATCAAGTCCCCGAACCCGTTCTGGCTGGCATCTGCGCCGCCGACCGACAAGGCCTACAACGTCGAGCGCGCCTTCAAGGCCGGCTGGGGCGGCGTGGTCTGGAAGACGCTGGGCGAAGAAGGCCCGCCCGTCGTCAACGTCAACGGCCCGCGCTACGGCGCGATCTGGGGCGCCGACAGGCGCCTGCTCGGTCTGAACAATATCGAGCTCATCACCGACCGCGATCTCTATACCAACCTGCGGGAAATGAAGCAGGTGAAGATGAACTGGCCGGACCGGGCGCTGATCGCCTCGATCATGGTACCCTGCGAGGAAGAGGCCTGGAAGGCGATCCTGCCCTTGGTCGAAGAGACCGGTGCCGACGGCATCGAGCTCAATTTCGGCTGTCCGCACGGCATGTCCGAGCGCGGCATGGGTTCCGCGGTCGGCCAGGTGCCTGAGTATATCGAGATGGTCGTGCGCTGGTGCAAGCAGTACACCCGCATGCCCGTCATCACCAAGCTGACGCCCAACATTAGCGATATCCGCCGCCCGGCCCGCGCCGCCAAGGCCGGCGGTACCGATGCCGTCTCGCTGATCAACACGATCAATTCGATCGTCTCCGTCGATCTCGATAACTTCGCCCCCAACCCGACGGTCGGCGGCAAGGGCAGCCATGGCGGTTATTGCGGCCCGGCGGTGAAGCCGATCGCACTCAACATGGTGGCCGAGATCGCCCGCGACCCCGAAACCTACGGCCTGCCGATCTCGGGCATCGGCGGCATCACCACCTGGCGCGACGCGGCCGAATTCCTTGTCCTCGGCGCCGGCAACGTCCAGGTCTGCACGGCGGCGATGACCTACGGTTTCAAGATCGTCCAGGAGATGATCACTGGCCTCTCCGACTGGATGGACGAAAAGGGCCATCGCAGCCTCGAAGATATCACCGGCCGCGCCGTCCCCAACGTCACCGACTGGCAATATCTGAACCTCAACTACATCGCCAAGGCGAAGATCGACCAGGACGCCTGCATCAAATGCGGCCGCTGCTACATCGCCTGCGAGGATACCTCCCACCAGGCGATTACCAACTTCGTCGATGGCGCTCGCCATTTCGAGGTGATGGACGAGGAATGCGTCGGCTGCAATCTCTGCGTCAGCGTCTGTCCGGTCGAGAACTGCATCACCATGGAGCAGCTTCCCGCCGGCGCCCTCGACAAGCGCACCGGCCGGGTCGTCGACCCGAACTATGCCAACTGGACGACGCACCCGAACAACCCGATGGCGCGCCAGGCGGCGGAGTAAAGGATTGCAATGCCGTGGATCCGCGGCATGTCGTGACCGGTGAAAACGGCGCCCTTCATGAAAGGGCGCCGTTGTTGTTTGTGGTCAGGACACGCTATTCCCGATTACAGCTTGAAAGTTTTGACCTCGTTGCCGCGCTCGATGGTCCGGTTGGCGATGAAGCGCCCGGATTTGGCCGCCTCCTGCTTTTCCGCCTCGATATGGCGCAGCATCGCCTCAAGACGCCGGAGCGCCAGGGCTTTGTTGCGGTGCTGGGAACGCTCGTCGCGCGCCGTCGCGACGAGACCGGTCGGCCGATGCAGGACACGAACCGCACTATCGGTCGTATTCTGATGCTGCCCACCCGGTCCGCCGGCCCTCAGCGTCTCGAAACGCAGGTCGGCTGGATCGATCGTCACCTCGCCACCTTCCGGTTTGGTATCGATACGCTGAACCGAGACGTACCAGTTCTGCCGTTTGTGACCCGGACGCACCTGGCTCCTGAAGGTGAAGCGGATCGTGCCGCAATAGTCACTGGCAATCTGCTCAGCCTCGAAACCTTTGAGGCTGACGATCGCTGACTTCGCACCGTGCTGATCCGGCATCGGGCCAAGGCTGGTCTCGAAAGAGCAGCAGAGCCGAACGGCCTCCCGTTCGAGGATGCCGAGAAGCGCCGACAGCGCCATGCGGCATTCCACCGGGCCGTTGCCTGCGGTAATGAGAAGATCAATAGCGCTCATGGCCACGTCCTCCTTCCCTGCGATATTCGGGTTTTCGCCGGCGCTGCTCGACCTCCGCTTCATCAACCGCCTTCTTGAAGGTGACAAGCGGCCGAAAGCTGGCAAGCCTCACGACCAGGCTCTCGTTTTCCAGATCGGTCACCACCTGCCCGGCATCCTTGTATGCGGATGCCGCCTCCTCGACCACAAGGGAGCGATCGTCGCAGATGGCGATACCGCCCCAGGAATTGCGCAAGAGCTGTTCTCGTTCGGAGCGATTGCGGCCGACACGCCCGTGCATGGTGGCGCGGTCATATTTGCGACCGGCCCCGTGAGAGATGCCACCCAGCGAACGGGCAACGCTGGTGCTCGGACGAACCACGTAACTGAGGCTCGCTCGAGATCCCGCAATCGGCGCGAGTTCGCCGGCTACGACCGCTGCCGCACCCTTGTAGTGTACAAAACCACGATCGGACGGGCGAACGAGATTGTGCGGCACGTCGGCGATGAGACGCAGATCGGCATGAAGCGCTGCGGCCGCCCGTTCTGCGATCAGCCGTCGGTTCAACGATGCCCAGGCAACGCACTGGTCATGGCGCATAAGCCAGGCGGCGCCGGCCTCCGAACCGGCATCAAGACCGGCTGCGAGCCCCGAATGAGCGGCCACCATCTCCGAGAATATGGTGGCGCCAAGAGAGCGCGAACCGGAATGAACCAGCAGATAGAGCCCCTGATCATCGAGACCGTCGGCAGATCCGCCTTCGGCGAGATTCTCCACAGCCTGCAACTCGCAGAAATGATTTCCGCCGCCGATCGTGCCGAGAGCACCGGGTGTCAGATCAGTGGGCAGACCTGCCTCCGTGAGAAATTCCGCGGCATCTCCGATCGCCTGCGTTTCAAACCGGCGAAGCCGTTCCGCCGCCCTGTCGATCTTCAGTTTGCGCAGCGGAAGATCCAAGCCGAAGAGCGACATGCCGCAGCCGATATCGTTGCCGATCAACAGCGGGTGCAGCCGAGAGGACAACAGTGCCACGCCGGTCGCACCATATTTGCCCGGGTGCAAATCTGGAAAGGCGGCGATCTCCAAAACGCCCGGCAGGCGGGACATTTCGTCAAGTTGATCTAAAGCGGCGCCTTCGATCCAGGCGCTACCGGAAAAGAAACGATTGATGAGTGCCGGATGTGCCGACGACGTCATCGGGGAGCTTCCGCTCCCAATGGAATTGCCCATGATAATGAACTCTGGATATGAGTGGTCTTTCATCGCCAAAAACGGCGATGTTCAACCGGCATTCATCGACCCGTTGGCCGAGTTAAGCCGAAACCCTCTCGGGGCGTGCTGAGATATTCGTCATCGTGGCGCTCCCTTTCCAGAAACATCGAGAGCGCCCCTTTAGGTGAAATGGCAAAGAAATGCAAGCATGGGATGCTCTAACCGCCGAATGACTTCCGATAGGCATTGGGGCTCGTCCCGAGCCGCCTGCGGAAATGATGCCGCATGGTCGCCAGTGTTCCAAAGCCGCTTGCAGCGGCGATGTCATCGAGCGAAACAGCAAGTTCCCTTTCCAGCAGATCGCGGGCATGCCGCAGCCGCTCCTTCAACAGCCATTCGCCGACGCTGAGGCCCGTCGTCGCTTCGAAGCGCCGCTGGAAGGTGCGCATGCTCATGCCCGCTCTTTTGGCAAGCAGGCTGATCGGCTGCTCCTCGGAAAGGCTCTCGCGCATCCATTCGATCAGCGGCCCCAAGCGGATGCCCTCGCGTTCCTCGGGAACCGGTGCGTGAATGAACTGCGCCTGTCCGCCTTCGCGATGCGGCGGCACGACGAGACGTCTTGCCACGCTGTTTGCGGCTTCCGAACCGAAATCGCCGCGCACCACATGCAGGCAGAGATCGATGCCGGCGGCACTTCCTGCCGCCGTCAGCAGGCTGCCCTCGTCCATGTAGAGAACGTCGGCATCGAGTGCGATATCGGGATAGCGCGCGGCGATCGAGGCGACATAGCGCCAATGCGTCGTCGCCCTGCGGTTCGTGAGCAGACCCGACCCGGCAAGAACGGCAACACCCGAGCAAAGCGACATGATCCGCGCGCCGCGTTCATGCGCTGCCTTGAGCGCTGAAACCAGCGGCTCGGGAACGGCGGCATCGATCGACCGCCAACCCGGCACGACGATCAGGTCCGCCTCGTCAAGCACTTCCAGTCCCTTGTCGACTGCGACCGTCAGCCCTCCCGCAGCGCGAAGCGGACCCGGTTCGATGCCGCAGACCGAGAAACGATACCAGCCTTCGCCCATCTCCGGGCGTGGCAGGCCGAAGACCTCGTAGGCGATGCCGAATTCGAAGGTGCAGAGCCCGTCATAGGCAAGTGCTGCGACCAGCGGTCCTTTGGTCTGCTGCGGCGATGAATTTGGCATGATCTTTACGCTGTCGGTCATGATGGCCAATTTCGCAAAGCTCTAGCATCGGCGATACCAGGCGGCAACTTCAGAAAAAGGAAAAACCGATGCCAAGCCCCGTTTCCCAAACACCTGCTGCAGCTCCGGATGCCGCTGTCGCTCACTTTGCCGCCAAGCTCGCTTTCGAAACCGATTGCTCGGACGTGCATGCCACCTTTGCGGCCGGGAAAGTCGATTTCGTTCTCCTCGACGTGCGCTCGCCGCAGCTCTTCGCAGAGTCCCACATTCCCGGAGCGATCAACCTGCCGCACGGCAAGATGACGGCGCACCGCATGTCGACATGGGCAAGCGATGCACTCTTCGTCGTCTATTGCGCCGGCCCGCACTGCAACGGCGCCGACAAGGCTGCCTTCCGCCTCGCCAATCTCGGCCTCCAGGCCAAGCTGATGATCGGCGGCATGACCGGCTGGGCCGATGAAGGCTTCACCTTCGAACAGGGCGTTCCCGCTGCCGCCTGATGGCCTCCCTTCTCTTCCCGACAATTATTGCAGCGAGGAGAAGGGAAATTCGCCGCCGTCAGAACTCGACGACCACCTTGCCGAAAGGCCCGCGATAGAGATGATCGAGCGCCTCAGGGAATTCGTCGAAGGCATAACGCCTGTCGACCACAGGCGTCAGCCCGGTCTGGTCGATTGCCCGCACCAGATCTTCAAGCGCGCGGCGATGGCCGACGGAAATGCCCTGCACAACCGGCGCCTTGAGCAGCAGCGGGCCGGCCGGGCCGGAAACCTCGAACCCCTCGAACACGCCGATGACGGAAATGCGGCCATTGATCGCCACCGCCTTCAGCGCCTGGCCGAGATGCGGGCCGCCGACGATCTCGAGCACGTGATCGGCGCCATAGCCGCCGGTCAACTGATAGAGTTGCTCAACCCAGTCGCCCTCATGTCGGTTGATCGCCTGATCGGCGCCGAGAGCAATGGCGCGTTCGAGCTTCTCGGCGCTGCCTGATGTGATGAAGACCTCCGCGCCATGCGCCTTTGCGATCTGCAGACCGAAGAGCGCCACACCGCCGGTGCCTTGCACCAGCACCTTGTCGCCGGCCTTCAGGCCGCCGCGTTCGATCAGTGCGAACCAGGCAGTCAGCCCGGCGCATGGCAAGGTGCTCGCCTGCGCCGCATCGAGCGTATCAGGCGCGCGTGAATACCACTCCTCGGAAAGCACGGTATATTGGGAGAGGACGCCGGGATAAAAGCCGCCGCGTGTCTTGTAAGGTGGCGTGCGCGCATCGCCCAAGCCGCGTCCGTCGATCCAATCGGGTGAAAAGGTCGAGATGACCCGATCTCCCGGCTTGAAACGGCTGACCTCGGGTCCGACTGCCTCGACGACCCCCGCCATATCGGAAGCCGGCACGAAGGGAAATTGCAGCGGCAACCCCATGCCGCTCTCCATCACCAACCGATCGCGGAAATTGAGCGAGACGGCTTCCGTCCGCACCAGAACCCTGTTTCCCGAAACCGGTTCGAGCTTCCGCTCGCCGATCGTTAGCTGGCGCTCCGGCCCAACCGCGTCGATCTGCCATTGCCGTGTTGTCTGCATTGTCTTGCTCCTTGTCCATTGCAGGGAGCGCAAAACATATCGTTGAATATTTCGCACCAGTTGCGATATTAATTCTCCAGAATGGTTCCAAAGAGGAAACAAATGGAACAGCTGAAGGGCATCTCGATCTTTGTCGAAGCCGTCGAGGCAGGTGGCTTTTCGGCTGCCGCCGAACGGCTCCATCTCACGCGTTCGGCGGTCGGTAAGACGATCGCACGTCTGGAGCAGCGTCTCGGCGTGCGCCTCTTCAACCGCACGACACGCATGCAGAGCCTCACCGAGGAAGGCCGCTTCTTCTACGAGCGCTGCCTGCGGGCGGTTGAAGAAATCCGCCTCGGGGAAGCCATGCTGGAATCCGGCCGGCGTGACGTGCGCGGCCGATTGCGCATCTCGATGCCCGTGCTTTTCGGCCGCCACTGCATCGCGCCGACCCTCGCCCGCCTGCTCGATGAACATCCGAACCTCGAACTGGACCTTTCCTTCAACGACCGTATCGTCGACCTGCTTGAGGACGGCTTCGATCTTGTCATTCGCAACGGGCCGTTGAAGGACAATCCGGATCTGATGGCCCGGGCGATCGCCCGCCAGCGGATGACCGTCTGCGCATCGCCCGCCTATCTGGAAAAACATGGCGCGCCGCAGACGGTCTTCGATATTCCCCAGCATGAAGGCATCGTCTACAGGCGGGGCGATGACGACAAGGGTTGGATATTTCCGACCGCAGCCGATACCGGGCGGCGGCTGGTGCCAAAGGCGCGACTGCGGCTCGACGACCTCGCTTCGATTTCCGATGCGGCCGTCGCCGGGCGCGGTCTTGCCTGGCTGCCCTGCTGGCTGGTCCGCGAGGAGGTGCTGGCAGGCCGGCTCATTCAGGTGTTGAAGCAGGAACCGGCCAATGTCTTCGATGCCCATGCCGTTTGGCTGCGCTCTCCGGTCATGCTACCGAAGGTGCGGCTCGCGATCGATACGCTCGCCGCCGGACTGCCGGCAATGATGGGCTGAAGCGCTCGCCGCGCGTCTGCGAGCGACGAGAAACCCATGTTATTCTTCGGCTTTCTCTGGAAATAACGCGATACCGCAGTATATCGGCCAAGTCACCGTCCGTTGTGGGCGGCCGCCATATCACTCGGAAAAACGTCAGCATGTCACTTCGCAGCGCCCTCCGCGCACAAACTGCAGATTGCCACGCCGCGGTCGACACCCTCTTCGGCAGTTTCAACCTCTCACGCACCCAGGATTACAAGGCTTTCTTGCGCGCGCATGCCCGGGTCGTACCATCAGTCGAACATGCGCTTGAGAATGGAGGAATCGGCCGTCTGCTGCCGGACTGGCCGGACCGAAGGCGCGCGCATCTATTGGCTGCCGACATCCGGGAACTCGATGATCGATTGCCGGTACTGCTTCCGCAACCGGTATTGCGCAGCGAAGCAGCGGTCTGGGGCGCAGCCTATGTCCTTGAAGGCTCCAAGCTCGGCGGAGCGTTGCTCGCCAAGGCGGTGCCCGACCACTTGCCCAGCAGCTACCTGAGCCCGCAAGGCCCGAAGGGCGCCATGCGGCTTTTCATGGATCGTCTTGACGCAAGCAAGGTGGACGATCCCTGTCTTGCCGCCGAAGCAGCCCGCGATATCTTCGAGCTCTTCCTCAAAGCGGGGCAAGTTGAACTGGAAGCCGTCCCATGAGCGGCACGCACGAACCCGTCGATCTCACCAACTGCGACCGTGAGCCGATCCACCAGCTCGGCTCGATCCAGCCTTTCGGTTTTCTCATGGCGGTATCCTCAGACTGGATCGTCATGCGCGCCTCCGCAAATCTGGCGGAGTTTCTTGGAGTGACGCAGGCCGAAGCGGTCGGCCGTCCCGTTATCTCTGTGATCACACCCGAAGCACTCCACGCAATCCGCAACAAGCTTACCACGCTGCGTGGTTCCGACGTCGTCGAGCGTATTTTCGGCATTGCCCTGATGCCCGATCAAAACAGGTTCGACCTTGCCGTGCACCTGAACGGCGGTGAGGTCATCATCGAAGGAGAGCGCTGCCAGGAAGACAGGCACGACGCCGCGTCGCTCTCGATGCGCAGCATGATGTCGCGCCTCGACCACACGGAAACACTGGAAGCTTTCTTCCGTGAAGGTGCAAGACAAGCGCGGGCGCTCACCGGTTTCGATCGGGTCATGGTCTATCGTTTCGACGAAGGCGGTTCCGGCGAAGTGGTGGCGGAAGCCGCCAGGGCCGGCATCGGCTCGTTCCTCGGGCTGCACTATCCGGCTTCCGACATTCCGGTACAGGCGCGCGCGCTTTATCTGCGCAACCTGTTCCGCATCATTGCCGATGTCGACGCCGTCCCGGTCCCGATCCTGCCGCAGCTCGACGAGCACGGCCGGCCGCTCGATCTCTCCATGTCGGTATTGCGTTCGGTCTCGCCGATCCACATCGAATATTTGAAAAACATGGGCGTTGGCGCTTCGCTCTCCATATCGATCGTTGTGGATGGCAGGCTCTGGGGCCTGTTTGCCTGCCATCACTATGGCTCGCGTCTGCCTTCGGCCCAAAGCCGCTCCACTGCCGAACTCTTCGGCCAGATGTTTGCGTCCCGCCTTGAAAGCCGCGAACGGCGACTGGCTCTCGACTACGAGACCAAGGCGCGCCGCATTGCCGACCGGCTTCTCACCTCCGTCGCAGACAATGCGAGCCTGCTCGACGATCCGGCCTGGCTGATCGAGGCGCTCGCCGACGCCATTCCTGCCGACGGGATCGGCGTCTGGATCAACGGCCGCCTGGCCCTTGCCGGCATCGGGCCGAATGAGCGAGGCTTCGCGGCTCTCGTCCGCCACCTCAACCGCAACGCCGCCGGCCGCATCTATGCCGTGGACAGGCTCGCGGAAGCCTATCCGGATCTTGAGGTCGACGATGCTGTGGCAGGCATGCTCGCCATCCCGATCTCGCGTTCGCCGCGCGATTATGTCGTGCTTTTCCGTCAGGAATTGGTGCGCACCGTCCGCTGGGGCGGCGACCCGCACAAGCCGGTGGAATACGGCCCGAACGGCCCGCGGCTAACGCCGCGCAAGAGTTTCGAGGCCTGGTCGGAACTGGTGCGTGGTCGCTCCCTCCCCTTCACGGAGGCCGAGCACCGTGTCGCCGAAACGATCCGCGTCACACTGATTGAGGTGGTATTGCGCCTCACCGACGAGGTCAGCATGGCGCGCCAGACGGCAAACGAGCGCCAGGAACTGCTGATTGCCGAGCTGAACCACCGCGTCCGCAACATATTGAGCCTCATCACCGGCATCATCCGGCAGTCGCAGGCAACGTCGGTCGGCCTTGGCGACTACATCCGCCAGCTCGAGGGCCGCATCCAGTCGCTCGCCCGCGCCCATGACCAGATCACCCGCGATCACTGGGCGCCCGCTTCGCTTCGGCAATTGCTGCTGGCAGAGACCGCCGCCTATCTCGGGAAAAACGCGCAACGCATCCAGATGAGCGGCGAGGACATGCTGCTGGAACCGCAGGCCTTTTCCACCGCCGCCCTGGTTTTCCATGAGCTGATGACCAACAGCGCCAAATACGGCAGCCTTTCCGGCACCGGCAGCGGCACGGTCCAACTTGGCTGGCACCGCGACGACGAGGGCAATCTGCGCATTGGCTGGCGCGAAAAGGATGGTCCGCCCGTCCTCGAACCCAAACGCCATGGCTTCGGTTCGACCATCATCCGCCGCTCGATCCCCTATGACCTCGGCGGCAAGGCCGAGGTTCGCTACGTCAAGGATGGGCTCGAGGCGGATTTCTGCATTCCGGCGCGACATGTCGTCGGTCCCACGAGCGAACGGTCAAATCCGGCTCCGCTCGGAACGACCGAACCCAAGAGCAATCCCGACGATCAGCCGCTTTCCGGCCTGAACGTGCTGCTGGTGGAAAACAATCTGATCATCGCCATGGATGGCGAGGACATCCTGCGCCGCCTGGGCGCCGACGTGGCTACGGCGCCAAGTGTCAGGGAGGCGATGGAAATTCTGGCAGACCAGTCCTTCGATCTGGCGCTTCTCGATGTCAATCTTGGCGATGAGACGAGTTTCGAAATTGCCGACCGGCTGGCAGCCGACGGCGTGCCCTTCGTTTTTGCCACGGGCTATGGGGAGGGCATCGCCCAGGCAAACAGCCACTCGGACGCGCCCGTGCTACAGAAGCCTTATACGATGGAAGGCATGACGGATATTCTTGCCCGGGTTCCGCTTCCAAGAAGAGGGTAAACCTTCACCCCCCGAGAGGATCCGGTCGCAGCCCGCCGATGAAGAGCTGTTCCAGAAACCGCGCCGCATCCTCGAAGCGTCCTTCGCCCGAATGTTCCTGCCCCAGCACGGCACGCACCTGGACGTCGAAATCCGCGTAATGCTGCGTTGTAGACCAGATGGAAAAGATCAGATGGTAAGGATCGCATTTGACGATCTTGCCTGATTTCGCCCAGGCGCGGATGACCTCCGCCTTCTCGTCGACCAGTTCCTTCAGCGGCCCCTTCAGCTCGTCCTCGATATGCGGCGCGCCCTGCAGCACCTCATTGGCGAAGAGCCGGCTCTCGCGCGGAAAATCGCGGGCCATCTCCAGCTTGCGGCGGATGTAGCTGCGGATTTCCGCCTCCGGATTGCCTTCGGCGTTAAAGGCCCGCAGCGGCTCCAGCCAAGTGTAGAGCACCCGGTCGATCAGCGCCCGGTGCATCGCTTCCTTGGTGCGGAAATAATAGAGCAGGTTGGGTTTCGACATGCCGGCCACTTCGGCGATCTGGTCGATGGTCGAGCCGCGAAAGCCGCTTGCCGAAAACACGTCGAGGGCCGCTTCCAGGATCTGCTCTTCCTTCTCCTCCTGGATTCGCGTCCGCCTCAGGGTTTTCGCTGCTCTCGGTATGGTCACAGGCTGTCGTTTCCCCTTGAAATTCAACTTCTTCGCTCAAGTTTGGATTGGGGACGACCCTCACCGCTTCCTTGAGCAACTGCCCGTATTTTTATCGGCAATTTTCGTGATTTTCGTCTTGAGCCCGGCGGTGGAAGTTGTAATGTTTACCAATCGGTCAAATTATCCGCCAGATGCAAAACAAAGGCAACCGGCGATTTTCCGGCGCTCGACAAAACCAATAAGGGGGCGCAGGAAAGGACCACGGGAACAGGCGGGCATGCCTCTTTGCATGACTGCCGCAAACAGGTGAGGGCATACAAAATGGTGGCAGCACCAGGCGAGAACATGCGCGTCAATGGCGACCGTCTCTGGGACAGTCTCATGGAGATGGCGACGATCGGCCCCGGCATAGCGGGCGGCAACAACCGCCAGACGCTGACGGACGCCGATGCGCAGGGCCGCAGCCTTTTCAAAAAGTGGTGCGACGATGCCGGTCTGACCATGGGTGTCGACCGGATGGGCACGATGTTCGCCACCCGCCCCGGCGCCGATCCCGATGCTCTGCCCGTCTATGTCGGCTCGCATCTAGACACCCAGCCGACCGGCGGCAAATATGACGGGGTGCTCGGCGTGCTTGCGGCTCTCGAAGTCGTGCGCACGATGAACGATCTCGGCATCAAGACCAAACATCCGATCGTCGTGACCAACTGGACCAACGAGGAAGGGGCGCGTTTTGCTCCTGCCATGCTGGCGTCAGGCGTCTTCGCCGGCGTGCACAGCCTGGACTTTGCCTATAATCGCAGGGACCCCGAGGGCAATCTGTTCGGCGACGAACTGAAGCGCATCGGCTGGGTCGGCGACGAAGAAGTCGGCGGCCGCAAGATGCACGCCTATTTCGAATATCACATTGAGCAGGGACCGATTCTCGAAGCCGAGGAAAAGCAGATCGGCGTCGTCACCCATTGCCAGGGTCTCTGGTGGCTGGAATTCACGCTGACCGGCAAGGAAGCCCATACCGGTTCGACGCCGATGAACCTGCGCGTCAATGCCGGCCTCGCCATGGCCCGCATCCTGGAAATGGTCCAGGGCGTGGCGATGGGCGAACAGCCGGGCGCCGTCGGCGGCGTCGGACAGGTGTTCTTCTCGCCGAATTCCCGCAACGTACTGCCCGGCAAGGTGGTCTTCACCGTCGACATCCGCTCGCCCGACAAGGAGAAGCTTGACCGCATGCGGGCAAGGATCGAGGCGAAAGCGCCTGAGATCACCGACGCACTCGGCGTCGGCTGTTCCATCGAGGCGATCGGCCACTTCGAGCCGATCACCTTCGATCCGAAACTGGTCACGTCGGTGCGCGATGCCGCCGAGCGGCTCGGCTACAGCCACATGAACATCATCTCCGGCGCCGGCCACGACGCCTGCTGGGCCGCCAAGGTCGCACCGGCAACGATGGTCATGTGCCCCTGCGTCGGCGGGCTCTCGCACAATGAGGCGGAAGAGATCTCCAAGGAATGGGCGATGGCGGGAGCCGATGTGCTGTTCCATGCGGTGGTCGAGACGGCGGAGATCGTGGTGTGATGGCTTATGTCGCGCCCCGAGCCCCCTCATCCGACCCTTCGGGCCACCTTCTCCCCGCTGGGGAGAAGGGATCGGTAGACGTCGCGGTCTTCCCCTTCTCCCCTCGGGGAGAAGGTGCCCGAAGGGCGGATGAGGGGGCTCCGGGCGCGAAGAAAATTATCAAGCAGGATATCCGGAAGCATCGCACCAACAAGACCGACCAGGCGAGAACGCTTCGCCGCAACGAAACTGAAGAGGAATACCACCTCTGGAGCGACCTGCGCGCCCGCCGCTTGAACGGCTATAAGTTTGCAAGGCAAGTTCCCCTCGGCCCATTCATCGTCGATTTCCTCTGTCGTGAACAACGACTGATCGTCGAAGTCGACGGCTTCCAGCATGCCGATAGCGCGTCCGATCAGCGCCGAACTGAATGGCTCAATGGGAATGGCTATTCCGTGCTGCGCTTCTGGAATCGGGAAATCTCGCGCGAACGCCGCTCAGTTCTCGAAACGATTCTGGCCGCCTTGCAGGGCCGGATCGAGGTCAGCTTAGAACTGCCCAGCTTCTATTCGCCAGCCCAATCTGCAGACAAGAACGGGGAATGATCATGACCACAGTCATCAAGAACGGCACCATCGTCACCGCCGACCTGACCTATAAGGCTGACGTGAAAATCGACGGCGGCAAGATCATCGAGATTGGTCCGAACCTCTCCGGCGACGAAACACTCGACGCCTCCGGCTGTTATATCATGCCCGGCGGCATCGATCCCCACACCCATCTCGAAATGCCCTTCATGGGCACTTACTCCTCCGATGATTTCGAGAGCGGCACCCGCGCCGCCCTTTCCGGCGGCACGACCATGGTGGTCGATTTCGCCCTGCCCGCCCCCGGCCAGTCACTGCTTGAGGCACTGACCATGTGGGACAACAAATCGACCCGCGCCAACTGCGATTATTCATTCCACATGGCGGTCACCTGGTGGAGCGAGCAAGTCTTCAAGGAGATGGAGACCATCGTCCGCGAGAAGGGCATCAACACCTTCAAGCACTTCATGGCCTACAAGGGCGCGCTGATGGTCGATGACGACGAGATGTTCGCCTCCTTCCAACGCTGCGCCGAACTCGGCGCGCTGCCGCTGGTGCACGCCGAAAACGGCGACGTCGTCGCCTCGATGTCGGCAAGGTTGCTCGCCGAGGGCAATAATGGCCCCGAGGCGCATGCCTATTCCCGCCCGGCCGAGGTGGAAGGCGAAGCGACCAACCGCGCCATCATGATCGCCGACATGGCCGGCTGCCCGGTCTATATCGTCCACACCTCCTGCGAACAGGCACACGAGGCGATTCGCCGCGCGCGATCCAAAGGCATGCGCGTCTATGGCGAGCCGCTGATCCAGCACCTGACGCTCGACGAGAGCGAATATTCCAACCCCGACTGGGATCATGCCGCCCGCCGGGTGATGTCGCCGCCCTTCCGCAACAAGCAGCATCAGGATTCACTCTGGGCAGGGCTTGCCTCCGGCTCGCTGCAGGTCGTTGCCACCGACCATTGCGCCTTCACCACGGCGCAGAAGCGCTTCGGGCTCAGTGATTTCACCAAGATCCCGAACGGCACCGGCGGCCTCGAAGACCGCATGCCGATGCTCTGGACCCATGGCGTCAACACTGGCCGACTGACGATGAACGAATTCGTCGCCGTCACCTCGACTAACATCGCCAAGATCCTCAACATCTATCCGAAGAAGGGCGCGATCCTTGTCGGCGCCGATGCCGACATCGTCGTCTGGGACCCGAACCGTTCCAAGACCATTTCGTCCAAGGCCCAGCAGTCGGCGATCGACTACAATGTCTTCGAAGGCAAGGAAGTGACCGGCCTGCCGCGCTATACGCTGACGCGCGGCGTTGTCGCGATCGAGGAAAACACCATCAAGACGCGCGAGGGCCACGGCGAATTTGTCAGGCGCGAGCCGGTCACGGCTGTCAGCAAGGCGCTTTCCCAGTGGAAGGACATCACCGCGCCGCGCAAGGTGACGCGGAGCGGCATTCCGGCAAGCGGCGTATGACGATGGCGCATGACGACACGGCCATCAACGGGGGACCGCTGCCTCTATGCCAATGACCTCACGCCGGCACCAATGCGTCCAACTCCGGCAGAAGCACGACGCTTTCCTGCTCGTTCGGATCGGTGCGGGCGATGATCGCCGTGCACGGCGTGCTGCTGAGGTTCGCCGGCAGGTGCGGCACGCCGGCCGGGATATAGAAAAGTTCGCCGGCATGGACGATGACGTGATGCTCGAGCCGGTCTCCGTACCAGGTATGGGCTTCGCCGGAGAGCATGTAGATCGCCGTCTCGTGCGCCTCGTGCAGATGCGCCTTGGCGCGTACGCCCGGCGGGATCGTCAGGAGGTGCATGCAGATGCCCTTGGCACCGACCGTCTCGGCCGCGACCCCTTCGAAATAGCTGAGCCCCTGCTTGCCGCTATAGGCATGATTGGGGCGAACGATGTGGCAGGTGGGCTTTGATGTCACGTCCATCCTCATCCTCCATGGAGTGTGTCGTCGATAAAACCGGCGGTAATGATAGCACGCAAACCGCGCTCCCGCGGCGAAAACAAGACTGGTCGCATTGATGCAAGCACCCTCCGTCGTATCCGCCAAGGATCTCTGTCTCACCTACCAGGCGAATGACGGCCCGGTGAGTGCACTGAGCAATGTCAACCTCGATGTCCGCAAGGGCGATTTCGTCTCCTTCATCGGCCCGTCGGGCTGCGGCAAGACCACTTTCCTGCGTGTCATCGCCGATCTCGAGAAGAGCACGTCGGGCGAGATCTCGATCAACGGCATGACACCGGAAGAGGCTCGCAAGGCCCGCGCCTACGGCTATGTCTTCCAGGCGCCGGCGCTCTATCCCTGGCGCACCATCGAAAACAACATCGCCCTGCCGCTGGAGATCATGGGCTATTCCGGCGCCGACCGGACGCGGCGCATCGACGAAGCGCTCGATCTCGTCAGTCTTTCGGGTTTCGAGAAGAAATTCCCCTGGCAGCTTTCCGGCGGCATGCAGCAGCGCGCCTCGATCGCCCGTGCGCTCGCCTTCGACGCCGACCTGCTGCTGATGGATGAGCCCTTCGGTGCCCTGGACGAGATCGTCCGCGACCATCTGAACGAAGAGCTGCTGAAACTCTGGACCCGCACTAATAAGACGATCTGCTTCGTCACCCATTCCATCCCCGAGGCAGTCTACCTCTCGACCAAGATCGTGGTGATGTCTCCCCGCCCGGGCCGCGTGACCGATGTGATCGACTCGACCCTGCCGGCCGAACGCCCGCTCGACATCCGCGAAACCCCCGAGTTCCTGGAAATCGCTCATCGCGTCCGCGAAGGGCTGAGGACGGGGCACGCATGAGGAGCGGGAGCGTGCGCCCTGGGGTCACCCCCCTCTGCCCTGCCGGGCATCTCCCCCACAAGGGGGGAGATCGATATGCTGCACCGGCTTCCCCAAACAAGGATCGCCGTTCCGTTCGCTGTAGAGCCAACGGGGACCGACGCGCTATCCTCCTGCCGATCTCCCCCCTTGTGGGGGAGATGCCCGGCAGGGCAGAGGGGGGTGGCTGCGCGTTCGACGCCAACAAATGGGGGCAGTCGCTGTGAAACCCGACACCTTCAAGGACAAGATCGTCCCCGTCACCACAATCCTGCTGGCCCTCGTCGTCATCTGGTATGTCGCCGCCATCCTGATGAACGCTCCGTTCCAGCGCGACATGGACGGCCGCGCCGGCGTCACACCTTCGACCCTCGAATTCATCGGCAAGACGCTGGCGCAGCCGAAGCCGATCCTGCCGGCGCCGCATCAGGTGGCGCAGAACGTCTACGAGAACACCTTTCTGCGCAGCCTTTCGAGCAACCGCAGCCTCGTCTATCACAGCTGGGTAACGCTCTCCTCCACCCTGCTCGGCTTCGGCTTCGGCATGCTGCTCGGCATCCTTCTCGCCGTGCTGATCGTCCACAACCGCGCCATGGACCGCTCGCTGATGCCCTGGCTGGTGGCGAGCCAGACCATACCGATCCTCGCCATCGCGCCGATGATCGTCATCATCTCCTACAACGTACTGACCGGCGACAATGCCGTTGCGCATCTGTTGAATCTCGATTCCGACGCCTCCCGCCTTGTCTCGAAGGCGCTGATCTCCACCTACCTCTCCTTCTTTCCGGTCGCCGTCGGCATGGTGAAGGGGCTGCGTTCGCCTGAAATCATGCATCTCGACCTGATGCGCACCTATTTTGCCAGCCCGATGCAGACGTTCTGGAAGCTGCGCGTTCCGGCCTCGATCCCATTCCTCTTCACCTCGATGAAGGTCGCGATCGCCGCCAGCCTCGTCGGCGCCATCGTCGGCGAGCTGCCGACGGGTGCCGTCGCCGGCATCGGTTCGAAGCTGCTCGCCGGCTCCTATTACAGCCAGACTATCGATATCTGGGCCGCCCTCGTCGCCGGATCGCTACTGGCGGGCATCCTGGTTGCGATTGTCGGCGTTGCAGCGAAGATCGTCGACCGCGCCATGGGCGGGAGGCCGGCATGAGACATCTGACCTTCTCTTGGCAAGGCGTGGTTGCTCTCCTCCTCTGCGTCGGGGCGCTGACGGCCCTGCCGCTCCTGGCCGAGGGCGCGGCGCGCCCCCTTACCGACGGCACGGCAAGCCTCATTTTCACCATCGTCATCGCGGCTGCCCTGCTGTCATTCGCACCGCAGCCGCCGGCCTATCGGGCCACCGTGCTGTTTATCGGCGCGCATGGCGCCGCCTGGATGCTGCTTTCGGCTCTTTCCGGCAACGAGGGCACGGCGACGCGGCCTTTCTTCCTGCTGCTCTTTGCCTGCTGGCTGCTTGCCTGGCGATGCGTCACCGAACTGTCGAAACTGCACCCCGTCACCACTTTCGGCAAGTCGACGCTCCAGCTCCTGATCCCGGCGATCTTCGGCGCCTGGATCCTCATTCTCTGGGAAGCGGTCACGCGTGGCGCCGGCGTTCCCTTCATCCTGCTGCCGCCGCCGAGCGCCATCGGCGCGCGCTTCATGGCGTCGCTGCCCATCCTCGGCGCGGACGTCAGGCAGACGATCTTCAAGGCGGTGCTGATCGGTTATATCGTCGGCTGCCTCAGTGGCTTCGTCGTCGCGGTGCTCGCCGACCGCATCGCCTTCCTGCGCCGCGGCCTTCTGCCGATCGGCAACATGGTTTCGGCCCTGCCGATCATCGGCGTCGCCCCTGTCATGGTCATGTGGTTCGGCTTCGACTGGCCGTCGAAGGCCGCCGTCGTCATCATCATGACCTTCTTCCCGATGCTGGTGAATACCGTCGCCGGCCTTGCCGCCTCCGGCAGCATGGAGCGCGACCTGATGCGCACCTATGCCTCCGGCTATTGGCAGACGCTGCTGAAACTCAGGCTTCCGGCGGCAATGCCCTTCATTTTCAATGCACTGAAGATCAACTCGACGCTGGCGCTGATTGGTGCCATCGTTGCGGAATTCTTCGGGACGCCGATCGTCGGCATGGGCTTCCGCATCTCCACCGAGATCGGCCGCATGAATGTCGACATGGTCTGGGCGGAAATCGCCGTCGCGGCGCTGGCCGGCTCGATCTTCTATGGCATCATCGCCCTGACCGAACGGGCGGTGACGTTCTGGCATCCGTCTATCCGTGGTGGCTAGGCGCGCGCGGGCTCCAGAAACGGGTCCCGGGCATAACTTCAGAGGGTAAGGATAAGAAAATGAGAAAGTTGATGGTTGCAATGATGGCGAGCGCGATGTCGCTTGCATCGGCCCATGCGATGGCCGCCGACAAGGTGGTGCTGCAGCTGAAATGGGTCACGCAGAGCCAGTTCGGCGGTTATTATGTCGCCAAGGACAAGGGCTTTTACAAGGAAGAAGGCCTCGACGTCGAGATCAAGCCGGGCGGCCCCGATATCGCCCCCGAGCAGGTGATCGCCGGCGGCGGCGCCGATGTCATCGTCGACTGGATGGGCGGCGCCCTGGTTGCCCGCGAAAAGGGCGTTCCGCTCGTCAATATCGCCCAGCCCTACCAGAAGGCGGGCCTGGAAATGGTCTGCCGCAAGGACGGGCCGATCAAGACCGAAGCCGACTTCAAGGGCCACACACTCGGCGTCTGGTTCTTCGGCAACGAGTATCCCTTCTTCGCCTGGATGAACAAGCTCGGCCTGTCGACCGAAGGCGGTCCAAACGGCGTCACCGTGCTGAAGCAGAGCTTCGACGTGCAGCCGCTCGTCCAGAAGCAGGCCGACTGCATCTCCGTCATGACCTATAACGAATACTGGCAGGCGATCGATGCCGGCTTCAAGCCGGAAGAACTGACGGTCTTCAACTACACGGAAATGGGCAACGACCTTCTTGAAGACGGCCTCTATGCGATGGAAGACAAGCTGAAAGACCCGGCCTTCAAGGAGAAGATGGTCAAGTTCGTCCGCGCTTCGATGAAGGGCTGGAAATACGCCACCGAGAATCCCGACGAAGCCGCTGAGATCGTCATGGACAATGGCGGCCAGGACGACAACCATCAGAAGCGCATGATGGGCGAAGTCGCGAAGCTGGTCGGCGACAGCTCCGGCAAGCTGGACGAGGCGCTCTATGCCCGCACGGCAAAGGCGCTGCTCGACCAGAAGATCATCAGCAAGGAGCCGTCGGGCGCCTGGACGCACGACATCACCGACGCCGCTTCCAAGTAGTTTCGGCAAGATGCTAAGCGAAACGCGCGGGAGATTTCCCGCGCGTTTCGTCTTGTTCTAGAGCATGATGCCAAAAAGTGTCCGCGGTATTCGGACGACATTCTCTATCTATTTGATTTAGATGCTGATTCAGATTTCCGGTCAGTCGGCCTAAATCATCTGCATCCAGCAACCGAAAAAAAATGCCTTGCAACTGTCGCATTTATCGGGCGTCAAACGTCTTAGGGATGAGCGTGATCAATCTTCGTAATGTTGACATAACCTTGCGGTGATTGATTGACGTCGGAATGGTAATTATTATCGCCTAATGGGGAATTGTTTTCTGCCGGACTTGTAGATCGAGCAAATCGATACCACCTACAAGCCGAATTTGCCGGCGAGGGATGAAGACGGCAAAGGATCGGCGGATACCTCTGAGAATGCAGGAAGGGCAGTGGCCTGATCGCGCGCTGAGTGGCAGACGCTCGAGTTCGGCCAACCTTATCATAAGATTGGACGACGACGCATGGCACGCAAGCCGATTGGAATTCTAGGCGCCTCTACTCTTTTTGCAGCGGCACTTGCTGCATCCACCGCATTTTCGCAGGAAGCGCCGGTCGCAAAACCGCAGCAAAACCTGCCGGCGATCGTCGTCACCACGGCGGTGAATCGCACCCTCGTCGACCGTGTCATCGGCACCGGAACGGTCAAGCCTGTCGAGGAAGTCTATATCCAGCCGCAGGTCGAGGGCCTCTCGATTCGCACGTTGAAAGCCGATATCGGCGACAAGGTTCAGGCCGAAAGCACGCTGGCGACGCTCAACGATGACGCAGTGGTCCTGGAAAAGAGCCAGATGATGGCGACGAAGGCCAAGGGCGAGGCAAGCCTCGCCCAGCTGCGCGCCCAGCTCATCGAGGCGCAGGCCAACGCCGAACAGGCAAGGCAGCAGCAGGCCCGCGCCCAGGAAATGGTCAAGAAGGGCACGGTTTCCACCGCCCAGGTCGAACAGGCCGATGCGACTGCTGCCGCAGCCAATGCCCGCGTCGTCTCCGCCGAACAGGCGATCGAGGTCTCCGAAGCCGATCTCAAGGTCTTCGACAGCCAGATCGCCGATGCGGATTTGAAGCTGGCGCGCACCGATGTGAAGACGCCGGTCGCCGGTACGGTCTCGGCGAAGAATGCCAAGGTCGGCGCCATTGCCGCCGGCAACGGCGATCCGCTGTTCACCATCATCCGCGACGGCGATATCGAGCTTGTCGCCGAGGTCGCCGAAAGCGATGTTGTCAGGATCATGGCCGGCCAAAAGGCAACGATTTCGCTTTCCGGCAGCCGTGACAAGCTTTCCGGCGCCGTACGCCTGGTTTCGCCGACTGTCGATCCGGTCACCCGCCTTGGCCTCGTCCATATCTCCATCGACGATGACAGCAAGGCGCGTTCCGGCATGTATGGCAGCGCCGAGATCATCGTGCGCGAGACTGAAGGCGTAGCGCTTCCCCTGACCGCGGTGCTCACCAGCAACGAAGGCTCCTCCGCCCGCAAAGTCGAGGACGGCGTGGTGAAATTCGCCAAGATCGAGACCGGCATCCAGGACGGCGCCTATGTCGAGGTCATCGATGGATTGAAGACCGGCGACGAGGTCGTGGCCAAGGCGGGCGCTTACGTCCGCGACGGCGACCGCATCACGCCGGTGCGTGAACAGCCCTCGGCTTCCAACTAAAGAGACCATCCGATGAATTTTTCAGCCTGGTCCATCCGAAATCCCATCGCGCCGCTGCTGGCCTTCTGCCTGCTGATGTTCATCGGCATACAGTCCTTCAACAAGCTGCCAATCACGCGCTTTCCGAACATCGACGTGCCGCTCGTTTCGATCAGCGTGACGCAGAGCGGCGCTTCACCGGCCGAACTCGAAATGCAGGTGACGAAGGAGATCGAAGACGCGATCGCCTCCATCACCGGCATCGACGAAATCTCGTCCACGGTAACCGACGGCAGCTCGCAGACCAATGTGATGTTCCGGATGGAAGTGCCGACGGAACAGGCCGTGCAGGACGTCAAGGACGCGATCGATCGCATTCGCAGCGATCTGCCGGCGACGGCCGAAGCGCCGATCGTCACCAAGGTCGATGTCGAGGGTCAGGCAATCCAGACCTTCGCCGTTTCCTCGCCGGCCATGTCGCTGGAAGAACTCTCCTGGTTCGTCGACGACACGATCAAACGTTCGCTGCAGGGCCAGGCCGGCATCGGCCGTGTAGACCGTTACGGCGGCGCAGATCGCGAAGTGCGTATCGAACTCACCCCTGACAAGCTCAATGCCTATGGCATCACTGCCGCCAGCGTGAACCAGCAGCTGCGCGGCACCAACATCGACCTCGGCTCCGGCCGCGGCCAGGTGGCGGGCAGCGAACAGGCGATCCGTGTTCTCGGCGACGCCCGCAACGTCGCCGACCTCGCCAATACCACCATTGGCCTGCCGAACGGCCGCTTCGTCAAACTATCCGATCTCGGCGTTATCAAGGACACCTATGAGGAGCCGAAATCCTTCTCGCGATTCAACGCTACGCCGGTCGTTACCTTCGGCGTTTTCCGCTCGAAGGGCGCCAGCGAAGTCAGCGTCGCCGAAACCGTGGCACAAAACCTCGACAAGGTGCGAGCCGAAAATCCGAATGTGAAGATCGAACTGATCGATGATTCGGTCTATTTCACCTACGGCAACTACGAAGCCGCCATTCATACGCTCCTCGAAGGTGCGCTGCTCGCCGTTATCGTCGTCTTCCTGTTTCTGAGGAACTGGCGTGCGACTCTGATTTCGGCAATCGCCCTACCCTTGTCTGCGATCCCGACCTTCTGGGTTATGGACATGATGGGCTTCTCGCTGAACCTGGTCAGCTTCCTCGCGCTGACGCTTGCGACCGGCATTCTTGTCGACGATGCGATCGTCGAAATCGAAAACATCGCCCGCCACATCAAGATGGGCAAGACGCCCTATCGGGCGGCGATCGAGGCGGCCGATGAAATCGGCCTTGCCGTCATCGCCACCACCTTCACGATCATCGCCGTCTTCGTGCCCGTTTCTTTCATGCCGGGTATTCCGGGCCAGTACTTCATCCAGTTCGGCCTGACCGTCGCCTTCTCGGTTTTCTTCTCGCTGATGGTCGCGCGCCTCATCACCCCGATGATGGCCGCCTATCTCATGCGCGCCGAAGACGGCGTCGACGACCATCACGACAATGACGGCCTGCTGATGCGGGGATACACGCGCCTTGTCACAGGCACGACCCGCAAGTGGTATTGGCGCTATACGACGCTGATCGTAGCCCTCCTCTTCACGGTTGGTTCGGTCATCGCGCTGTTCATGTTCGTGCCCGGCAGCTTCCTACCGACGGAAGACGCTTCGCGCATCGTTCTCTCCGTCGAGCTGCCGCCCAATGCACGGCTCGACGATACCGAGAAGACGACGGATGCGATCTATGACAGGGTCAAGGACATCAACGGCGTCGAAAGCGTCTTCGTCCTCGGCGGCGCGTCGCCGAAGGGCGATCTCGAGCTGCGCCGCGCGACCATCACGCTGGCACTTCACAAGCTCGACCAGTCACTGATCAAGAAGGTGGTCAATGACGTCTTCGGCGCTATCCCGGTCATAGGGCCAATACTGCCGAAGGTGGAAGTCCATGGCCGCGAACGCCCGCAATGGGACATCGAAACGGAAGTCTACGCCAAGCTGCGCGACATTCCCGACGTTCGAATCCTCAAGCTCAACGACCGCGGCGAACGCGGCCTCACCTTCAACTTCCTCTCCAAGAACGAGAAGGACCTGAACGACGCGGTCGGCATTCTGGAATCGAAGCTCCGCGCCGATCCGCTGCTTGCCAATGTCAGCGCCGACGGCTCGCTGCCCCGCCCGGAACTGCAGGTTCACCCGCGCATGGATGAAGCTGCTCGCCTCGGTATCACGCCGCAGCAGATCTCCGAGACGATCCGCGTCGCCACCATCGGCGATGTCGATGCCGCCCTTGCCAAGATCTCGCTCGACGATCGCCAGATCCCGATCCGGGTCCAGGCAGCGGTCGACATGCGTCGCGATCTCGCGGCCATCCGGACATTGAAGATCCAGACCGCCAGCGGCGGCACCGTTCCGCTCGCGAGCGTCGCCAATATCGACTATTCGGAAGGCGTAAGCTCGATCAAGCGCAACAACCGCTACCGCGTCGTCTCGATCGGTTCCGACCTGCCGCAGGGCGTAGCACTCGACACCGCTTCGGCCCGCTTCCGTCAGATCGTCAACGACGCCAATATCCCGGCCACGGTGCACCTTGCCGAAAGCGGCGACACCAAGGTGCAAAGCGAGATGCAGCAGAGTTTCGTCAACGCCATGTTGATGGGCCTGCTGCTGGTGCTGACGGTGCTGATCCTGCTCTTCAAGGACGTGATCCAGCCCTTCACCATCCTGTTCTCGCTGCCGCTCGCCATTGGCGGCGTCGCAGCCGGCCTGATCCTCACCAGCAATCCGCTGTCGATGCCTGTCATGATCGGCATCCTGATGCTGATGGGTGTCGTCACCAAGAACGCCATTCTGCTCGTCGATTTCGCAATCGAGATGCGCCATCAGGGCATGCCTCGCGTCGAGGCCATGGTCGAAGCCGGCCGCAAGCGCGCCCGACCGATCATCATGACCTCGATCGCCATGTCGGCGGGCATGCTGCCTTCCGCGCTTGGTGTCGGCGAAGGCGGCTCGTTCCGCGCGCCGATGGCAATCGCGGTGATCGGCGGCATCATCGTCTCGACCGTGCTCTCGCTCGTTGTCGTGCCCTCCTTCTTCCTGATCATGGACGATCTGTCCCGCCTGCTCGGCTGGGCTTTCGGCCGCCTGGTCGGCAGGAAGGACGAAGAGGAACTGCCGCTGTCACGCGAGGATCTCACCCGCGTCACCCGGGAGAACCGCGAGGACATCGACTCGCTGGAGGAGCGCCTGACCGCGATCGAAAAGCCGGAAAGCAAACGCAAGACCGCCAACGGCAACGACACCAACGTGCTGCGACTACCGCCCTTCGCGGCGGAATAAGCAAAGCCGAGGAATTGAACGGGCCGGGAGCGATCTCCCGGCCCGTTTCGTTTTTTTCATTCATCTCTGACGGTTGACCAAAATCAATTCCGTCGCCGTCTCCTTCCCGTATTTTGTCCGGCAGCATAAAGAATTGAAAAGACCGGCCATATCAGGAGACCGGGAGATGAACAGAACGCTGACACTCAACGGCCATGAGGCCGCTGTACTTGCCAGGGCCGCCTTCATGGCCGGGCTCGACCACGACGAGGCCGAAGGCCTGCGCGCCTGCGCCACCGTTCTCCTCTGCGACCCGCACGACGTTCTCTTCGAGGAGGGCGACAAGGCGGCCTATTTCTATTGCGTGCTCAGCGGTTATGTCAGGCTCTATCGCCACAATGGCGACGGCAGGCAGGTCGATATCCGCATCTGCGAACCCGGCGACAGTTTCGCCGAATGCCTGATCCATACCGCCGAAACCTATCGTTACGGCGCACAGGCGATGGATCATGCCGTGCTGGCGCGCTTCCACATTCCCAAGGTTCGGCTATTGCTCGAGGAACGGCCGCGGATCGGCAAGGCGATCATGCGCAGCCTGTCGCTGCATCTGATCTCGACAATGGAATGCCTGGCAAGCGACCGCATGCAGACGGCGCCGCAGCGCGTGGCAAACTATCTGCTGACACATTGCGTCGAGGACGGTGCGGCCGCGTCGCTGCGGCTGCCCTTTCCGAAAAACCTGCTTGCCCGCAAGCTCGGTCTCGCGCCGGAGGCGCTTTCGCGCGCCTTCTCGACGCTGAAGACGAGAGGTGTCACGGTCCGCGGCCGGGCGATCGCCATCAGCGACATCAAAGTGCTGCGGCAGATCTGACCGTCAGAGCATGATGCCGAAAGGCTCAAAAGCATGTCGCGCAAACTGTGCAAGCGCTTCAGAGCCCGCCCTGCTCCCTGAGGAAGCTGACGATCGAGCTGACGCCGTCGCCGCGCTTCATGTCGGAGAAGACGAAGGGGCGGCTCGCACGCATGCGCGTTGCATCCCGGTCCATGACCTCGAGATCGGCGCCGACATAGGGCGCCAGATCCTTCTTGTTGATGACAAGCAGGTCCGATCGGGTGATGCCAGGTCCGCCCTTGCGCGGGATTTCCTCGCCCTGGCAGACGGAGATGACATAGATGGTGATATCGGCAAGATCGGGCGAAAAGGTCGCTGCCAGATTGTCGCCGCCGGATTCGATGAAGACGACGTCGAGATCGGGGATCCGCTGGTTGAGGCCAGCGATCGCCTGCAAATTGATCGTCGCATCCTCGCGGATGGCGGTATGCGGGCAGCCACCCGTCTCGACGCCGACGATGCGGTCCGAAGTCAATGCCTGCATCCGCACCAGCGCCTCGGCATCCTCGGTCGTGTAGATATCGTTGGTGACGACGGCGACGGAATAATCGTCGCGCATCGCCTTGCAGAGCTTTTCGGTCAGCGCCGTCTTGCCCGAGCCGACCGGCCCGCCGATGCCGACACGCAAAGGTCCGTTTCTTGATTTCATGTGCCTTACTCCAATCGAACCCCGATGATAACGAAGCCGCCCGCCTGCGCCACCGTCAAATGACTTAGAGCGCTTGTTTTTCTTCGAATCACGGAAGCGCTCTATCTCTTTGTTTTCACGCAATTCCGGACGCAAAACCGCTGCGCGCTTTTGCTGGAATTGCTCTCGCCGCAGCGATAATTTCGGACAATCACGAGCGGAACAGCCGTGTCGCCTGGGTCTCGTGGCGCAGGCTGGCAATATCGGCCTGCACCGTCGCCGAACCCAGATCGTCGAGCGTCGAGGCCGCCGCCCGCCGGGCGACCTCCGCGATATGATCTTCGAGACCGGCAAGCACGGCAACGCCATCCCTCTGTCCGGCGACGCCGAGGCGGATGCCTGATGAAACCGCTTGTGAGGCATAGGCGTGCAGGAAGGCGGCGAGTGCCTTCTCGGGCTTTATGCCATGGGCGCCCGTTACCGCCCCGACCGCAATCGGATAAGCGACCTTGTCGGGCAGCCGCTCAAACACCCCGTCCGGCCAAGCCCGCGCCGCTGCGAGGAAAGCCTCGCCGAGCAGCATCGTTTCCTGATGGCGCTCGCGTGATCCGGCAAGCGCCTCGGCGAGCGCGGCGATTTCGGCAAGGCGCACAGCTTCCGCTTGGTGCCTGTGGCTTTCAGCCAGGAGCACCGCATCGTTCCAGACCGAACCATTGCCGATCAGCGTGCCTGTCCAGGTAGCAAGCGAGGTAGCACCTGTGACGAGCCCGTCGGCAACCGCCCGCTCCAGCCCGCCCGAATAGGCAAAGCTGCCGATCGGAAAGGCCGGTGAGAGCCATGCCGTCAGGCGCAGCAGTGCCTGCAGCTCGCGATCCCTGGTCATCAAGGCTCAGTCATGCTTGTGGTCGTGATCATGACCGCGATCGTGGCGGTGCTCATGCTCATGCTCGTAGCCATGTTCGTGATCATGATCATGCCCGTGGTCATGCCCGTGCTCATGATTGTGATCGTGATCATGCCCATGCGAATGCCCGCCTTGGGAATGGTAGGCGCCGCGCGCCGGCTGGAACGGCTCGTCGATCTCGAGGACAACGGCGCCGAGGCCCTGCAGCATGGTGCGGATGACGTGATCGCGCAGGATGACGATGCGGTCTTCCTCGATCTGGGCGGCAAGATGCCGGTTGCCGAGATGCCAGGCGAGCTCGACCAGATGCGTGCGGTCGCGTCCGCGAACCTCGAAGAGCTTCTCGTCGGCGGCGAGGATCTCGATCAGTTCGCCGTCGTCGCGCACCAAAAGGTCGCCATTGGCGAAAAGCACCGGATCCTTGAGATCGAGCATGACCATCTCGCCATTTTCCAGATGCAGCAGCTTGCGGCGCAGATGGCGCAGATCATGCGGCAGCTTGACCTGGGCGATCGGATGAGAAGAAGGGGTTCCGGCGGGAAGATAAGAGGTGACGCGCTGCATGACATGTCCGTTTTTCTGAGAGGACGACCATGCAAAATAGCTCTTCCCGATGCAAGCACCAATGGCCTTTCGTCGGGTCCGGCTTTTATATTCCGTAAGCCTGCATCACATTGTCGCTCTCCGGTCCTCTGTTCTCGCCATCGACGCCGTTATCGACGAGCCCGTGCCAGGCGTGATGCAGACCTTCCCGTTCGTGTACGACGCGATTGCGCCCAAGCGCCTTGGCGAGATAGAGCGCCCGGTCGGCGGAAGCATAGACCGCCTCCTTGTTGCGCTCGGCGACGAGATCGGCAACGCCGCCGGAAACGGTGATGCGGATATCGTGCCCCTCAATCCTGATGGCGCCGCCGGCGATCCGGGCTCGGACGCTTTCGATGCGCTCCATCCGCGCCTCCAGCGGCTCGCCGGAGACGATGACGCCGAACTCCTCCCCACCCAGCCGTGCGACGACGGACATCTCATCGAAGGCGGAGGTGAGCATGGCCGAAACGGCGACGATAACGGCATCGCCGCAGCCATGGCCGAAGCGGTCATTGATCGTCTTGAAACGGTCGACGTCAAAAATCACCAGAGACGCGTTGCCATCGGTATTCTCGAGCGCCTCGGTAAAAGCGCGCCGGTTGAGCAGCCCGGAAAGCGTATCGGTGCGGCTGAGCTTTTCGAATTCCGCCCGCGAGAGCGCGAGATCGCGCATGGCAAAGCCGGCAAACAGCGACAGCATGCCGGAAACGGTACCGCCGATCAGCCAGGAAAAGATCGCGCTGAAGCCGATTGCATGGGCAAGCGTCACCGGTAGAAGCCCGAGAAGATCGAGCGACGGCATCGTCAATGCGATAATGACTCCTGAGAGAATAACGGCAAGAAAAGCCATCTTCAGGGCGAAGACGTAGACGTTCCTGCGGTATTGAAGATCGCCAAAATCGGCCTGCAGCGAAATCCAGTTTCTCATGAGAATCAACCTTCCTGCTCGGCGTTTCCAGGCATTGATAAGAGCCCAATTGCTGCGGGTGTCTTAATTGACTCGTTAAAATTCGAACGGTTTCGGACGTTTCGGTGGACAGAATTTTTCTAGCAGGGGATGCAACTTTCCAGTCTCTGAATCGAACACTGCAGAGAGACAGTTAAATAACTGATATGAAAGGAATTTATCGAGCTTGGCGACGCGAATGCTCCAGAATGGTTTAGCTGGAGAAAATAACGGTTTCTCCACCGATTTTTACAACCAAATGGAGAGCGCTATTCACAATTCACTTTAAGAGCGGACTGGCCCGACGGCTGCTTCAATTGTAGACAGAAACAGACAATCGCAATGCTTGTGGAAGCGGGTTCCATATGCCGGTTCGAAGCCCCGCCGAGCGCAAGGCAGCGGCAGTCCAGGTGTTGCAACCGAATAGGGCGTTGAAGTATCCCCTGGCCTCGAAGAACCGGTCGATCTCGCTGTAACCCGCATCCGCAATCGGCACCACCGCGCCCGCGTCACGGACGAAGCTGTCCGAGATAAAAGCGCGCAGCTGCGCCAATTGATCCTCACTGACATCGAATGCCGTAACGGTGGGCTGCGGCTCGGTGATAGGGCCGGCAAGGTCTACATGCAGCACTGAACGGTCGATCGTCAGCGCGCGCAACACCGGCAGTGGCTTCAGCTCCGCCCATGTGGGAGTTTCCAGATAGAAGGCACGACCGCCCCAGCCAATAATGAGCCACTCCGCGCTCGGATGGCCGAGCGGAAAACCGGTATCATCGAGGAAGGAAAAGGCAGCCCGCGTTTCCGCGTCGAGCGGAATGGCAATATCGGTATGGATCGAGCCCGACAGCAGCAGGATCCGATGCGTCACTGCGGCAGACGACGCCTTGACCGGCGCAATCAGCGGCCGGGGAATAAGGGTCCCGCAGACCGCCGAAAGCACGAGCAGGAATACCATCCGCAACAACCAGCGGATGCCTGTCCTCATCGCAGCCGTCCATCACACATCGGACTTGGGCCTAGAACAGGAAATAGCGCTGCGCCATCGGCAGCACCGTCGCCGGCTCGCATGTCAGCAATTCGCCGTTCGCCCTGACCTCGTAGGTCTCGGGATCGACCTCGATCTCGGGTGTCAGGTCGTTGTGGATCATCGATGCCTTGGAGATACCGCCGCGCGTATTCTTCACCGCGACCAGTTCCTTGGCGACGCCGAGCCGGCCCTTCAGGCCGGCATCGAGCGCGGCCTGGCTGACGAAGGTAACGGAGGAATTGGTGAGGCTCTTGCCATAGGAGGCAAACATCGGCCGGTAGTGCACCGGCTGCGGCGTCGGGATCGAGGCGTTCGGATCGCCCATCGGGGCGGCCGCGATCGAGCCACCGAGCAGCACCATATCGGGCTTCACCCCGAAGAAGGCCGGATTCCACAGCACGAGGTCGGCGCGCTTGCCGACTTCGACCGAGCCGATCTCACGGCTGAGACCATGAGCGATCGCCGGATTGATCGTGTATTTGGCGATATAGCGGCGGACGCGGAAATTGTCGTTGTCGCCCTTTTCCTCCTTCAGCCGGCCGCGCTGGCGCTTCATCTTGTCGGCCGTCTGCCAGGTGCGGATCGCCACTTCGCCGACGCGGCCCATGGCCTGGCTGTCGGACGAGATGATCGAGAAGGCGCCGATATCGTGCAGGATGTCTTCGGCGGCGATCGTCTCCTTGCGGATCCGGCTTTCGGCAAAGGCGATATCTTCGGGGATCGACGGCGACAAATGGTGGCAGACCATCAGCATGTCGAGATGCTCTGCGATGGTATTGACCGTATAGGGACGCGTCGGATTGGTCGACGACGGGATGACATTCGGCTGGCCGCAGATCTTGATGATATCGGGCGCATGCCCGCCGCCCGCGCCTTCCGTATGGAAGGCATGGATGGTGCGGCCCTTGATGGCGCCGATCGTATCCTCGACGAAGCCGCTTTCATTCAGCGTATCGGTATGGATCATCACCTGCACGTCGTATTCGTCGGCAACCGACAGGCAGCAGTCGATGGCGCCTGGTGTCGTGCCCCAATCCTCGTGCAGCTTCAGCGAAGTGGCGCCGGCCAGCACCATTTCGGTCAGTGCCCCCGGCAGCGAGGCATTGCCCTTGCCGGCAAAGGCGAGGTTCATCGGAAATGCGTCGGCCGCTTCGATCATGCGCGCGAGATGCCAGGGGCCGGGCGTGCAGGTGGTGGCAAGCGTGCCGTGTGCCGGACCGGTGCCGCCGCCAAGCATGCAGGTCATGCCGCTCATCAGCGCTTCCTCGATCTGCTGCGGCGCGATGAAATGGATATGGCTGTCCATGCCACCGGCGGTGACGATCTTGCCTTCGGCGGCGATCGCCTCCGTGCCGGGGCCGACGATGATGTTGACACCCGGCTGCATGTCGGGATTACCGGCCTTGCCGATCGCGACGATGCGCCCATCCTTGAGGCCGATATCGGCCTTGTAGATGCCCGAATGATCGACGACGACCGCATTGGTGATGACCGTATCGACCGCGCCATCGGCCCGCGTCACCTGGCTCTGTCCCATGCCGTCGCGGATCACCTTGCCGCCGCCGAATTTCACCTCCTCGCCATAGGTGGTGAAATCCTTCTCGATCTCGATGAAAAGCTCCGTATCGGCAAGGCGCACCTTGTCGCCGGTGGTCGGTCCGAACATGCCGGCATAGGCGGCGCGCGAGATCTTGTAGGGCATCTATCAGGCTCCTTGGGAGGAAGAGACGAGTGTTTCTCCGCCGAGCCGCTTGAGGCGGCCAGCGGCAATATAGCTATCGACAAGTTGTCGTTCGGCCGAAAACGGGTGCCATTCCCAGCCGACGTGGCCAAAGCCGGCAAGTGTCGCCTCGGCCGCGGCATATGTGTTCAGCACCTCGGCAATGACGATCATACCGCTGCTCGGCACGACATAGGGCGCTGGAGAAAACGCCGAAATCGCTGCATCGACGGCATCGTGAATCGACTTGTCGATGACGACGTGCGTCTTGCCGGTGTCGGCGCAGAAGGCGCTGAACTCAGCGGTATAGTCGTCGCAGAAATCGTCGAGTTCCGGATGCGAGACGGCAAGCGGCGCCCGCATCGCGGCGAATTTTTCCGGGTCGCGCACGCTCCAGATTTCGTCGGCCGCAACGACGCCCGGATGGGCGCGCCACTCACGCGAACCGAGCATAGCCTTTGCCGGCCTGCCGGTGTTGCAGACCGCGACGGCATCCGTGCGGCTGCCGCCGGCGCCATAGGAGCGGCAATCATTGAAGCGGATGACGAAATCGGCGGCATCGATGATGCCTGATATCCCGTCTCCGACTTCGCCATTGCCGACGATCATGATCTTCCTGATCACCCTAGTTGCTCATCGTATCTTCGAGCTCTTTCAGCTCTTTCGTGCGTTTGTCCGTAATGTTGGCGAGGCATCCGGCGACCAGCATCGGCTCCATCGTGCCGCCACGGGCCTGAAAGCCGAAGGCGTCGCATTCGGCATCGCGATAATCGATCCAGGCGCGTTGCGCCTTGACCAGCGCCTGCTCCGCACCCTTCATGTCGCCATCCAGATCCTTGTCGATCGCTGCCAGGACGGCGCGAGTCTTCTTGTATTGCACATTCAAAGCCTTGTCGGCGGCCTCATGGCGCGCCGCCTCGCAAGACGTCATGTCCGATTGTGTCTTGGGACTGTTGCAATCGATATCCTCAGCAGAGGCAGCACCTGTCGTCAGCAGCATCGCCGCCCCGACGAGGCAGATATTCAAGCGCATGCATTCCTCCAGCCTATTGTTCTTAAAGCTTGCCCATCACCAGCTGGCGGAAACCGTAAACCTCGCGCTTGCCGGAAAGCGGGATCAGCGTCACCGAGCGCGTCTGCCCCGGCTCGAAGCGCACCGCCGTCCCCGCCGGAATATCGAGCCGCTTGCCGTGTGCTGCCGCGCGATCGAAGGAAAGCCCGGCATTGGTCTCGGCGAAATGATAGTGGCTGCCGACCTGCACCGGCCGATCACCCGTATTGGAAACCTCCAGCGTCACCGTCGGCGCGCCGGCATTCAGTTCGATGTCGCCGCTTGCGGCAATGATTTCGCCTGGAATCATCTCGTTCTCCTTAAGCCGCCTTGGGCGCGCAGCCCTCGGCTTTCAGCACACGCTTCGTCGACGCCGGATTTTTGGCGAGCATGGCCGCCGGCCGAATGGGTCTCGCGACGAGATTGCCGCCGCAGTTCGGGCAAACACCCTCCAGCACGCCGTCCACGCAATTGGCGCAGAAGGTGCATTCATAGGTGCAGATCCGTGCCTGAGTGCTATCCGGCGGCAGATCCTTGTCGCAGCATTCGCAGTTGGGCCTGAGCTCGAGCATCCCTATCTCCTCACCGGATCGGCTCGTGCACGGTGACGAGCTTGGTGCCATCAGGAAACGTCGCCTCCACCTGCACGTCATGGATCATCTCGGCAATGCCCTCCATCACCTGGGAGCGGCCGATCACATGGGCGCCGGCTTCCATCAGCTCGGCAACCGGGCGGCCATCGCGGGCGCCTTCGACGACGAAGTCGCTGATCAGCGCGATCGCTTCGGGATAGTTCAACTTGACGCCGCGCTCCAGCCGTCGCCGCGCCACCATCGCCGCCATCGAAATCAACAGCTTGTCTTTTTCTCTCGGAGTGAGGTTCATCGCTTGTCCATCTGCTTGACCGAATGCTTACGTTCATAGATTCCAGACTTTCGGCACAGGCGCACCATTGCGCAAGGCGGAAATGACGGGGATCAGGATTTTTCTGAGTGAGAAGCCGTCGGCTGCGGCAAGGCGAACGACGAGCTTGCCATTCCAAGCGCTCGCACCGCCCATCAATCCTTCGACCAGCGGCCGGACTTTGCTAAGATAGGCTTCTGAAAGCGGCCCGGCATAAAGCAGCGTCGCAAAGGCCACTTGTCCGCCGAGCACGGCCTGCCGCGCCGCCAGTGCCGCCACACCTTCGGAAAGCCTGAGTTCTTCGGCGTGGATCAGTTGACCCGAGCGGCGGATCCGCCAGCGATCGCGGAACAGCCCCGATACCACCGCCTCACCCATCGCCTTGCGGCCGAGCAGCACGGCTTCGACGGCCAGAAATTCGGCGCTCTCGTCAAGATCGACATCCAGCCGGCGGAAAAGTGCGGCCCGGTCGAAGAGGATCGTTTCCTGCGGCAGCCAGTCGACGCGGGCTTGGGCTTCGACCTTGATGCTGGTCGCCACCTCGGCGATGCCTGCCGATGCCTTGTAGATCTTCTCGCAAGCCTGAGTGGTGACGTCGATGCGCGTGCCGGGGCCGGCATCCACGCTCCAATCCATCCGATCGCCGCCCGTCAAACCGCCAGCAGTATTGATGATGACGGCTTCCATGGAGGCGTCGAAGGTATCGGGCAGGCGGATTTTCGCTGCCCCCTCCTGATAGAGTTCACGAATGCGCGTGCGGCCATCGAACAGCTTTGCCGCCAGATGCCCGCGCCCTTCCGCTCTTTGCGGTCTCGTGCCTGCCGCCGCAATCGTCATATCGTCCCTTTCGGTCGCGCCCCTGGTTTTCATTCAAGCGCGCGGATAACGGAAAGCAAGCAATTCCTATGCCGCCCCGAGCAGACCTCTGGCGGCGGCGGACGGTTTTCCAGGCGCCGCGCCCTCTGCTGCAAAATGTGGCATCTGCCGGTCAGACAGTCAGGTGGCGGCGGGCCTCCGGCGTATCCAGCGTCTCGGCAAGCCCTTCATGCACGATTTCGCCGCGGTCCATGATGTAGACATAGTCGGCAAGCTCGCGGCAGAAATCGAGATACTGCTCGACGAGCAGGATCGCCATGCCTGTGGAGTCGCGCAGATAGCGGATCGCCCGGCCGATATCCTTGATGATCGATGGCTGAATGCCCTCGGTCGGCTCGTCGAGCACGAGAATCCTCGGCCGTGTCACCATCGCGCGCCCGATCGCCAGCTGCTGCTGCTGCCCGCCGGAAAGATCGCCGCCGCGACGTGACAACATCGACTTCAGCACCGGGAAGAGACTGAAGATGTCATCGGGGATGTTGCGGTCGCGGCGGCCAAGCGGAGCAAAGCCGGTTTCGAGATTTTCCTTGACTGTCAGCAGCGGGAAGATTTCGCGCCCCTGCGGCACATAGCCGATGCCCTGCTTGGCGCGGGCAAAGGGCGGCAGGCCGTTGAGCTTGGTATCGTTGAAGGTGACGGTGCCGGCCGACAGCGGATGCTGGCCGGTAACGGCGCGCAGAAGAGAACTCTTCCCCACGCCGTTACGCCCCAGCACGCAGGTGATCTTGCCCATCTCCGCTTTGATCGAGATGCCGCGCAGCGCCTGAGCGGCGCCATAATGCAGGTTTGCGTTTTCGACTGTCAGCATGATGCCGTCTCCTGAATCTTTGCGGGTCCAAAAAAGACCCCTCCCCAACCCCTCCCCACAAGGGGGAGGGGCAAACTCGGAGCTGCCGTCCCACTTCTCAGGAGATCATAGGAAAGCTGGCAATCGTAGCGATGAGCGAGCGCCGGGGTTAAGCCCCTCCCCCTTGTGGGGAGGGGTTGGGGAGGGGTGGCACACCCATCAACATCCGATGTATCCATCATCCCTCACCGCCCCAAATAGTTCTCGATGACCTTCGGATCCGAACTCACAAAGTCGATCGAGCCCTCCGCCAGCACCGATCCCTCAGCAAGGCAGGTCACCTTGACGCCGAGGTCGCGGATGAAGCCCATGTCATGTTCGACGACGACGACCGAGCGGGTTTTGGCGATATCCTTGAGCAGGATCGCGGTTTCCGCCGTCTCCGCATCGGTCATGCCGGCCACCGGCTCGTCGACCAGCAGGAGCTTCGGCTCCTGCGCCAAGAGCATGCCGATCTCCAGCCATTGCTTCTGCCCGTGCGAGAGATTGGCGGCGAATTCGTCGCGGCGATGCGTCAGCCGCACCGTTTCGAGGATCTCCTCGATGCGCGTCTTGTCCTCGCCCGAAAGCCGGTAGAACAGTGTTGAGAACACGCCGCGACGGCGGTTCAGCGCCAGCTCCAGATTGTCCCACACCCTATGGCTCTCGAAGACCGTCGGCTTCTGAAACTTGCGGCCGATGCCGAGCTGGGCGATATCGGCCTCGTCCTTCTTGGTAAGATCGATCGTGCCGTTGAAGAATACCTCGCCCTCGTCGGGCCTGGTCTTGCCGGTTATGATATCCATCATCGTCGTCTTGCCGGCGCCGTTCGGGCCGATGATGGCGCGAAGCTCGCCGGGTTCGATGACGATCGACAGCGAATTCAGCGCCTTGAAGCCATCGAAGGAAACCGAGACGCCGTTGAGGTAAAGCACGCTGGTGGGTTTGTCGTCGGGGATCATGGCGCTCACTCCGCTGCCTGGATTTTCGGCTCGATGCCATCTTCCTCAGCCGCCGATGGTGCCACCTTGGAGACGACCTTCCGCTTGCCGAGATATTGGGCGATCGTGCCAACGACACCCTTGGGCAAGAACAGCGTGACGGCAACGAAGAGGCCGCCGAGCGCAAACAGCCAGAACTCCGGGAAGAGGCCGGTGAAGATCGTCTTGCCGCCGTTGACGAGGATCGCGCCGATGATCGGACCGATCAGCGTCGCCCGCCCACCGACCGCCGTCCAGATGACGACTTCGATCGAATTGGCAGGCGCGAATTCGCCGGGATTGATGATGCCGACCTGCGGCACGTAGAGCGCGCCGGCAATACCGGCCATCATCGCCGAGACGACGAAAGTGAAGAGCTTGAAATGCTCGACGCGGTAGCCGAGGAAGCGCGTGCGGCTTTCGGCATCGCGTACGCCGACCAGCACCTTGCCGAACTTCGAGCGCACGATCGCCGAGGCGATCAGCAGCGATAGAGCCAGGAAGATCGCAGTTGCCGCAAAGAGGACTGCACGCGTGCCGTCAGCCTGGACGCTAAAACCGATAATGTCCTTGAAATCGGTAAGGCCGTTATTGCCGCCGAAGCCCATGTCGTTGCGGAAGAAGGCCAGCAGCAGCGCATAGGTCATCGCCTGGGTGATGATCGAGAGATAGACGCCGTTGACGCGTGAGCGGAAGGCAAACCAGCCGAAGACGAAGGCGAGCAGGCCGGGCACGACGAGCACCATCAGCGCCGCAAACCAGAAATCGTTGAAGCCGAACCAGAACCAGGGCAGATCCTTCCAGTTCAGGAACACCATGAAGTCGGGCAGGATCGGATCTCCGTAGCTGCCGCGCGTGCCGATCTGGCGCATCAGATACATGCCCATCGCATAGCCGCCGAGCGCAAAGAAGGCACCGTGGCCGAGGGAGAGGATACCGCAGAAGCCCCAGACGAGATCAAGCGCCAGCGCCAGCAGCGCATAGGTCAGATACTTGCCGAACAGCGACATGATATAAGTCGGCACGTGCAGCGGATTGCTCGGCCCCGTCATCAGGTTCAGGACCGGCACAAGAACCGCGACCAGAAGCAGGAGGGCGATGGCAATGACGATCTTGCGATCGAGTGATCGGAGAAGGAAGGCCGTTATCATGCTTCCACCGCCCTTCCTTTGAGTGCGAAGAGCCCGCGGGGACGCTTCTGGATGAAGAGAATGATGAGGACGAGCACCAGGATCTTGCCGAGCACGGCGCCGGCGAAGGGCTCGAGGAACTTGTTGACGACGCCGAGCGAGAGTGCACCGACCAGCGTGCCCCAGAGATTGCCGACACCGCCGAAGACGACGACCATGAAGCTGTCGATGATGTAGGATTGACCGAGGTTCGGCGAGACATTGTCGATCTGGCTGAGCGCCACGCCGGCAATGCCGGCAATGCCCGAGCCGAGCGCGAAGGTGAAGGCATCGACCCAGCCGGTGCGGATGCCCATCGACGACGCCATGCGCCGGTTCTGCGTAACGGCACGCATCTGCAGGCCGAAGGCGGACCGCTTGAGCAGCAGGAGCAGCGCTACAAAGACCACCATCGAAAAGACGATGATCCACAGTCGGTTCCAGGTGATGGAGAGCCCGCCGAGATCGAAGACGCCGGACATCCAGGTCGGATTGCGGACCTCGCGGTTGGTCGGGCCGAAGATGCTGCGCACCGCCTGCTGCAGGATGAGCGACACGCCCCAGGTGGCGAGCAGCGTTTCGAGCGGCCGGCCGTAGAGATAGCGGATGACGGCACGCTCGATCACCAGACCGACGAAGCCGGTAAAGACGAAGGCCGCAGGCACGGCAAAGGCCAGCGAATAATCGGCAAGTTCAGGAAAGGCGGAGGTGATGTATTCCTGCACGACATAGGTGGTGTAGGCGCCGATCATCACCATTTCGCCATGCGCCATGTTGATGACACCCATGACGCCGAAGGTGATGGCAAGGCCGATCGCGGCAAGCAGCAGTACCGAGCCGAGAGACAATCCGTACCAGATGTTCTGGACGATATCCCACAGCGCCAGGCTGCGATTGATGGAGCTGATATCCGCCTGGATCGCCGGCTTCAGGTCGTCAGGCGCGGTTTCGAGTGTGGTCGTGAGGATGGTCAGCGCATCGCGATTGCCGCGCGCCGCGATCGTATCGATCGCAGCCTTCTTGTCTTCAACGCTCGCATCCGTCTTGAGCAGCAGCACTGCGCGCGCCGCTTCCATCGTATTCTTGATCTCAGCGTCCTTTTCGGCCGCAAGCGCCGTGTTCAGCAGGTCGAGATTGGCGGGATCGGCATCTTTCAGGAGGCCCTGCGCCGCGGCAAGCCGCGCGGAACGGTCCGGGCTCATCAGCGTCAGCTGGCTGGTGGCGGCGCCGATGACGCCGCGAAGCGCGTTGTTGATCTTGACCTTCGTCATCAGATCCGGATCGACATCGGCAGCGGCTTCGCCGGTGATCGGATCGGAATAGGTTGGTTCGTCATCGGTACCGCCCTGGAGGAGAACCGGGCCGCCATCGGAATTGACATAGAGAAGGCCGTCGCTCAACTGCTGCAGGATCTGGCTGACATGCGGATCCTTGGAAGCAACCAGCGCTTTGATGGCCGCTTCTCGTTCCGGGAAGTCGCCGACGCCGAGCGCGTCGATAAGCACGTGGATATCGTCCTGGGCCTGGACTTCGCTCGAGATTGTCAGGCCCGAAAATGCAAAGCCTGAAAATACGAGACCCGAAAATGTCAGGCAAACCGTGATGAGGAAAATCTTTATGGCGCGATACATCGGCTTTCTCGCCCTTGATAGTGTTGGCCTCGCGGCGCAATCGCTGGGACGGAGCTTCCGCCCGGGATCAAGCCCGGACGGAATCCTTCAGGCAATCATCGGATCGGCGTCGACTCAGGAGCCCTTGCCACCGCACTTGCCGGTAGCGACGTTGAAGTTGCCGCAGGACATCGGCTTGCGCCAATCGGAGATCAGATCCTTGGAGTCAGGCAGGAAATCTGACCATTCGTCGCCGACGACGGCAGGTGTCTGCTGGACGATTTCGAACTGGCCGTCGGCCTGGATTTCACCGATCAGCACCGGCTTGGTGATGTGGTGGTTCGGCATGACGGTCGCATAACCGCCGGAGAGGTTCGGAACGCTGACGCCGATAATGGTGTCGAGAACCTTGTCGGTATCGGTCGTGCCGGCAGCCTGGACGGCCTTAACCCATGCATTGAAGCCGATATACGCAGCTTCCATCGGGTCGTTGGTCACGCGCTTGTCGTTCTTGGTGAAAGCGTGCCAGTCCTTGATGAACTTCTTGTTCGCCGGGCTTTCGACCGACTCGAAGTAGTTCCAGGCAGCGAGATGGCCGACGAGCGGCTTGGTGTCGAGGCCGGCAAGCTCTTCTTCGCCGACCGAGAAGGCGACGACGGGGATGTCTGTTGCCTTGATGCCCTTGTTGCCCAGTTCCTTGTAGAACGGAACGTTGGCATCGCCGTTGATCGTAGACACGACAGCGGTCTTCTTGCCGGTCGAACCGAATTCCTTGATCTTGGAAACTTCGGTCTGCCAGTCGGAGAAGCCGAACGGCGTGTAGTTGGTCATGATGTCTTCTTTCGGAATACCCTTCGAAATCAGGTATGCCTCGAGAATCTTGTTGGTCGTGCGCGGATAAACGTAGTCCGTACCTTCGAGAACGAAGCGCTTGACGCCTTCTTTTTCCATCAGGTAGTCGACAGCAGGAATGGCCTGCTGGTTCGGAGCAGCACCGGTGTAGAAGATGTTGCGCGAGGACTCTTCGCCTTCATACTGGACCGGGTAGAAGAGGATCGAGTTGGTCTCTTCGAAAACCGGCAGAACGGACTTGCGCGACGAGGACGTCCAGCAACCGAAGACGGCGGCAACCTTGTCCTTCTGGATCAGCTCACGTGCCTTTTCGGCAAACAGCGGCCAGTCGGAAGCCGGGTCGACGACGACGGCCTCGAGCTTCTTGCCGAGAAGGCCGCCCTTCTTGTTCTGCTCGTCGATGAGCATCAGCATGGCGTCCTTGAGCGTGGTCTCGGAGATGGCCATGGTGCCGGAGAGCGAGTGCAGAATGCCGACCTTGATCGTGTCATCTGCGGCAACTGCACCGCCGAAGGCAGCCGACGCCGCGATGACGGCGCCGAGCGCTGCGCCCGTAATAGTGGATTTGAGATTCATCTGGTTGAACTCCCCTCTTCTTGTTCCGCAACAGACCGGAAACGGAGATTAACTGTTGCTTAAAGAACTATCGGGTGCTGCAGCGCGAAAACACATACGTCGATTGACGTAGGCGCGGGGGGCAAACAGGCAGCAGGCCGGGAGAGAGGTGGCATCCCCCACCGCGGGAGATGCCCTGTCGGTTCTCTCGGGGGAATTATCCGTCGATCGTCAAGACGACTGATGTCGGGCCGTAGGAGAGGCTCGCCTTGTGGCCGGAGACAGTGAACTTGCCGAAGGTGCCGGTCACGGCACTCGCCTTCAGGATTTCGATCTTGGTTCCGGGCGTCAGGACATAGCCATCGACAAACGTCACGTCGAGGTCGCCGGCCAGCGCCGCCTTGCCCTCGACGACCAGCGTGCCTCCGCCGTTCGCACCGAGCGCCGGCTTCGCCGCGGCATTGGCGAACTGCTGATAATCGCCGCTCAAGGTCAGCGGCCTGTCGGTCGCCAGAACCAGCGAACCACCGTTAACCGTCAGCCCGCCAAGACCGAAGGCCGACGGCGACAGGGCAACCAGCGCGCCCTCTTCCAGCACGGTGCCGCCGGCATAGCTGTTCGCGCCCGACAGCCCGAGGATGCCTTCGCCGCGCTTCACCAGCCTGCCCTTGCCGGTGATGTCGTTCCGCCAGGTATCGATCGCATTGAAACCGCCCTTTGCCGCGTCCATCGTCACGGTCACCTCCTGTTCGAACGCACCGTAGCCATCGGCGGCGGCAAACAGGTTGAGGCGGCCGTAGCCCTCCGCGTCGTCGAGGAGCGGGTAGCCGGAGGCGATCTCCGTCGTCTTCAGCACGTCGCGGCGCTGCTCGCCGTCCAGATAGGGCAGACGCGTTTCGAGAAGCGCTTCGGCGCCCTGCGGCACGCGCGCCGGCTGATCGGTCGCATGGATCGTCGGCAGGCCATAGCTCAGGCGCTGCAGCACGTAGGCGCGATTGGCGTCATGATCGGCGAAACGGTCTGTAGCCAGTGGTGCCGCATGGGCGGCGACTTCAAGTGCGCCCGCATCCGCAACGCCTGATTTGGCGACGAGCCATGCCTGCGCTTGGGCGTAAGCATCGCTCTTCAGCGCCGCATTGTCGGCCTTGTTCAGATTGTAGACGACCGTGGCGGTGCCGAGCATCCGGCCGCCCATCACGTCGAGAGGAGAATGCATGCCGGCGAGGATGCGGTCTTCGCCGAGTTCGCTGGCGCGCGTGACCATTTCCTGGAAGCGTTGCGGCACGAGATAGGCCATGGCGAGTGCATCCCGCCAGGCTTCCGCCGTATGCCCGCTGGGGAAACCGCCGTCTTCGACCGGCTTGCCGCTCTTGGCGGGCTCCAGCGTCGGGACGACCGATACGTCCTGGCTCCAGCGGTAGGGACGGCCATATTTGAAATAGCGCTTGGCAGGCTCCGTCGAGCCGTCACCGCTTGCGGCAATGATGAAGTCGATTGCAAGGCCCATGTCGGGGTTGGCATCGGTCTTGTTTTCCGTGTCCGGCTTGCTGCCGGCGCCGCGATTGTTACCCTTGTCGTCATATTTGACTGTTGTCGCATCGGCCGCCACCTCGGTGATCGTGGTGGTCTGCTTCGAGCCGGCCTTCCAGGCATCCGTCAGCGGACCGAGGCCATCGACGATGCTGGCATTCTTGCCGCGCCGATCGTCGAGATAGGCAGCCGCCGCCTGATCGGCCGTCCGCGCCCGCGTCGCATTGACGACATAGGCGATGTTGGCGTCATGGACGGCCTGGTTGACGATATGGCCGTCGGTCTTGCTGGCGGGAATACCATCCCAATCCGTCTTGGCGACCGCCGGGCAATTGTCCTTGGCCGGGGCTTCGACGCCGGCATCGACAAAAGGCGTGCGCGGTGTCCAGATTTCCAGGAAGCCGGAGAGAAGGTGAACGGCAGCGTTGGTGTCCACCGTCGAGAAGCAGGCGTCACCGCGCTTGTTGGTGTTTCCGGCCTCCGCATAAGGCGCTTTCGCCGCCGTGGCCTGCTCGGCGCTGGCAAGCGATGGCACGATGGAAAGAAGGCAGACGAGGGCAGTGCTCAGGCGGCAAAGGCTTAAAACAGACATGGTGATACCCGAAATGGTTGAAGGAACGCCGGGAGAGTTAGAGCTCTCATGTGACAGATCAATTGCAAAAATATTGCCATTCTGTGAACCAGCCGGTGCCCGCCTCTTGCCTTTCCCAACCATCCCGCCAAAACTGCCGGAGAGACAATGAGCCCAACCGGATTGCCGGAAAGGAAGACATGGCAGCGCGCCAACGCATCATTCCGGTGAGACGCGAATATAATCGCTGGGTCGCCAACCAGACGCTGGAAGATTACGCGCTGCGCTTCACTGCCAAAAGCGCCCGCCATTTCTCCTCGCAGCGCATCTCGCAGACAGCGATCGGCGCGATCTCCTTCCTGGCGCTGGAGGCGATCGGCGGCGCAATCACCCTCTCCTACGGCACCACCAACGCCTTTTACGCCATCATCGTCGCCTCGGTCGCCATGCTAGCGATCGGCCTGCCGATCAGCCGCTACGCCATCCGCCACGGCGTCGACATCGATCTGCTGACGCGCGGCGCGGGCTTCGGCTATATCGGCTCGACCATCACCTCGCTGATCTATGCGAGCTTCACCTTCATGCTGTTTGCGATCGAGGCATCGATCATGTCCGGGGCGCTGGAGCTCACCCTCGGCATCCCGCTCTGGATCGGCTACATCATCAGCGCCGTCATGGTGATCCCGCTGGTGACGCACGGCGTGCGGCTGATCAGCAAGTTCCAGCTGATGACCCAGCCCTTCTGGATCGTGCTGAATATCCTTCCCTTCATCTTCATCGCCTTGCTGGACTGGGAAAAATTCGATCTCTGGCGCGCCTTTGCCGGCATCCGCCATGCCTCCGGCCCGCCCGGCACCATCGCCGAATTCGATCTGGTGGAGTTCGGCGCTGCCTCCGCCGTCATCCTGGCGCTGATGTCGCAGATCGGCGAACAGGCCGACTTCCTGCGCTTCCTGCCGCCGGACCCGCAGCGCAAGTGGCGCCACCGCCTGGCGATCTTTCTCGCCGGGCCCGGCTGGGTCATCATCGGCGCGCCGAAGCTGCTTGCCGGCTCCTTCCTGGTCGTACTGACCTTCACCTCGGGCGTCCCACTCGATCGCGCTGCCGACCCGGCGCAGATGTATCTGACCGCCTTCGGCTACATGGTCCCCTGGCATAATGGCGCGCTGCTGTTGATGGCCGCCTTCGTCGTCGTCTCGCAGCTGAAGATCAATGTGATGAACGCCTATGCCGGTTCGCTCGCCTGGTCGAACTTCTTCTCGCGGCTGACCCACAGCCATCCCGGCCGCGTCATCTGGCTGGTGTTCAACGTCGCAATCGCCCTGCTTTTGATGGAACTCGGCATCTACCGGCTGCTGGAGGAGACGCTCGGCATCTTCTCGATCATCGCCATGGCCTGGCTCTGCACGATCTCCGCCGATCTCTTCATCAACAAGCCGCTCGGGCTGGCTCCCCCCGGCATCGAGTTCAAGCGCGCCCACCTCTACGACATCAACCCGGTCGGCCTTGGCGCGATGACGCTGTCGGCGACGGTGTCGCTGATTGCCCATTTCGGCGCCTTCGGCGAGATCGCCGCCTCGCTCGCGCCCTATATCACCCTCGTCATCGCGCTGGTCGCCTCGCCTGTCATCGCCTGGGCAACGAAAGGCAAGTTCTATCTCGCCCGCAAGCCGCGCCAAAGCTGGAAAAACCTGACGAACATCACCTGCTCGGTCTGCGAGCATCCCTTCGAGCCGGAGGACATGGCCTGGTGCCCGGCCTATGCCGCGCCGATCTGCTCGCTCTGCTGCTCGCTCGACAGCCGCTGCCACGACATGTGCAAGCCGGCCGCCCGTTTCAACGCGCAGGTCGGCACCGTCGCCAAGGCGCTGCTGCCGGAAGCCATTCTGGGGAAGCTGACGACGCGCCTTGGCCGCTACGGCATCGCCGTCGTGCTGGCATTGACCGCCATCGGAGCAATCCTGGCGATGATTGCCCATCAGGTCGCCTCCGCCTCGCCCGAGACGGGCGAGGTCGTCAATCGCACCATCCTCATCGTCTTCTTCGTCTTCTCGGTGATCTCAGGCGTCGTCTGCTGGTTCTATGTGCTCGCCCATGACAGCCGCGTCGTTGCCGAGGAGGAATCCTCGCGCCAGAACACGCTGCTGCTCAAGGAAATCGCCGCCCACAAGAAGACCGACGCCGCCTTGCAGAACGCCAAGGAAACCGCCGAGGCCGCCAACCGCGCCAAGAGCCGCTATGTCGTCGGGCTCAGCCATGAATTACGCACGCCGCTGAACGCCGTGCTCGGCTACGCCCAGATCCTCGAACGCGACGAGACCATCCCGGCGCCGCGCCAATCCTCGATCAAGGTCATCCGCCGCAGCGCCGAACACCTCTCCGGGCTGATCGACGGCCTGCTCGATATCTCCAAGATCGAAGCCGGTCGCCTGCAGGTCTATTCCAACGAGATCAACATCCAGGATTTCCTCGACCAGATCGTCGATATGTTCCGCCCGCAGGCGCAGGCAAAGGGGCTTGCCTTCATCCATGAGCGCGCGCCGGCCCTGCCGCAATTCGTCCGCACCGACGAAAAGCGCCTGCGCCAGATCCTGGTCAATCTGCTCTCCAATGCCATTAAGTTCACTGACGAGGGCAGCGTCACCTTCGATGTCGGCTATCGCAGCCAGGTCGCGACCTTCACCGTTGCCGATACCGGCCGCGGCATCACGGAGAACGACCTGCCCCGTATTTACGAACCCTTCCAGCGCGGTGAAGCCGAAAGCGTGCGGCCGATGCCGGGGCTCGGCCTCGGCCTCACCATCACTCGGCTTTTGACCAATACGCTGGGCGGCGAGATCTCGGTTGCAAGCGTGAAGGACGAAGGCTCGACCTTCCGCGTCCGGCTGATGCTGTCCGCCGTCATGCGCGCCGTGGCCGCCGCGCCGCAGGAGAAGCGCATCGTCGGTTATGACGGCCCGCGCCGCACGGTCGTCGTCGTCGACGATAACGAGGACCACCGCGAGATGATGCGCGAGATCCTGGCGCCGCTCGATTTCATCGTGCTGACGGCGGCAGGCGGCGGCGAATGCCTGACGCTGATCGAGGGCATCATGCCGGACCTTTTCCTCGTCGATATCCTGATGCCCGGCATGAACGGCTGGCAGCTCGTCTCGCGTCTGCGCGAGGCCGGCCAGACGGCGCCGGTGCTGATGCTGTCGGCCAATATCGGTGATGCGGCCGTTCTCAGCGACAGCGACGACAGCCACAATGATGCGATCGGCAAGCCGGTCGACATCCGCCAGCTGCGCGACAAGCTCGCCCTGCATCTCGGCGTGACATGGATCTATGCCGATGCCGCGCCAGCCGTTCCTGTCAAGATCGAAGCGCCGATGCTGAGCCCAGGTGCTGCCCATGTGCAGGAATTGCTGCGGCTCGGCGAGATCGGCTATATCAGAGGCATTGAAGCCAAGCTTTCGGACCTTGCCAAGGTGGAGGCAAATCAGCCATTCACGGAGGAACTTCGCGCCTATGTCGCCGCCTTCGATCTCGCCGGCTTCATGACCTTCCTGCACGACTTCGACAAAAAGGTGGAATCCATTGGCTGAGCCGGCCCTCCCCCGCGACATCGTTCTGCTCGTCGACGACTCGGCCGAAGCACTCGGCTTCATGACCGACGCGCTCGAACAATCCGGCTTCTCCGTGCTGATCGCCACATCGGGCACGGCAGCACTTGGTATCGTCGAGCGCATCACGCCCGATCTCATCCTGCTCGACGCGGTGATGCCGGGTATGGATGGCTTCGAGACCTGCCGCCGGCTGAAGGCGAATGCCGCGGTAGCGCAGGTGCCTGTCGTCTTCATGACCGGCCTGACCGAGACCGAGCATGTCGTGCACGCGCTGGAATCCGGCGGCGTCGATTATCTCAGCAAGCCGATCAACATCGATGAACTGCGCGCCCGCATCCGTGTCCATCTGCGCAACGCTCGCTCGGCCCAAAGCGCCCGCGTGGCGCTCGACGCAGCCGGCCGCCATCTGCTGGCAGTCAAGGGCGACGGCGCCATCCACTGGTCAACGCCGCAAGCGACACGGCTGGTCAATGCCGCCATGGGCAGCGACGACGGCATGGAAATCGTCGTCCGCCATATCGCCGGCTGGATGCGCGACCGCGTCGCCGCAGTGCGCGACGGCATCATCTCGATCGCCCATGCCGGCCAGGCAGCGTTGCAGCTCGCCTTCCTCGGCGCAATCGGCCCTGACGAATATCTCTTCCGCCTCACCGCCGCTAATCAGCGCAGCGACGACGAGGTGCTGCGCCAGCGCTTCTCGCTCACCCAGCGCGAATCCGAAGTGCTGCTCTGGATCGCCAAGGGCAAGGCCAACCGCGACATCGGCGAAATATTGGGACTGTCGGCGCGAACGGTGAACAAACACCTCGAACAGATTTACGTGAAGCTCGGCGTCGAGAACCGCGCCTCGGCCGCCGTGAAAGCCACGCACGTGCTGTACGAGATGTAAGAGGGTGATGGAGGCTGGTTCCGTGGCGCTGCCGAGATGCCGTGGGACCATGACGGTCTCGATCCGCCGAAGCGCCTCCGGCACATCAGATTCCGCCTCGTAAACGTCAAGCCCACCCCCGGATCGTACCGTTTTTCGCCGTCAGCAACCCTTCCAGTGAAGCGAGCTGCCGGGCGCCATAATGCACCGTCTTCGTGGGATCGATCGATGAGCGATTGCGGCAAGGTAGCCAGGCCGGAATTGAAACACCTGCCAAAAGAAAGAAGCCCGGTCGGAACCGGGCTTCGATAATCATGTCCCATAAAGGGAAGCGAGGCTTACATGCCCTGCGGGAAGTAGCTGTACTTGCCGTCCGGACCCTTCTTCCATTCATACATGATGTAGCCAGGAATCTTCGGGTCGCCCTTTTCGTCGAACGAAATGTCGCCGAGAACGGTCGGGAACGGGCCCTTTTCCTTCATGGCCTTGGCAACGGCCTCAGGATCCAGCGAACCGGCAGCCTTGGCGGCCCCGGCGATCGTCTGCATCGCAGCGTAGGAATAGAGCGTGTAGGCTTCCGGATTGAAACCAGCGGCCTTGAACTTTTCGACGAGTTCCTTGTTGGCAGGGTTCGCTGTCGGATCGGGGCCGAAGGTGTTCAGCGTACCGGCGACAGCGTCACCAGCGATCGAGGCCAGTTCGTTCGAGACGATACCGTCGCCCGAAACCAGCGTCGCCTTCAGGCCCTGGTCGGCCGCCTGGCGGATGATGAGACCGGCTTCGGTGTGCAGACCACCCCAATAGATGATCGAGACGCCGGCTTCCTTCATCTTGGCGATGAGGGCCGAGAAGTCCTTGTCGCCGACGTTGATGCCTTCATATATGACTTCCGTGACGCCAGCGGCATTCATAGCCTTCTTGGTTTCGTCGGCAAGGCCCTGACCGTAGGGGGTCTTGTCGTGAACGACAGCGATCTTGGCGTCCTTGAAGTGATCGGCAAGATATTTGCCGGCGATGGCACCCTGCTGGTCGTCACGGCCGCAGGTGCGGAACGTGTTCCAGAGGCCCCGCTCCGTGAAGGTCGGGTTCGTCGCGGCCGGGGTGATTTCGAGGATGCCGTTTTCGGCATAGACTTCCGAAGCCGGGATCGAAACGCCCGAGTTGAAGTGGCCGATGACAAACTTGACGCCGTCAGCAGCGAACTTGTTGGCGACCGAAATGCCCTGCTTCGGGTCGGAGACGTCGTCGCCGAGCTCGATCTTGATCTGCTCGCCGTTGATGCCGCCAGCCGCGTTGATGTCAGCGGCTGCCTGTTCAGCACCCTTCTGGAGCTGAGCGCCGAACGCGGCGTTCGGGCCAGTCAGCGGACCAGCGACAGCGATGAGAACGTCGGCCCATGCATTGCCGCTGAAGGCGACCATCGCCGTCAGAGCCACTGCCGACAGAAGAGACTTCTTCATATTATTACTCCCAATTTTTGGGCGGGTTCCGGTCCAAGGCCCAGCGCACTACCCACCATTGACTGCGCCAGGAAAGCTGTTCCACTCGGAAGGCAATTCATGCCTAGTTTCAACGGACTGTCAATGTTTGTCCTTCCACGAAAACGCGGAAGTTTTTTCGTACAGCCAGTAATAGTTGTTAACCATCTGATTGGTGCGGCGGTAGCGGAAGCCGGCCGTCGAGAACACCAGCAGCGTCACGAAGTCGAGGATATAGTAGAAGGCATTGAGCATCGGCCCATTGAACAGGGCATGATGCAGGAACTGCATCGCCCAGGCGAGCAGAAATGTATAGACGATGACCAGCGGATAATCGCTCCAGCCCTCGGCAACCGCTTTGCCGGCGCGCCAGGCCGTCCAGAAGCCTAAGAGCAAGACGATGACTCGGATCGCCACAAGGGGGCCGGCATCCGCTTCGAAGAAAAGTCCCTGCATGTCAAACTCTCCTTTCGACCTAGTGTCTTCCGCCTTCGAGATAGGCGGCGCGGACCTCGGGATTGGCAAGAAGCTCCTTGCCGGAGCCGCTCATCGTCACCTTGCCGTTCACCATCACATAAGCGCGGTGAGAAAGCCTGAGGGCGGCGAACGCGTTCTGCTCGACGAGGAAAACGGTCAGCCCCTCCGCCTCGTTGAGCTTCTTGATCGCCTCGAAGATGCCCTTGACGATCAGCGGCGCAAGACCGAGCGAGGGTTCGTCGAGAAGCAGCAGCTTCGGGCGCGCCATCAGCGCGCGGCCGATCGACAGCATCTGCTGCTCGCCGCCCGAAAGTGTTCCACCCCGCTGGGCGTGACGTTCCTTGAGACGCGGGAAGAGCGTGAAGATCTTCTCGACGTCTTCGGCGAAGTGTTTCAGATTGTCGAGGCCGGCACCCATCTGAAGATTTTCCAGAACCGTCATGCGCGGGAAGATGCGGCGGCCTTCCGGCGACTGTGCAATGCGCAGACGGGCGATTTCATGCGTCGGCATGCGGGTGATGTCGCGGCCCTCGAAGACCACCGAACCGGTGCGGGCCTGCGGGCTGCCGCAGATCGTCATCATCAGTGTCGACTTGCCGGCGCCATTGGCGCCGATCAGGCTGACGATCTCGCCCTTGTTGACGTGGACATCGACGCCGGCCAGCGCCCGGATATTGCCGTAATAGGTTTCGACGCCATTCACCTGAAGGAGCGGTTGACCCGTCATTACTTCATCGCCCATCAGTTTGCGCCTCCTTCGAGCTGCTCGACGGCTGCGATCACCTCTTCCACTTCTTCATCCTCGACGCCAAGATAGGCCGCGATGACCCGCGGATCGTTCTTCACGTGATCCGGCGTGCCATCGGAAATCTTCTGACCATATTCGAGGACGACGACGTGGTCGGAGATTTCCATGACCACAGACATGTCGTGCTCGATCAGCAGGATCGACGTTCCGGTTTCGGCGCGAATGCTCTTCAGCAGCGCGTTGAGCGTTGCCGATTCCCGTGGGTTGAGGCCGGCAGCCGGTTCATCCAGGCAAAGCAGCTCCGGGCCGGTGCACATGGCGCGGGCGATTTCGAGACGCCGCTGGGCGCCGTAAGGCAAATCGCCGGCGGGGTCGTCGGCGCGGTCGATCAGGTCGGCCTTCTCAAGCCAGAAACGGGCAAGCTCGATCGCCTCGGCCGCTTCCCGCCTATAGGGGCCGACACCGATAAGGCCGAGGATCGTATAACCCGATGCCTTCATCAGCTTGTTGTGCTGGGCAACCAGCAGGTTTTCGAGAACGGTCAGGCCGGAGAACAGCCGGATGTTCTGGAAGGTACGCGCGACCTTGGCTTCCTTGGTGATGCGAAAGTCCGGCAGGCGCTCCAGCAGGTATTGCTTGCCGCTCTTCTGGTTGAACGTGATCATGCCCATCGTCGGCTTGTAGAAGCCGGTGATGCAGTTGAAGACGGTGGTCTTGCCGGCGCCGTTCGGCCCGATCAGCGCGGTGATATCGCCACGCTTGGCTTCGAAGGAGAAGTCGTTGATGGCCATCAGGCCGCCGAACTTCATCGACAGGTGTTCGACCTTGAGAAGAGTGTCGTCAGACATCGTATTCGTTACGGGGCTCATCAACCATGGCCCTCCTTGATGAAGCTTCCGGATATCGCCTTGCGTTCTTTGAGGAAGGCTGTCGGCTCACGCGAGCCGACGAAGCCGCGCGGCTTGAACAGCATGACGACGACCATGGCGAGGCCGAAGATCAACATGCGGTAGAGTTCCGGCGTAAAATCTGGTCCGAAGATGAGTTTTAGGAAGCTCATCTCGCGCAGCAACTCGGTGCCGCCGACCATGACGATGGCGGCGATCGCGATGCCGGTCAACGACCCCATGCCGCCAAGGACAACAATGGCGAGAATGACGGCCGATTCCAGGAAGACGAAGGATTCCGGCGAGACGAAGCCCTGGCGGGCGGCAAAGAACGAGCCGGCGAAACCGGCAAACATCGCGCCTGTCGCAAAGGCGGTGAGCTTGGTCGTCACCGTGTTGATGCCGAGCGAACGGCAGGCGATCTCGTCTTCGCGCAAAGCTTCCCAGGCGCGTCCGATCGGCATGCGGCGCAGTCGGATGGTGACATAGGCCGTCAGCATGCAGAGCGCCAGGATCAAATAGAAAAGGAAGATCTTGTAATAGGCCGAGGAGATCGGCAGGTGAAAGAGCTTGGCAAAGCCGCCGGCTGTCGCATCGAAGGGAATGCCGAAGAGTGTTGCCTTCGGGATGCTCGAGATACCGAAGGTGCCCTTCGTCACGTCAGTCCAGTTGATGAGGACGAGACGAATGATTTCACCGAAGGCAAGCGTCACGATGGCAAGGTAATCGCCGCGCAGGCGCAGCACCGGGAAGCCGAGAATGACGCCCCAGAGTGCCGCGAAGATGCCCGAAAGCGGCAGCAGCACCCAGAAGGACAGGCCGAAATAGCTCGAAAGCAGCGCGTAGGAATAAGCGCCGACGGCATAGAAGGCGACATAGCCGAGGTCGAGCAGGCCGGCGAGGCCGACGACGATGTTCAACCCCCAGGCGAGCATCACATAGATTAGGATCTGGATGCCGAAATTGTCGACATATGTCAGCGAGCCCTGAGGGCCTCTGATCGCCACCACCACCATGGGATAAAGCAGCAGCGCGATCAGCGCGATTTTCAGGAAATGCCGGTGGAAGAAGCTCTTCTCGGTCGAGATGGCAAGCTCGCCCTCGCGCGCCTTGCTGAGCTTGCGGCGGTCGATATTCGGCCTGATGAAAACGACCATGGCGAAGCGGCCGATGGCGGCGACCGCGACGAAGATCGCAAGCAGGCCCCAGCGCTGGACAATGATCAACTCGTTGCTGATGTTCTGGTCGGTCTTGAGGCCGACATAGAGAACGAACATGCCGAACGACAGGACGGCGGCGAAAAGAGCTTCGGTAAGGCCTTTGCGGACAAGTCCGGCATCGGGCTTGCCTGCAGAATTTTCGATGTTTGCCATGACGTTATACCTTCTCGACTTCCGGCCGCCCGAGGATGCCGGTCGGCTTGAAGATCAACACGAAAGCCAGGATCGCAAAGGTCGCGACGTCCTTGTAGGCGATGGTGAAGTATGCCGACCACAGCGACTCGATAAGGCCGATAAGGAGGCCGCCGAAGACGGCGCCGGGCAACGAACCGATACCGCCGAGAACGGCTGCCGTGAAGGCCTTCACACCAGGCGTGAAGCCGTCGTTAAACGAGGCGACGCCATAATACATCAGGTACATCGTGCCGGCCACGGCCGCGAGTGCCGCACCCATAACGAAAGTGATGGAGATTGTCTGGTCGACGTTGACGCCGAGCAGCGCCGCCATCTTGCGATCCTGCTCAGTGGCGCGCTGGGCACGGCCGAGTGCCGTACGGTTGACGATGTACCAGAAGATCGTCAGCAGCACTGCGGTGATCACGATGATGATAATCTGCTTCAGCGACACCGAGATGTTGCCGAACTGGTAGACCGAACTCACCATCGGCGGGATCGGCTTGTTGCGTGGACCCTGCGTCACCTGGATGAAGTTGGACAGCGTGATCGACATGCCGATCGCGGTAATCAGCGGCGCCAGGCGGAAGGACCCGCGCAGGGGCCGGTATGCGACGCGCTCGATCGTCCAATTCCATAAACTCGTCATCAGCATCGCAACGACAAGCATCACCAGCAGCAGAACGGCCACCGGGAGACCTGCGAAGATGGATGTGAGGACGAGGAAGACGATAAGAGCGGCGAAACCACCGAGCATGAAGATGTCGCCATGGGCGAAATTGATCATGCCGATAATGCCGTAAACCATCGTATAGCCAATCGCCACAAGGCCATAGATGGATCCGAGCGTCAGCCCGTTTAAGAGCTGCTGGACGAAATACTCCATATGTCGTTTTCCCCTGGATGCGAGCGAAACACGCTGCATCTCTTTTTGGTTCTTCGGTTCCCCGTTTCAGGGAACCTCATAGGCCGAATGCATAGCGGTTTCGTCGAAAATGTGAAGACAAAAAGGGGTTACTCCGACAGATTCTTGCGGAAACAGGGTTAACTGGCGCATTTTGAACCAAAATCCACAGAAAAACGGCAGAGCAGGGCCTATTTTTAGCCAGAAACGGCCACTGGGTTAACCATCCGGAGATATCGCCGTCGAATTCCTGCGCCGCTTGCTGCGTAAGCTATTCCACAGAATTGGAAGATGGAGCAAATTCCGACCCCAAGGCAGCCGCTTTGACGAATGCCATTTCAACAACGATGCCGCATCTTCGTCTGACAAGGCTGAAAACTTATGGTAGCATCATCAGGCTGCGTATTGAGGGATGCGGAGCACGACGGGGAACACCATATTAACTTGAGTATCTGGTTGTGACAGGGATGGTTTGCGGACGAGCGACACAGGGGTGCTCGCCGCGTGGCGAACGGCAAAAGGACAATGCTGAGGACATTTGAAAAGGCGGCGCTCGAAGCCGGCAAGGCCATCATCACGGTCTTGCGCGAAGGCTTCCCCGTCGCCATGAAGGCGGATGCAAGTCCGGTCACGGTCGCCGACGAGGAGGCCGAACGTATCATCCTCGCTCATCTCGCCAGAGATTATCCCGAAATACCCGTGGTGGCGGAAGAATCGGTCGCCGCCGGCAAGGTGCCCGACATCGCTGGCCGAGGCTTCTTCCTCGTCGACCCTCTCGACGGCACGCGTGAATTCGTCGACGGACGACAGGAATTCACCGTCAACATCGCCTATATCGAGAACGGCGCCCCGGTGGCCGGCATCGTCTATGCGCCGGCGCTGGGGCTTGCCTTCTCTGGAGAACGCGGCCACGCCGAAAGGCTCGTCGTCATGGACGATTTCACGGTTGGCGCACGCAACGCAATCACGGTGCGCGAACAGCCGGACGACAGGCTGGCGCTTGCAAGCCTTCGCCACAACAGCCCGGAGACCGGAAGCTTCCTCGCCGACCATGCGATCTTCAAATGCACCAATATCGGTTCCTCTCTGAAGTTCTGCCTGCTCGCCGAAGGCAAGGCCGACGTTTATCCGCGTTTCACCCGCACGATGGAATGGGACACCGCGGCCGGTGATGCGGTGCTACGCGCCGCTGGCGGTTCGACGGTGACGCTGGACGGAACGCCGCTGACCTACGGCAAGACGGGACCGGCGGCCGATTTCGACTTCGCCAACCCGAACTTCATCTCCTGGGGCGGCAGGAAACGCGTCCTTGAACCGGCGTAACCACCCGCGGGTATCGCTGAATACCGGCAGGCGGCGCAATCCTTTGCATCGCCGCCACGCGTCCAGGTCTGACGCAACGATCCGCGATTGACCTGCAGCAGCCCCTTACCCACCGATATCCTCCCCTGCGGGTCCGGAAGGGTGTCCACGATCCCAATTTCCAGCCGTGAGTGATTCGCCCGATCGGGCCTCACCAAGTGATTCTGGCCAGAAACTCGGCGCTCTGTATCGTTTCCGGACGCTATACCGCCACCCAACCCGCCTTGATTTTGTCACATTCTGACACGGCTTCGACACCGATCGATATCTTCATCAGAAAAATTTCGCCTCGTCTGCCGTTAAGAAATACGGTTAAGAGCCACGGGCCAGGTGTCGAAACGGCACGTCGCCAGCCCCCGGCGAACCCCTCCAAAGGCCTAGAAACTTTGACAAAATTTCAATTATTAACGAAATATCATGAGCTTGCCTCAACTTAACGCAGATGCGAAAGATTTGCTGCGATGCGATATTTCTCTGGACACCATTACACAATTGTCGCATTTTTCCGTTTTAGTAGGGTTACCAAGACCTAAGTGCAGCCCTGGTGACAGGGTTAACCATTGATCGCCTATTGCCGCCGCGCCCCCTCGAAGACAACAGAGTACGATCCTTGAGCATCACGGAATTAAACAACAGCATTTCGACAGAGTCCTTCCGGCCGAGCCGCCGCCAGCAGCCGAGCCTGAAGATCCAGACCCCTGTTATCCACAGCGATGCGCCGCAGGCGCCGTTGGTGGATCTGGTCCTGAAGCGGGCGTTCGACATTGTTTCGTCGTTGAGCGCCCTCCTCGTCCTTGCCCCTTTCCTTCTGTTCGTCGCCCTGCTGATCAAGATCGACAGCCCAGGGCCGGTGCTCTTCAAGCAGACCCGCTGGGGCAAGAACTGCAAGGCCATCAAGGTCTACAAGTTCCGTTCCATGCGCACCGACCTCTGCGACGTCTCCGGCGTTGCCCAGACGGTGATGAACGATCCGCGCGTCACTCGCGTCGGTGCCATTCTGCGCCGCACGAATGTCGATGAGTTGCCGCAGCTGCTGAACGTACTGCTGGGCCACATGTCGGTCGTCGGCCCGCGCTGCCATGCGATCGGCATGCGCGCCGGCGGCGTGCTCTACGAAGAGCTCGTACCGGAATACCATCAGCGCCATGCGATGCGCCCCGGCATGACGGGTCTTGCCCAGATGCGCGGCCTGCGCGGTCCGACCGATCGTCCGGCCAAGGCGCGCGCCCGCATCGCCAGCGATCTCTACTACGTCGGGAATTTTTCGATCTTGATGGACATGCGCATCATTTTCGGAACCGTCGTGTCGGAGCTGACCCGCGGAAAGGGCTTCTAAAGCACGTCGCGATCTTTCAGATTCGCTCCTCGCGCTTTAGGCTTTGTTTTGCGCATGTCGCACAAAAAGTGATGCACACTTTGCGCGACATGCTACCCAGCTTTAGCTTTGTGAGAAAGGGCCGGCTGCCTCAGAGCAGCCGGTACCGGAATGCTCCGGCGACCGCCTGCATGCGGCTGACCGAATCGAGCTTGCGCATCGCGCTCTTCAGATAACCCACCACCGTATGCGACGAGAGATCGAGAATGATCGCGATCTCGTCGCTGCTCTTGCCGGCCGCCGACTACAGCGCCGCGCGTCTTTTTAGACGCGCAAAGGACGCTGTAGCACTTTGAATTGCTGGCTGATTCCTTAAATCGATTCCGATTTAGGGAATCAGCCAGCGTCGCAGGCATTCGATTTCGCGCCGGGTGAGCGTCTCCAACGGGCCATCCTCCACGCTGCTGCTACGCGAAACTTTGTCCAGAAGCTCCATGCAGCCATAGAGCAGCGCCATCGCCTGCTCTCGCTTGGGTATGGGACAGCCGCCTCAGAAGGCGAAGATGTATTGTTTCAGGTCAGCGTCGTGCAGCGTGAAGGCGAAGGTATTCTTCAGCCCATGCATCTGAAGGAGCACGTTGAGTTTGCGGTTTTCCTGATTGGCGGCGCTGCCCGCAAACGACCCCTCCTCGCAGAAGATCGGCACGATCGTCCGCTTCATCGCGGTCACCAATCTGCTGCAATAGAAGAGATCGGCAGCCTCGTAAGAGCCGACAAGGCTTTGCGGCCAATTGCTGATCAACCGGTTTTCGGTGAAAGCTGTGCGGTCGCCCCGCGGGAAAGCCGAGAGCAGATAGAAATCGAAGCCCGCAAGCTTCGCCATCGCGTCGAGCCGTTCCTTGCCGTCGTCGGCCGAAACCCCGGCGCCATCGGCCTGCGAAGGCGAAAATGCAGCATCCTCAGCGCAGTCGCCGACTGCGCGTTCACGTCTTTTCATCTTCGTATCCTCGTATGGCCAGCTTCGGTTCGGCCTCGCTGCCGGCGGCGAAAACTTCGCGCCGGGGCATCAGCAAAAGGCGGCTTCTGCCCGCATCCCAAGGATACGAAGCATCAAAAACGCGAACTGGACTGATACAGCGGGAAGAACGGAGACGAAGTCTTGCGCTCATTCTTATGTGCCGCCCTTACAAGATCGTCCCGGAAAATCAGCTGATATTTATTCCGCATGGCTCTCACGCAGGCGCTACAAATTGACGTAGCGGCAGGCAGCCGCCCCGATCGTCTGCCAGAGCGGGCGTCTAAATTTGTTATCAAAGTCTTACGATGGGTTTAGGCAATTTTTAAATGTGGCAGGCTAGAGTGGGGCTCGTGGTCTTGCGTTGTGTAGAGAGTCCAATGACCGAAATGATACGTCCCCGAGTAAAATATGTCATCGGCCCCGATGGCAGCCCCCTGACGATCGCGGATCTTCCGCCGCCCAATACGCGGCGCTGGGTGATTCGCCGGAAGGCAGAGGTTGTCGCGGCTGTCCGCGGTGGCTTGTTGAGCTTGGAAGAGGCCTGCGAGCGTTACACGCTCACGGTCGAAGAATTCCTGTCCTGGCAGTCGTCGATCAACAGCCACGGTCTTGCCGGCCTGCGCACCACGCGCATTCAGCAATATCGTCACTGATCACACCCCAGCATTGACGACATTTATTTCGGGCCGGACGCATCTCCCATGAGGGAATGAAGAAGGCCCGAAATCATTGACGAGGCCGCGTAGCACCAGAGGCCGGGCTGCGTGAAGGCATCCGCCAGCCCCGTCGTCTTCGCCGCCGCAATGACGATCGCGACGAGTAGCACATCCATCATCGACCACTTGGACAGATGCGGTACGACGCGACGATAGAACAGGCTGCCGGCCCCACCTCCGGCGGCCGTCGCTTCTGCGGTGATCCCCATCGCCTCCACGGTGATGCCGATCATCTTCAGAAACGGGAGCAGAATCGAAACCAGGGCGACGATTGCCGCCAGCAGCCCGTCCCCGCCTTGCCAAAGCGAGACGATGATTTCGATGAGCGACGGCGTTTCGTCGAAGAAATACAGCGTCTCGAAACGGACCAGAGGCAAGACGAGGCCGAGCGCCAGGAAGAACGGCGCAGCCACGAGAAGCACGGGGCGAGCCATCGAAAGCGCACTCATTGCCCTGAACCTCTCATCGATCCGACATTTTGCATGAACACTCTGTCTCCTGCCTGTATTGCCTCCACGGCTTGGCACGACCGCGCCGCCATGTCACGGTCCGCTACGACAATATCGGTTATGAGGAAAGACAATGGACATTCGAAGTGAGGAAGGCGTCTCCGGCGGCCGCTATGTGGCCGAGGTCGAAGGGCACGAGGCGGAGATGACCTATTCGCGCACATCGCCGAAGCTGGTCATCATCGATCACACCGCCGTCCCCGATGCGCTGCGCGGCAAAGGTGTCGGCCAGGCACTGGCGCTCCACGCCGTAGAGGCAGCCCGCACCGGCGGCTGGAAGATCTTCCCGCTCTGCCCATTTTTCAAGGCGCAGGCGCAACACCATCCGGAATGGAAGGATGTCGTGAATTAATCCATGTCGCCCAAAAACGCACAGCGGGTTTTGGGACAAGGACATGCATAAGACAAATCATCCCCGCGGGAGACGAATCTCGTTTCGCATGGGAGCGACGCCATAAGGCAAACACCAAAAGCCATGTATAACGGACAGCGCGCCCATCATACATGGCTTCTCAGTGGCGATCCCAGGGCGCCGAAGCCGGCACCCAGCCGTTTCTGTTACGCCCTTGCTCTGGCGCCGCCGTCACGCTCTTCCAGCGCTGTGGCCCTTGCATATTCCGCCTGCATCTCCTCGAGCGCCATTTCCAGCGTCTCTTCCTGCATCTTCAGTTCCTTGATCGAAACCTGCAGGTTGTCGGCCCGCTGACGCGCGGCCTTGGCGAAGGTCGGATAAGCAAAGTGATTCGGGTCGGAAATACCGGACTTCTTTTCCTCGACGACGATCTGGCTCTCCAGATCCTTCGTCATCCGTTCGAATTCGGACATCATCATCTGCAACTGCTGCAACTGACGTCGTTTTTCGTTCACCTGAAATTCCTTCAGGCGAACGAGACTTTCTCGCGACTTCATACGCATTACTCCCGTGATGCGAGACCCCGGCTCAACTTGAAACCGCCCTGCGCGCCGCTTTGACACGGTTTGCTAAAAAATTTCCTGCGATATTAACAAATACCTACCGCTGGTAACCTTTCGTTTACGGGCATCGTTAATGATAGCCCCGATGATTTAAGGGTCGGTAAATGCCGAGGCATGAAGTTCGAACCTTTTCATTGGCGAGTCGGATGAATCACTTAGCGCTGTTTCCTAATGTTAAAGTTGAGGAGCACCTTTTTGAGATTCCTATTGGAAAACAGAGAAATGGAAAAATTGTTTAATAAATTCGATACTCCTTGCCAGAGTGAATTAGAATTTGTTAACCATTTCGTGGCAGCTTTCAAATCACGTAGCGTGTTCGGTATCGTGTAGGGGGCCAGACCACCTTTCGGCGGCGGTAAAGGGGATAATTATGCGGGTACTTCTAATCGAGGATGACAGCGCGACAGCGCAGAGCATCGAGTTGATGCTTAAATCAGAGAGTTTTAATGTTTATACCACCGATCTCGGTGAAGAAGGCGTCGATCTGGGCAAGCTGTATGATTATGATATCATCCTTCTCGATCTGAACCTGCCCGACATGTCCGGATATGAAGTGCTTCGCACTCTCCGGCTGTCCAAGGTCAAGACGCCCATCCTTATTCTGTCGGGCATGGCCGGCATCGAAGACAAGGTTCGCGGCCTCGGTTTCGGCGCTGACGACTACATGACCAAGCCGTTCCACAAGGACGAGCTCGTCGCCCGCATCCACGCCATCGTCCGCCGCTCCAAGGGCCACGCCCAGTCGGTCATCATGACCGGCGAGCTGATCGTCAACCTCGATGCCAAGACTGTCGAAGTCGGCGGCCAGCGCGTCCACCTGACGGGCAAGGAATATCAGATGCTGGAGCTGCTTTCGCTCCGCAAGGGCACCACCCTCACCAAGGAAATGTTCCTGAACCACCTCTACGGCGGCATGGACGAGCCGGAACTGAAGATCATCGACGTCTTCATCTGCAAGCTTCGCAAGAAGCTCGCCAATGCTGCCGGCGGCGCCAACTACATCGAGACCGTCTGGGGCCGTGGTTACGTTCTTCGCGAGCCGGATGGTGCCGAATACGCCGAAACCGCCTGATTATTTCTTTCCGATCCCCCTTATCGGATAAACGAAGATCCCGCCCTTTCGGCGGGATTTTTCGTTTCTGCCTACGGTAATAGTAATAAGAATCCGCCCTCGCAGCACATGATCTCAGGCTGGATCGGCCTGAGATCCTCCGTTATTTCGATCTAGGAAATAGTGCGGGGCGCCGAAACGGCTTGCACGCGACATCATGCTCCAGCGATGCCGATATCGGCGGAAAGAGATCTGCCTGTCAGGCGGCGATCGCGCGGTTTCCGAAAACGGCGGTCAGGATCTTGCGATCGAACGGCTTCAGCAGGAAGTCGGTGGCCCCGGCCCGTTTGCCTGCCATCAGTTTCTTCAGATCCGCCTCGACGACGCAGTAGTAGATCTTGACCTCTTTGCCGCCCTCCATGGCACGGATGGCAGCGATGAGGTCGAGGGCGCCTTCCATGCCGGAATCGACGATCAGATATTCCGGCAGCTCCGCCTGGCAGCGCTGCAGCGCCTCGCCGGCGTTGGAGGCCTCGCTGACGAGAAAGTCGAGTTCGGAGAGAATGCGCTTGCCGACCTTGCGGACGATGTCCGAATTATCGGTGATCATGAACCTTTGCATGGCCGCTCCTTTGCCCCCGCATTCGTCGCAGCAAGAGGCCTCTTACAACCCTGGAGAATAGGTCCATCAGGCTAACGAATTGTTACCGGACGGGGCGCCGTCACAGGTGCGCGCCCCGAAATCAGGCTGCCGCAGCCACTGCCGTGAACACCAATTCGTCGGCGCTGGCGCTGTGATCAAGCGCCATTCCGCACTCCTGCGCCAGAAGCACGGTGTAATAGGGCTGGATCGAATGGGCATCGATCGCTTCCTCGATAGTGCCGGTCGATATCTCGACGAACTTCGGCGGCAGGCGCATCAGTTTGCCTTTGGACGTCAGCTTGAACTTCGCATCGAACTCGGGATTTTCGAGCGTTACCTCGAGCACGCCGCCGCGCGGAATGGCGGAATAGGCAACGAGGAAGAGGTTGAGCAGCAGCTTGACACGGTTCTTGGCGACGATTGCGCGCGGTCCGTTCCAGATCACCTCGGTCTTCTTTTCGGCGACGGCGAAATCCTTGGCTGCGCGCTCGGCCTCGCCGGTGTCGATCGAGGCGCCGACGGAGCCCGACGCGCCGAAGGCGAGACGTGCGAATTTCAGGCGGACGGAAGCATTGAGCGCGCTGGTGCGGATCAGGTCCATCGCATCGGCATCGGCGCCGCCTTCATCCAGGAGCTCCAGCCCGTTATTGATCGCGCCGACCGGCGAGATGACATCGTGGCAAACGCGGCTGCAAAGAAGCGCGGCCAGATCCGGGCCGGACAGGGTGAGATTGGGGTTCTTGGACATCATTGTCTCCTGATGGGCGGCAATTTCATTGCGCCCGGAATATGCTTCATCAAAATTGCGCGAAGTTTGCGATCGTACTCGATGCCATAATGACACCATATTTGGTAAACCGATTGTTAAGATCATCGGCGCAAAATGCACCAATCGCCGCGAGCGGTTGCCCGCTCTTAGCCAAACGACGAACGGATGACACCATGCGCCCTCAATTTCCGCACCGATTCATCGGCTTCTGCAGGTTACTTTCGGCCCTCATCTTCTCCTCGCTGATGGTTGCCGGGCCGGCTGCCGCCCAGGACAACGGCCAGTACACGATGCAGGAAATCGTCGACGCCGGCCACTCCTTCTTCGGCTCCGCCAGCGGCGGACTTGCCAAAGTGGTCGAGAGTGCCTTCCAGAAATACGGCCTGCCGAACGGCTATATCCTCGGACAGGAAGGCGGCGGCGCCTTCATCGCCGGCCTGACCTATGGCGAAGGCCAGCTGAACACCAAGAACGCCGGCGAACATAATCTCTACTGGCAGGGCCCCTCGCTCGGCCTCGATTACGGCGGCCAGGGCTCACGCGTAATGATGCTGGTCTACGACCTGCCCTCCGTCAACGGCATCTATGCCCGGTTCGGCGGCGTCAGCGGCTCGGCCTATGTGATCGCCGGCTTCGGCATGACGCTGCTCAAGAACAACGACGTGCTGGTCGTGCCGATCCGCACCGGCGTCGGTGCTCGCCTCGGCGTCAATGTCGGCTATCTCAAGATCACCCAGGCGCCGACCTGGAACCCCTTCTGAGGCCTCAAAGCCGCTGGAATCTGCCGCCGTCCCCACCGGCGGCCTTGCCATGCGCGTCACGCGTGCTTAATCATCGCGGCTGACCTCGTATCAACCTTCTTACCGATGGCCGCGCCGTGATCGAATATGCTCTCTTGTTCGGATTGGGCTTCCTGACCGCGGCCTTCCTCGTCTTTCTGGTCTCGCCCGCCGTTCACCGCCGCATCGTCTGGTATACGGAGAACAGGCTGAAAGCGACGATGCCGCTGAGCCCGCAGGAGGTCCGCGCCCAGAAAGACATGGTGCGCGCGCTCTATGCCGCCGAAAACGCCCGCACCACCCAGGATCTTCTGCGTGAGCGCGAGAAATCCCTGTCGTTCCAGCTTCGCCACGACGCCCTCGCCGTCGATGCCGGCAGGCTTGCCGCCGAGATCGGCGAATTGCAGGCCCAGATCGGCGAGATGCATGTCGAGGCGGCCGACCAGCGCTCGCATCTGCGCAAGGACGAGAACTATATCAGCCAGTTGAAGACCAATCTGCATATTGCCGAGCAGTCCGCTGCCAACAAGGAGAGCGAACTGGCGACGATGAGGACGCGGCTGAGCAAACTCGGTGAACAGGCCGATGGGCTGCGAATAGACCTGGCCGCGCGCGAGACCGAGGCGGAGAGCCTGAAATTCCGCGTCAACGCGCTGCGCGACGAACGCGACACACTGCGCCAGGACGTCAGTCTGCTGCAGAAGCGCGCCAAGGATGCCGAACAGAAACTGACGCAGCAGCAGCATATGGTGATCCGCCTGGAGGATAAGGCCGCGCGAGAGAGCGCTTCCGCCATCGAAAAGGAAACCCTGGTCGCTCGCCGCCAGCAGGAGATCGCCAGGTTGAAGGAGCAGTTGAAGACCGCCAACGCCGAGATCCGCAAGGTCAACCGGGTGCTGCGCGACGCCGGCCTTGCCGGGATGGTCGCGGAGCTGCCGGCGGAAATGACGGCCGAAGACACGACCACATCGACGCTCGACACCGCTGTCGTCACGGCTGAGATGGGCGAGGATGTCCGTAAACGCAGCGCCGCCCTGGCCGAGCGCCTGCAAAAGGCAAAGGCCGTAGGCGGACGCGATGGTGCGATCCGCGAGGAGATCGCCTCGATCGCCGCCAATATGGTGGCGTTGACCGCACTGAACGAGGGTCCCTCCTCGCCGATCCGCGCGCTGCTCGTCGAAGGTGCGGAAAAGAGTCCCAACGATCGTGTCAATCTTGCCGACAGGGCAGCCGCGATCCTCGCCGATCCCCCGAGCGTCCGATAGGACGCGCGGCGCGCATGTTTGACCATCATGTTTGAATTGACGCAGAACCCTGAAAATCGATTCCGATTTGAGAGGGTATGCGTTAGACCCGGCCCATCGCCGAGGCCATCGAAAACAACGCAATCCCCGTCGCCGTCGCGGCATTGAGGCTGTCGAGTTCCTCCGACTGTGGAATGCGCGCGCTCTGGAAGCGCGCAAGCAGCGCCTCCGGCAACCCCTCGCCCTCGGTGCCGACGACGAGCGCCATGCGCGTCGAGGCCGGAATGGCGCGGATATCGGTCTTGCCGTGCGGTGAAAGCGTCCAGATGGCAAAGCCCCGTTCGGCAAGCGCCACGAGTACATCCAGCGCCTTGCCGCCGCGGCGGTGTGGAACGCTCAGCACCGAACCGACCGAAACACGCAGCGCCTTCCGGTAGAGTGGATCACAGGAGGTTTCGTCGAGCAGCACCGCATCCGCCCGGAAGGCCGCCGCATTGCGGAACATCGAGCCGGCATTGTCGTGATTGGAAATACCGCAGCCGACGAGCACCAGCGCCCGTTCCGGCAGCGCGTCGAGAATTGCCGCCTCCCCGCGGTCCTGTCGCCGGCCGAGCGCGAGAACGCCGCGATGCAGATGGAAACCGACGACGCCGTCGAGCACATCCGCCCCGGCGACATAGACCGGCACATCGACCGGAAACCGCTCCAGGATGGGCAGCACGCCCTCGACGCGGTTGCGCAGCAGCAGGATCTTCTCGGCGAAAAAGCCGTGGCCTGCCGCATGCGCCTCGGCGAGCATGCGCAGCACGACCGTGCCTTCGGCGATGAAGCGGTTCTCTCGGCCCGTCAGGTCACGCTCGCGGATCTCGCGGAATTCAGCGACGCGCGGATCGTCGGCGCTGTCGATGTCGATCGGGACGGCGGCCATGCCGGCCTCAATTGCCCGTAACAGTGACGTCAGCGACGGTGCGGCCGGTCCTGAGATCGTAGACCAGCGCCTTGTTCTTGCCCTCGACCGTTTCGCCGTAGAACAGAAGCTGCCCTGCCGAAAACGAGGTGGACTGCACCTTGAAGCCGAGTGGCAGGGAAACGGTTGCCGCAAGCGGCGCATCCGAGGGCACGCCGGAGGCAGTAACAGCCGACGCCGTCTCCTTCGGCTCGCTGTGCATCACCTTGTAGACAACCGCGCCGAAGACCGCCATAAGGCTCACGAACATGATGGCGCCGGAGACGATCTGCAGGCGGACCATCTTGCGCCGGACACTTTCCATCGCCGGATCAAGGGGCTTCTCTTCCTGGTCGTCTGGCTCGATTGCTGTCATCTGTGCGTCCCGTTCTAAAAAATACGTCGGAGAAGAAGCGTCTTGAGCGACCCCTTTAAACAAGCAGCCGGCAATAGAAAAGTCCTGACCGCCGATGAAACTGCCGAAGGCCGGTTGGACGCCTGGCTGACGGCGCAGGTCGGCGAGGAATTTTCGCGCAGCCGCATCAAGGCGCTGATCAAGGACGGCCAGGTTTTTCTGCGCGGCGAACCCGTCACCGACCCGCAGCGCAAGGTGCGCACCGGCGACAGTTTCGAACTCACGCTGCCCGAGCCGGAAGACCCGACGCCGCAGGGCGAGGACATCCCGCTCGATATCCTCCATGAGGACGACGACGTCATCGTCATCTCCAAACCTTCTGGTCTCGTCGTCCATCCCGGCGCCGGCAACTGGACGGGGACGCTGGTCAACGCGCTGATCCACCATTGCAGCGATACACTTTCCGGCATCGGCGGCGTGCGCCGCCCTGGCATCGTCCATCGTCTCGACAAGGACACGACAGGCGTCATGGTCGTCGCCAAGAACGACATTGCCCATCGCCACCTGTCGCTGCAATTTGCCGACCATGGCCGCACCATGCCGCTCGAGCGGGCCTATCAGGCAATCGTCTGGGGCCGGCCCCGCACGCTGTCGGGCACGGTCGACGCGCCGCTTGGCCGCGCCACCGGCGACCGCACGCGCCGCGCCGTCAAACGCCCCGACAGTCAGGACGCCGACGAGGCGATCACGCACTACCAGGTGATCGAGCGCTTCCATGAGAAGCCGGACGCAACCGCGTTCGCCTCACTGGTCGAGTGCCGCCTGGAAACCGGCCGCACCCACCAGATCCGTGTCCACATGGCCCATATCGGCCATCCGCTGCTCGGCGACACGGTTTACGGCGCCGGCTTCAAGACCAAGGCCAATCTCCTGCCCGAAGAGATCCGCAAGGTCGTCAACGGTTTCGGCCGCCAGGCGCTGCATGCCTTCATGCTGCAGTTCGAGCATCCCCGCACCGGCGAAATCATGCATTTCGAGGTGCCGCTACCGGATGATATGGTCGAACTGGTCGAAGCGCTGCGGCGATAAAGCGGGCTCCCGAATGCCGCCTGCCCAACTCACACCTGCGTGAGCGGCACCTTGAACCGCCGTTTCGCCACACTTATCTGTATATTGACTTAGTGCGGGCTCGCAGTAGAGCCGCACGTCCCGGTTTGCCTTTTTTAACGCGAGGATGCGTTTCCATCGGGAACCGGAATTCACTTTAGGAGGGTGCACTATGGCCCGAAATACCTTGCCGTCCATTACCGCCGGTGAAGCCGGTCTCAATCGTTACCTCGACGAAATCCGCAAGTTCCCGATGCTGGAGCCGCAGCAGGAATACATGCTCGCCAAGCGTTATGCCGAGCATGGCGACCGCGATGCCGCCCACAAGCTCGTCACCAGCCATCTTCGCCTCGTTGCGAAGATCGCGATGGGCTATCGCGGCTACGGCCTGCCGATCGGCGAAGTCGTCTCCGAAGGCAATGTCGGCCTGATGCAGGCCGTCAAGAAGTTCGATGCCGAGCGCGGCTTCCGCCTCGCCACCTACGCCATGTGGTGGATCAAGGCCTCGATCCAGGAATATATCCTGCGTTCGTGGTCGCTGGTGAAGATGGGCACGACCGCCAACCAGAAGCGCCTGTTCTTCAACCTGCGCCGGCTGAAGGGCCGCATCCAGGCAATCGATGACGGCGACCTGAAGCCGGAGCACGTCTCGGAGATCGCCACCAAGCTGAACGTCTCGGAGGAGGAGGTCATTTCGATGAACCGCCGCCTCTCCGGCGACGCCTCGCTGAACGCGCCGATCAAGGCAGCCGAAGGTGACGGCGGCCAATGGCAGGATTGGCTGGTGGATGACCACGACAGCCAGGAAGACGTGCTGATCGAACAGGATGAGCTCGACACCCGCCGGCGCATGCTGGCGAAAGCGATGAGCGTGCTGAACGAGCGCGAACGTCGCATCTTCGAGGCTCGCCGTCTCGCCGAGGATCCAGTGACCCTGGAAGACCTTTCGACCGAATTCGACATCAGTCGCGAACGCGTTCGCCAGATCGAGGTCCGCGCCTTCGAAAAGGTGCAGGACGCCGTCCGCAAGGAAGCCCTGGAACGCGCCAAGGCCGTCCGGGTCGTCGAAGCCACGGCATAAACCTGTCGCGTGATACAATTGAAGAAGGCGGGTCCTTGCGGCCCGCCTTCTCTTTTTCATTCATCTTTCTCCGCAGCCTCGGCACCACACCAAGATCGGGAAACCGTCACTGGCTCGTCGACACATCTCCGAGCGCAGTCCATTCCTTGATCGCGGTATTAAAGGCGTCCGTTCCCGTACCGCCCTTTTCCATCGTCAGCAGCGCGCGGCGGCCGTTGCGGTAGGTGATCGGAATATCGATCCAGTTGCGGGTCGACATCAGGTCGAGATTGGCCTTGCGCGCATCAGGATAATCGTTGAGCGCGATCATGTGGAAATCGTCGGTGATCTTGGCCGGAACCGCGATCAGCGCGTCACCGCGGTCCTGCTCCGTGCGCTTCATCGAGATGCGCTGGACGCTGTCGATGCTGCCGCCTTCGAAATTCGGCGGCACTGAGAAGACGATCTCGACGAGATGGCTTGCCGGCAGCGAGGGATCGGAATTGCGCTTGAAGGTCACGAGAGCCGAGAGATTGCGCTCAGGAACCGTGACATTGCCCTGCACCGTCGCCTCCTGCCGGCCATCTTGGCCGGCCTCGTGCTGCACGCTCCAGACGACCGATCCCTCGATCGCTGTCGGCGAGCTCTGGCCGATGCGCTCCTCATAGAGGAACATCTTTTGCGACGAACCGACGGGCGCCGTCTGCGGCGGCGATGCCACCGGGCCATTGGGCGTCCGCGTGTCGGCGGGTGCCGCATCGCCCTGCGCGCTGGCAGGCGGCGTATCGGCTGCCGCGACATTCTGTTCGGCGACCGATTTTCCTTCCGCGGTCGGCGTTCCCGGCACAGTCGCCGGGCCACTGTCGACCTCGGTTCCATCGGTCAGCAGCCGCTGGGTGAATTTCGAATTGGCCGCAGCGCCGTCATTGTTCACTGACGCTACTTGCGTGTTCGGGTTCGGGTTCGGCTGCGCCGGCACCGCTGGAGTATTCTGCGCTCCTGGTGTGGTTGGCTGGGTTGGCGTCACCGCGCCCGGCTGGGCAGGCGCCGCCGAGCCATCCGGCGGCGTTGCCGCCTCGTTCCTGGTCGCCTGCGACGGTGCCGAGCTGACGAGCCCGTCGACCATCGCCACCAGCGCCTCTCTGTTCGTCCAGCCGGCATAGACGCCGCCGCCGATCAGGATGAGTGCGAAGATGAGCGTGATCACGGTACCGATGCCGAAGCGGCGCCGCTTCGGCTCCATACGGAAGCTCTTGCCCTGCAGCTTGGAGGCAACAATCTGATCGATATCCATCGACGGATTGGCGTCATCGTCATCAGCGGCGACAGAGCCGCGGCGGTCGTAGCCGCGCAGCGCCTTCGCCTCTCGCCAGTCCTCGCTCGGCGCGCCGCTAGCAGGTGCCGGTTTGCCGTTGTGCACTTCCGCGAAGATATCGACATCGTCGAAATGAGAGGCAACCGGCGTCTTCTTATTGTTCCCGGCTTCGATCGGCGGCAGATCGTCGAAGGCGGCCGTCTCCCAGGAAAAACTTTCCTTGGCGGCCGGCATGACAGCCGCGGGTGCCACTTTTTCGAGGCTCGATATCACCTCTTCGAAGGCGCGCGCCGAGGCATCGGCGGTAATCGGCGCCAGCGCCGGCGCCGTCTCCGAATATTGCCGGAGTTCCTCTTCCGCCCATTCGGTCTCCGCATCCTTGGGCGCCGGAGCCGGGGTTTCGGCAACGGGCTCGGTCCAGACGGGGTCGAAATGCGCCGCAGCTTCGGCCTGCAACGGCTCCTCGCGGCTGTGCTCGACGAACTCCTGCGGACGATCGAAATCGGCGACCGGCTCCACCAGGCGGTTGGATGCATGGTCTATGCCGCGGGTGATCGGCGGCAACGGCTCGACGGCCTCATAAGCTTCCTCGGCCTCCGGCTCCTCGCTTCCCACCGCCGCAGGTTCGTCCGCGATCTCGTCGGCGTCCAGGAGATGCTGCTCGTCGGCACGGTCTTCGTCGGCTTGCTCGTCGCGATGCTCGGAGGCTGGCGCTTCCCAGCCGTCATGTTCAGCCGGCACGTCTTCGGCAGCGACGTCGCGCGCCTCGCTGGCATGCCATTCCTCGGCCGGCGCTTCCTCCTCCTGAGAGGGATGCCAGTAGGTCTCGGCCGGACCGGATGTTTCAAGGGAAACCGGTGTCTCGGCGGAAACAGGGGTTTCCGCGGGAACGGATGCTTCAGGGGAAACGAGTGTTTCCTGGGAAAGAGGCTCCTCGGCAGCGACCTCTTCCTCAGCCTCCTCCGGCGCGGCGGCTTCCACGTGATCGGGCTCGTCGGCGACCTCGGCCGCCTGCGGTTCCGCATAGGCTTCGTATGCCGGTTCCTCGACAGCCGTCTCCGGCGCCGGCGCCAGTTCGCTTTCGTCGGGAACCGCTTGTTCTTCGAAGGATTCCGCCGCGGCGACGGCCACAACCGACTCATCGAGCGGCATCGCCTCGGAATGTTCGCCTTCCACTTCGCGGATGGCAGCCTCGAGCTTTTCGAGCTGGCGTTGCAGCATGGCTTCCGGCGGACGCGGCTTCATGTTCTCGAGCTGCCGCTGCACTGCGCCGCGGGCACGTTCGTAGACTTTCACCCGCATCTCGGGGGTATTTTCAGCCAGGCCGTCGACGGCCCGCCGAATGACTGCAATAAAATCCGCCATCAGTACTTTCTCAAGAAGTCCGGTACTCTACCGAACCATCCTCCACAGTGACCCGTGAGCTTAATCCTCAAACGGATCGGTCACAAGTATCGTGTCATCCCGCTCCGGGCTGGTGGACAGGAGCGCGACGGGCGCCCCGATCAGCTCTTCGACCTGGCGAACATATTTGATCGCCTGTGCCGGCAGATCCGCCCAACTGCGGGCGCCGACGGTCGATTCCTTCCATCCCTCCAGCGTGATGTAGATCGGTTCGACTCTAGCTTGCGCTCCCTGGCTTGCGGGAAGATGATCAATCTGTTCGCCGTCGAGCATATAGCCGACGCAGATCTTCAATTCCTCGAGACCGTCGAGCACGTCGAGCTTGGTGAGCGCGATGCCCGTGATGCCATTGGTGGCGATCGATTGGCGCACGAGTGCGGCGTCGAACCAGCCGCAGCGCCGCTTACGTCCGGTCACCACGCCGAACTCATGACCTTTTTCCCCAAGGAATTCACCGATCGCGTCCTTCAGCTCGGTCGGGAACGGACCTTCGCCGACGCGCGTCGTATAGGCCTTGGTGATGCCGAGGATATAACCGAGCGAGCCGGGTCCCATGCCGGAACCGGCTGCCGCCTGGCCGGCCACCGTGTTCGAAGAGGTGACGAAGGGATAGGTGCCGTGATCGATATCAAGCAGAGTGCCTTGCGCGCCTTCGAACAGGATGCGGGAGCCCTTGCGACGCTCCTTGTCGAGGAAGAGCCAGACCGTATCACGGAAGGGCAGCACCCGATCGGCGACCGAGGTCAGTTCGTCCATGATCGCCTGGTGGCTGACTTCGGCAACGCCGAGGCCGCGGCGAAGCGCATTGTGATGCGTCAGAATACGGTCGACCTTGCCGGAAAGACTCTCGAGATCGGCAAGATCCATGACGCGGATGGCGCGGCGGCCGACCTTGTCTTCATAGGCCGGGCCAATGCCGCGGCGCGTCGTGCCGATCTTGGTGCCGCTGTTCGACGCAGCATCCTCGCGCATCGCGTCGAGCTCGCGGTGCAGCGAAAGAATGAGCGTCGCATTGTCTGCGATGCGCAGATTGTCAGGCGTGACCGTCACGCCCTGCGCCTCCAGCCGGCCGATCTCGGCGATCAGCGCATGCGGATCGACGACGACGCCGTTGCCGATCACGGCCATCTTGCCCGGGCGCACGACGCCGGACGGCAGCAGCGAGAGCTTATAGCTCGTACCGTCGATGACGAGCGTATGGCCGGCATTGTGTCCGCCCTGATAGCGCACAACGATATCCGCGCGCTCCGAAAGCCAGTCGACAATCTTGCCCTTGCCTTCGTCACCCCATTGCGAACCGACCACGACTACGTTCGTCATCCAACTCTTCCTGTTACCGGCGCGGAACCGCGCACCTGCTCAAACCCGCGCATCTATAAAGCTTTGTTTTTTGGAAAGCGACCCTGTTGTCACAGCAGATTGGGCTTTTTACGTGACAAATCAGCAGCCGACAGGCTATTTCCCGTCACAAAACGCCGCTCGGCGATCGCGGAAAGACGGGAAGAACGCTCTTGCAAGCCACGGCCTATATCTGCCTCGTTATCGCCACCCTCTGCTGGGGCGGCAACTCCGTCGCCGGCAAACTCGCGCTCGGGCATATCAGCCCGATGATGCTGACCTTCCTGCGCTGGTTCCTCGCCGTCGCAATGATCGCCGTAATTTCAGTACCGCAACTGCGGAAGGACTGGCCGGTGGTGAGGAAGAACCTGCCGTTGCTCCTCTTCTACGGCGTCATCGGCTACACCCTTTTCAACGCTATGCTTTATTCGGCCGTGCAATATACGACGGCGATCAACGTCGCCATCGAACAGGCCGGCATCCCGATGCTGATCTTCCTGCTGAATTTCATGTTCTTCCGTACCGGCATCTCGCTGGCGCAATGTCTTGGTTTCGGCATGACGCTGATCGGCGTCGCCCTGACCGCCGCGCATGGCGACCTCGCAACGCTGCTGCAACTCAGCCTCAACCGCGGCGACGGGCTGATGCTGATCGCCATTGCCGCCTATTCGGTCTACACGATCTTCCTGCGCTGGAAGCCGCCGCTCGACTGGCGCACGCTGATGGCGGTCCCGGCGCTCGGCGCGATGCTGACCTCGCTGCCGCTGCTCCTCTGGGAAGCCGGCCGGGGGGCCGCGCAGTGGCCGGACCAGGCCGGCTGGGTCATCACTCTCTACACGGCGATATTCCCGTCGCTGGTGGCGCAAATCCTCTATATCAAGGGCGTCGTGGCAATCGGCGCCAACCGCGCCGGCCTCTTCATCAATCTCGTGCCGGTGTTCGGAACGCTGCTTTCCGTCGCCCTGATCGGCGAGAGACTGCAGTCCTTCCATGTGATCGCACTGGTGCTGACCTTGGGCGGCATCGCGATCGCCGAAAAGGGCCGTCCGAAAGCTTCGTCGCCGACCGTGACCGCCTCACCCGTGGATTAAAAACCTTTCCTGATCAGGAAAGGCTTTAACCAAGCTCCAGCGTCGTCACGCCGAAGACGTGCTTCAGCGGGATGGCCGGCGCCGGTCCGCGATACATGCGTGTCGACTCGAATACCGGTTGAAGGCCGATGCCTTCGGCCAGCGCGACCGCCTCGTGGTTCTCTGCGGGAATGTCGATGAAGACCGCGGCTCCCTTCGCCTCGGGTATCAATTCGGCAAGCAGCGCCGCGGCGCTGTCGGCATCGTTGGCAAAGAGCGGGCCGATCTTGTAGCCCTCGTAGCAGCGGCGGATGGTGCCGTAACCGCGGATCTTGTGGCTCTTGCGCACCACCGCCGAACGACGACCCTTGCGGGCGGTGCACCAGGCAGCGAGAAAGGCATCCCGCGGCTGCGGAAAGATCGCCGAATCATATCGCTGCAAGCCTTCGAGGCGTGAATCCAGCACCGGCTGCGCGACAAGCGTCGAGACTGGCAAGGAAGTAGCGACACCGCCGTAACGAATGGTGGAATAGGCGGGTTCGAAGCCGGCCTTGCGGTAGTTGTCCTGCTGCGCGGCGACGCCATCGAGACCGATCGTTCGGTCTCCCGCGCTGGCGATACCCGCCGCCCAGATCGCCTTGCCGTAACCCTTGCCGCGAAAATCGGGATGGACGATGTAGAGGCCCAGGAAGGCGAAAGTATCGCCATATTTGACGACCGAGATCGAGCCGACGGGGACTTCACCGATGGAGCCGACGAAAAATCCCGACGGATCGGCCTCGTTGAATGCAAGCGAATCGTCGAGGCCGGGGTTCCAGCCTTCCTGACGCGCCCATTCGAGCACGAGTTCCAGTTCGCCGGGCCGCATCGAACGAACGGCAAATTCCGAATTCATGCAACTTTCCCAGATTGAATGTCCCGCAAGTCCATCCCGGCAACGGCAAAGCAATTGTCAGGCCCCAGCCCCCGATTGCACCTGCGAATGATGGAGAGCCGCGCTCATGGACTTGACGACGCGTATAATCATTTTTCGATGCAATACAGAAAGCTTCGTTTCCGCATTACCATGAAACAATGCCGTTGCAAGCTCAAGAAAATTACTTGCGCCTCAATTATCTTCCAGCCGATGCGAATAAAAAGCCGCGCGCCGAAAAGATACCGCCTGCCAATTTGAAAGACGAGAGAAGCATTCTCCGCGACGCGGCAAAAAAACCGGGAGCGACGACCGTCGCCCGCGGAAGGATCACCGGCCGTTCAGTTGCCGATCGCGCTCTTCTGCTTTTCGATTCGGCTCGTCATCGACGAGAAGAGACGCTCCGTCTCGGCCGCCGGTGCGGGGTAACCGAACACATAACCCTGCAGGCCGTCGCAGCCGAGCTGCGCCAGCACGACGGCATGCGCCTCGGTCTCGATGCCCTCGGCGATCACCTCGACATCGAGTGCCTTGGCGATTTCCACGATCGAACCCACCACGCGCCGCTGCTCGGCGGAGCTGACGACCTCGGTGACGAGCTGCCGGTCGATCTTCAGCCGCTTCGGCCGCAGCTTGACGAGACCGATGAGCGAAGCATGGCCCGATCCGAAGTCGTCGATCTCGATGTCGATGCCCATCTGTTTGATATCGCCGATATGAGCGAGCAGTTTTTCGTCGCTGTCGTCGAGGAAAATCGTCTCCACAAGTTCGAAGACAATCACGCCGGGCGGGACGTCGAGTTTCCTCAGCTTGTCGAGCAACGCCGGATCGGCAAGGCGCGACGCCGAGATATTGACGGCGATGCGCGGAACCGCAAGGCCGCGCAACAGCCAGAACAGCCGGTCTTCGAGAACGCTTTTGAGGATCGCCGCGTCGATCTCTGCCGCAAGTCCGTGCTCGTCGGCGATCTTCAGGAATACTCCCGGAGCAAGCACGCCCTTTTCCGGATGTTTCCAGCGCGCCAGCGCCTCGAAGCCGATGACCTCCCGGGTCCGGGCGTCGAGCTGCACCTGATAATAGGGAAGGATCTCGCCGCGCTCCAGCCCCAGCTTCAGCTCTTCGGCGAGGCGACGCTTGGAGCGCAAATCCTCCTGCAATTGCCGTGTGAAGAATTCGACGCGGTTGCGCCCGAGCTTCTTGGCCTGGTAGAGCGCCAAGTCGGATTCGGCAAGCAGGTTGCGCGCCCTCCGATCGCCGCTCCAGGAAACGCCGATCGAGGCGCCGGATTGCAGCATCTCCTGGCCGAAGCGGATCTTCTTCCGCAGCCGGCGCTGGACGTCTTCGGTGATCAGCTTCAGCTCGGTGAGATCGGTGAAATTGACCAGCACGATGACGAATTCATCGCCGCCGACACGGGCGACCATGCCATTCGCAGGAATGGCAGCGGTGATGCGAAGGGCCGCGGCCCTGAGCACGGCGTCGCCTGCCGCATGACCGTGGCTGTCGTTGATCTGCTTGAACTGGTCGAGGTCGAGATGCAGTACGCCAAGCGTCGTGATGCTTTTGTCGGCCGGCAGCTCCGCCAGCCGCTTGTCGAGAAGGCGCCGGTTCGGCAAGCCGGTGAGATAGTCGTGGTCGGCGACATGCTCGATGCGCGCATTGCTTTCTTCCAGCGCCAGCGCCCTCGCCTCGGCCACCACCTTCTGCCGCGCGAGTTCCGCGTTGAGCAGGACGTCGGCCGTCACATCCCATTCGGCGCCGATGAAGGAGGGAAGACCTTCCGCATCGACATAGAAATGCGCGCGCGAACGCAGGTGGCGGATTTCGCCGCTCGGCAGCACGATCCGGAATTGTGAGTTATAGGCGCCGCGCGTCGCGATCGCCTGCTCGAAGTCGCGTTCGGCCCGCTCGAGATCATCGGGGTGGATGGCGTTCGACCATAGCGATGCCGGCACCAACCGGCAGGTCTCGCCGGTCTCGTAGAGACGATGCATCTGCGCATCCCACAAGATCCCGTCCTGCTCGATGCTGTGCTCCCAGACACCGATCCGGGATGCATCGAGAGCGAGTTCGAGCCGACGCAGAAGATCCTGAAACTCGTGTTCGGATCGTGTGGCTTTTTTCTCTGGCAACGCGGTCCCAGCCTTAGAAGCTTGCATAACGGCAATATGGTCTCAAGCCGGCATTAATGAAGCCTTGTCCTGATGACCGAACTAGTGACTAGGTGAACTGTTCGTTACGACTTTCCCCTTTTGGATCAAAGGACTTGCAGTCTGCGGCACCATCAAGATCAGTGGTTGTGCCGCGGCGGATTTTTTGCGATCTGGCGGAATTCCGCCGCTCCCTCTAGCACCGCGCCGTCCGACAATTGCGTAACCGAGCGGCGGTAGATCTGCTGCCATGGCGTCGCATCCGCCGGCACTGGCGGGATGCCATCGCCCCTGCGCCGTTCGATCTCAGCGTCATCGACCAGCATGTCGCAGCGCCCGTGGTTGAAGTCGATGCGGATGATATCTCCGCTACGAAGCCAGGCGAGGCCGCCGCCAGCGGCGCTTTCCGGCGAGGCGTTGAGGATCGAGGGACTGTCCGCCGTGCCCGACTGGCGGCCGTCGCCGATCGTCGGCAGGCTGCGGAAGCCGCGCTTCAGGAGATGATCCGGCGGCTGCATGTTGACGACCTCAGCCGAACCCGGCCAGCCGAGCGGCCCGGCGCCGCGGATGACGAGGATGGTATCTTCGTCGATGCCGAGTTCGGGATCGTTGATGCGCTTGTGATAGTCCTCGGAACCGTCGAAGACCACCGCCTTGCCCTCGAAGACGCCTTCGCGCCCGGGTTCCTCAAGATAGCGCCGGCGGAAGTCCTCCGAGACCACGCTCATCTTCATGATCGCGAAATCGAAGAGATTGCCCTTGAGAACGAGGAAGCCCGCCCGCTCCTTCAGCGGCTCGGCGAACGGCGTGATGACCTCGCGGTCGCGCGCTTCCTTGCCCTCCAGGTTCTCGGCCATCGTCCTGCCCGTCACCGTGCGACAGTTGCCATCGAGCTTTCCGGCCTGCAGCAGTTCCCACATGATCGCCGGCGTGCCGCCAGCACGATGATAGCGCTCGCCGAGATAGGCGCCCGCCGGCTGGACATTGGCCAGCAGCGGGATATCGAAACCATGCACCTGCCAGTCGTCGGGATAGAGTTCGACGCCGGCGTGCTTCGCCATCGCGGCCAGATGCGGCTGCGCGTTGGTCGAGCCGCCGATCGCCGAATTGGTGCGGATCGCATTCAGGAAAGCCTCGCGCGTCAGAATATCCGACGGCTTCAGATCCTCGAACACGATTTCGACGGCGCGTCGCCCGGTGCGGTAGGCCATCTGGCCGCGTTCGCGGTAAGCGGCCGGAATGGCGCCACAGCCGGTCAGCGAAAGGCCGAGCGCCTCGGCCAGCGCATTCATCGTAGAAGCGGTGCCCATCGTATTGCAGTGGCCGACGGAAGGCGCAGAATCGAGCGCCGCCTGCAGGAATTCCTCCCGATCGATCTCGCCTGCCGCATATTTCCGCCGCATCCGCCAGATCACCGTGCCGGAGCCCGCCAGCTCCCCCTCGTGCCAACCGTCGAGCATCGGGCCGCCAGAGAGCACGATCGCCGGGATATCGACCGTCGAAGCCGCCATGATCGCCGAAGGCGTGGTCTTGTCGCAGCCGGTGGTCAACACGACACCGTCGAGCGGATAGCCGTAGAGGATTTCGACGAGGCCGAGATAGGCGAGATTGCGGTCGAGCGCGGCTGTCGGGCGTTTGCAATTCTCGAAGATCGGATGTGTCGGAAACTCGATCGGAATGCCGCCGGCATCGCGAATGCCGTCGCGCACGCGCTTGGCAAGCTCGACATGCACCCTGTTGCAGGGCGTAAGATCACTGCCGCTCTGGGCAATCCCGATGATCGGCTTGCCGGAGCGCAGCTCTTCCGGCGTGATGCCGTAATTCATGAAGCGCTCGAGATAGAGCGCTGCCATGTCGATATGATCGGGATTGTCGAACCAGTCCTGCGAACGCAGGCGCCGCTTCGGCGAATGGTTGTCCGTCACTTCTTTCCTCCCGGCCGGGCATTCTTCTCTTCGAGATGGAGGAGCAGGCCGCTGTGATCCTTTTCGCCATTGCCATTGGCGACGAATTCGCTGAATTCGGCATGTGCCGCCGCAGTCAGCGGCAGCGTCAACGACAGGGACTTGGCCGTCTCCATGGCGGCGTTCAGATCCTTCAACTGGTTGCTGGACGAACCGCCTGGCGTAAACTGCCGCTCGACCATGCGCTTGCCGTGCAGTTCAAGGATACGGCTCTCGGCAAAGCCGCCGCGAATGGCGTCCCGGAAGGCCGCCTGCGAGCCGCCGCCCGCTTCGATCAGCATCATCGCTTCGGCGACGGCGCCGATCGTCACCGCGACGATCTGCTGGTTGGCAAGCTTGGCAAGCTGGCCCGCCCCGCTTGGACCGACGCGGGTCACCCGCCCCATCGGCGCAAAGACATCCGCAAGCCCGTCGACCACGTCCTTGTCGCCGCCCGCCATGATCGCGAGGCTACCCGCTTCCGCCCCGACGACACCGCCAGATACCGGCGAATCGACATGATGGATGCCGCGGTCGGCAAGCCTCGCCGAATGGTCGCGGGCGAAATGCGGGGCAATCGAACTCATGTCGATGACGGTTGTGCCAGGCGTCATCGCATCGGCCGCTCCGCGATCGAACAACACGTCCTTCACCGCCTCGGCGTTGGTGAGCATGGTGATGACGACGTCGGCGCCCGAGACGGCATCATCAGGTGTTTTCGCGCAGATCGCGCCGTCTCCCGCAAGCGGCTCGGCCTTGCCGGGATCGCGATTCCAGACGGTGACGGCAAAGCCCGCGCCAAGCAGCCGGCGAGCCATCGGCGCGCCCATCAGGCCGGTGCCGAGAAAGGCGATCCGCCTGCCGTCATGACCTTCTCTCGAACTCGTCATTCAGTCCTCCCAACTGTTGTCCGTCTTTGATAGTCCCCTCGCCCATCGTTGCAAACCGTTTTGACGGACGTAACGCATTTTTGTCACATGCCCTGGAGGGCGTTGTCGGAAGGCCGCGCGCACTCCCTGAAAACGATACGGGCGAGAACCGAAGTTCCCGCCCGATTTACTCGACAAAGGAAGGTTGAATTCCGTTTATTCCGCCGCGAGCCGGATGACCTCCGCCTCTTCTTCCTTGTGTTCGTCCGGCTTGTGCTGGATGAGCGGACGGTTGCCCGTCAGCCGCCGCAGCAGCACATAGAACACCGGCGTCATGAAGATGCCGAAGAAGGTCACGCCGATCATGCCCGAGAAGACCGCGACACCCATGGCCGCGCGCATTTCCGCGCCGGCGCCTGTAGAAACGACGAGCGGCACGACACCCATGATGAAGGCGAGCGAGGTCATGAGGATCGGGCGAAGGCGAAGGCGGCTGGCCTCGATCGCGGCCTCCCGCGGTGTCCTTCCCTCGAATTCCAGTTCGCGGGCGAATTCCACGATCAGGATCGCGTTCTTCGCCGATAGACCGACAAGCACGACAAGACCGATCTGGGTGAAGATGTTGTTGTCTCCACCGGTGAGCCAGACGCCGGTCAGCGCAGCCAGCACGCCCATCGGCACGATCATGATAATCGCAAGCGGCAGCGTCAAGCTTTCATACTGGGCGGCCAGCACCAGGAAGACGAGCAACAGTGCCAGGGGGAAGACGACGATGCTCGAATTGCCGGCCAGGATCTGCTGATAGGTCAGATCCGTCCATTCGAAGTCGATGCCCGCAGGCAGGGTCTCGTGAAGAATCTTCTCGATTGCCGCCTGCGCCTGCCCCGACGAGAAGCCCGGTGCCGGACCGCCGTTGATATCGGCGGCAAGGAAGCCGTTGTAGCGGTTTGCACGCTCAGGACCGGTGCTTGGCTCCACCTTCAAGAGGGCCGAAAGCGGGATCATCTCACCCGATGCCGACCGGACCTTCAACTGGCCGATATCTTCCGGCTGGGCGCGGAATTTCGCATCGGCCTGCACACGGACGCTGTAGGTGCGGCCGAAGGCGTTGAAGTCGTTCACATAGAGCGAACCGAGATAAATCTGCAGCGTCTGGAAGACGTCGGTGACGGAAACCCCGAGCTGCTCGGCCTTGGCACGGTCGAGATCGGCATAGAGCTGCGGCACGTTGATCTGGAAGCTGGAGAACAGTCCGGCGAGCTCAGGCGCCTGGTAGGCTTTTGCAAGCACGGCCTTGGTCGCCTCGTCGAGCGCCTGGTTGCCGAGGCCGGCACGATCCTCGATCTGCAGCTTGAAACCGCCCGTCGTGCCGAGACCATTGACCGGCGGCGGCGGGAACATGGCGATGAAGGCATCCTGGATGACGCCGAACTTCTGGTTCAGCGCCATGGCGATTGCACCGCCCGAGAGATCAGGCGTCTTGCGCTCTTCGAAGTCCTTCAGCGTCACGAAGACGATGCCGGCGTTCGAGGAGTTGGTGAAGCCGTTGATCGATAGGCCTGGAAAGGCAATCGCATTGGCAACGCCCGGCTGCGCCAGCGCAATGTCGGTCATGCGCTTGATGACGTCTTCCGTGCGGTCGAGGCTTGCGGCATCCGGCAACTGGGCAAAGCCGATCAGATACTGCTTGTCCTGCGACGGCACGAAGCCGCCGGGGACCGTGCTGAACAGGCTGTAGGTCGCACCGACCAGCGCCAGATAGATCACCATGACGATGCTCTTGCGCGACAACAGCCCGCCAACGCCCTTGCCGTAGGCATTCGAGCCCGCGCCGAAGACACGGTTGAAGCCGCGGAAGAACCAGCCGAAGATAGTGTCCATGAACCGCGTCAGCCAGTCCTTCGGCTGATCATGGCTCTTCAGGAGAAGGGCTGCCAGCGCCGGAGACAGAGTGAGCGAGTTGAAGGCCGAGATGACGGTCGAAATCGCGATCGTCAGCGCGAACTGGCGGTAGAACTGACCCGACAGACCGGAGATGAAGGCAAGCGGCACGAAGACCGCGACGAGCACCAGCGCGATCGCGACGATCGGACCGGAGACTTCCCTCATCGCCTTATAGGTGGCAGCCCGCGGCGACAGGCCTTCCTCGATATTGCGCTCGACGTTTTCGACCACCACGATCGCGTCGTCGACGACGATACCGATCGCAAGCACCAGTCCGAACAGACTGAGCGCGTTGATCGAGAAGCCGAAGACATACATGACCGCGAAAGTGCCGATGATCGAGACGGGAACGGCGATCAGCGGGATGATCGAGGCGCGCCACGTCTGCAGGAACAGGATGACGACGAGGACGACGAGCGCGATGGCTTCGAGCAGCGTGTCGATCACCTTCTCGATCGAGGCCCGCACGAATTTCGTCGTATCGTAGACGATCTCGTATTTGACGCCCTCAGGCATGGCGAGCTGCAGCTGATCCATGGTCGCGTTCACATTGTCCGCGATCTCGATCGCGTTCGAACCGGGCGCCTGAAGAACGGCGACGGCGACGGCCGGCTTGCCGTCGAGCAGCGAACGCAGCGTGTAGTCCGCAGCACCGAGCTCGATGCGGGCGACATCGCGAAGGCGGGTGATCTCGCCATTGGCGCCCGTCTTGACGATGATGTTGCCGAATTCCTCGGGCGTGCGCAGGCGGCCCTGGGCATTGACGTTGAGCTGCAGGTCCACACCGGGCTGGCTCGGCGATGCGCCGATGATACCGGCGGCGGCCTGGATGTTCTGGGAACTGATGGCGCTGCTGATGTCGCTGGCGGCAAGATTGTGCTCGGCGGCCTTCTGCGGGTCGATCCAGACACGCATGGAATAGTCGCCGGCGCCGAAGACCTGCACCTGACCGACGCCTGCGATGCGGGCGAGCCGATCCTTGACGTTCAGGGTCGCGTAATTGCGAAGATAGGTGATGTCGTGATTGTTCCCGTCGGAGACGAGGTTGACGACCATGATGAAGTTGGGTGAGCTCTTGACTGTCGTGATGCCGAGCGAACGGACTTCCGCCGGCAGGCGCGGTTCGGCCTGCGAAACGCGGTTCTGCACGAGCTGCTGCGCCTTGTCGGGGTCGGTGCCGAGCTTGAAGGTAACGGTGACGTTGAGCACGCCGTCCGATGTCGCCTGGCTGGCCATATAGAGCATGCCTTCGACGCCGTTGATCTGCTCTTCGAGCGGCGTCGCCACGGTTTCGGCGATGACGCTTGGGTTGGCGCCGGGATAGGTGGCGCGCACGACGATCGACGGCGGCACGACCTCCGGATATTCGGAAATCGGCAGCGCGCGCAGGCCGATCAGGCCGGCAACCAGGATGAGGACCGAAAGAACGCCGGCAAAGACCGGGCGGTCGACAAAGAATCTGGAGATGTTCATATCAAAGCCCTCTCCGGGGTGAACATGGATGCAAAGTCCCTCTCCGGCGGTTTGGGAGCCGCCGGCGGGTCGTATCATTTCGAGTATTGGCCCTCCCCCTCAGGGGAAGGCGAAAGTCTTTACTGCGCGGTCGCGACCTTCTCTTCCATCTGAGGCGCGACGATTGCGCCTGGACGGATGCGCTGCAGACCGTTGACGACGATCTTCTCGCCGACGTTCAGGCCGCTATCGACCACCCGCTGACCGTCAGCCACGGTGCCGAGCTGGACCTGCCGATAGGCGACCTTGTTCTCGCCATCGACGACGAAGACGAACTTCTTGTCCTGGTCCGTGCCGACGGCGCGGTCACTGATGACGATCTTGTTCTCTGCCTTCGGCTGGCCCATGCGCACCCGCACGAACTGGCCGGGGATGAGACGCCCGCCCGGATTATCGAACACGGCGCGAACGCCGATCGTGCCGCTTGATGCATCGACCTCGTTGTCGATCAGTTGCAGCTTGCCCTTGATCGGCGTGCCGCTGTCGGTCAGCGTGCCGACCTCGACAGGGATCTGCTCGACGGGAGGCAGGGCGCTGTCCGTCTGCGGAAGCTGGGCGAGCGCCCGCGTCACCATCTCTTCGCTGGCATTGAAGCTCGCATAGATCGGATCGACCGAAACGAGCGTCGTCAGCGCCGGCGAGGCCGACCCGGCCGCAACAAGGTTACCGGCGGTCACCTCGATCTTGCCGATGCGGCCGGAGACCGGAGCCCGCACCTCAGTGTAATCGAGATCGAGCTGCGCAGACTGCAGTGCGGCCTGCGCCGAACGCAGCCCCGCCTGAGCCTCAGCCAGCGCGCTCTGGCGCTGATCGAGATCGCTCTGGGAGATGGTGCGGTTGTCGGAAAGCCTGCGGCCGCGATCGAGTTCGGTCTGCGCCAGGCTGACCTTGGCCTCGGCCGAAGCGACCTGGCCCTGCGCCTGTGCCACGCTCGCCTGGTAGGGAGCCGGGTCGATGGTGAAGAGCAGGTCGCCCTGCTTGACCAGCGCCCCTTCCCGGAACGCCACCGAAAGGATGGCGCCGGCGACACGGGAACGCACCTGCACCCGATCGACCGCTTCGAGACGGCCAGAGAAACTTTCCCAGGCCGTCACGTCGCGCGCCGCGACGACGGCAACCGTCACCGGCACAGCGGGAGCCTGCGCGGGGGCGGAAGCAGCCGTGGCGGTCGTGCTCATCGGCAATTCGAAAAACAATGCAGCGCCGGAAATGGACGCAATAAGGCCTATGCCGGCGCCCATCAGGGCCCAGCGCTTACTTCTGGACGTCATTAGTACTCTCCTTGCGGCTCTAAGCCGCCGAAATATCAGGTCTTCTTCAATGCAATTGCGGTTGGATGCTTACCTCCCGAAGGAAGCTTCCGAAATGGCGGCTGACGTTTTCCTGCCAGTCGGGCGCTCCGTCGGATTTCCCACCATAAATCGAGGGCCAGCCCGTCCCGGCGGGAAGGACATGCTGGCGCACACCGACGCCGGCCTGTTTCAGGCGGACACCGTAACCAATCGTTTCGTCGTGCAGAGGATCATCCTCCGCGGTAAATATCAGCGCTGGCGCGACGCCTGAAATACGCGAACAGAGGCAAGGCGCCGCATAAGGGTGGCAACCGCCGCCGCTCAGATAGTGGCTCCAACCTTCCGCCCAGCGCTGGCGCATGCCGATGGCTTCAGCCTTGCGGATCGAGGAAGTGCCCATGAAGGGATCGAGCAGCGGCGAAATCAGAACTTGGCCGTCGAGCGCGTCCGGCATCTGGTCGCGAGCCTTCAGCGCCACGCCGGCGGCGACATTGCCGCCCGCCTCCTCGCCGGCGACGAAGAGCAGCGACTTGCGGTCGCCGAGACCGGCGCGTTTGTTGGCGAGATAGGTGAAAACGGAGAAGGAGACTTCCAGCGCCTTCGGAAAGAGATTGCCGGAAAGGCTGCTGTAATCGGCGGCAACGACGATAGCGCCGGCCTTGGCGAGGCTCATCGCCACCGGCCGGTCGACGTGTTTGTCGCTATCCAGAAACGCGCCGCCATGCAGGTAAAGCACGATCGGCGGACCCTTGCCATAATCGGCGCCCTGGTAGATGCGTGCGGAAACGGGGCCGATGGCCACCTTATCCAGCATCATATCTTTCCATTCCACCGTCATGCTTCCGGTCTCTTTTGTCGGCCACAAGCAGACAACGTCCGCCGCTTGCATTTTGTACAAAAAAGATATTGTTATTCCAACCAGGGAATAAGAAGCTATAACGCGATAACACTGTTCCAGATCTCGAACAATGGTGCAACGCAAACTGCGGATTTGAAACCGATGGATCAGCTCTCGGCAATGCGCGTATTCATTCGTGTCGTAGAGACGGGCAATTTCACCCGCGCCGCCGACATGCTCGCCATGCCCAAGGCGACGGTGACCAATCTCATCCAGGGCCTGGAAGCGCATCTGCGCACCAAGCTTTTGAATCGGACCACGCGCCGGGTCATGGTGACCACGGACGGCGCGCTTTATTACGAACGTGCCGCCCAGATCATTTCGGAACTGGAGGAGCTCGATGGCAGCCTCTCCAATTCGCAGAGCTTGCCGAGTGGACGGCTGCGTGTCGAGATGGCCGGCGCTTTCGCCGATTGGATCGTCGTTCCGGCACTTTGCGATTTCTATCAGCGTTATCCCGATATCCGTATCGACCTCGGTGTCGGCGACCGCACGGTCGACTATCTTGCGGAAAATGTCGATTGCGCGCTACGCGCCGGCACGCCGGCCGACCAATCGCTGATTGCACGGCGCGTCTCCGAAGTCGAGATGATCACCTGCGCTTCTCCGAGCTACATCCAGAAATTCGGTATGCCCGAACGGCCGGAGGATCTGGAGGCGGATCATTACACCGTCAACTATTTTCGCGCCCAGAACAACCGGACGCTGCCCTTCGAATTCCGCCGGCACAACGAGGTGATCGAGACCAGTCCGCGATACATCGCCTCGGTCAACGATAGCCGCACCTATCTGACGGCTGCGCTGACCGGCCTCGGCATCGCGCAGGTGCCGATCTTCATGGCGCGCGAGCCGATGGCAAGGGGCGAACTCGTCCGCGTGCTGCCGGACTGGCGTCGCGATCCGCTGCCGCTCTATGTCGTCTATCCGCCGAACCGCCACCTCAGCAACAAGGTCCGCGTCTTCGTCGACTGGCTGGTGAAACTTCTGGTCGAGGCGAAACTGAACGACGTCTGAGCGCCAAGACAAATACGGCCCGGAAGGCAGGGGAAACCTTCGACGGGCCGCAATCTATAACTTTGAAAATCAAGCCTGTCGCACCGTAGCAAGGGCGCGGCAGGCTCTGGAGGTTCGCAAAGAGAGCGGCAGGGAATTCCACTCTCTCGCGATAAAGCAGATATACGCACTCCCCATAGGATTGTAAGGAAAAATTCCGCAATCACGTTCACATAATTGCGATGATGGCTTGGCTATCGTTCCCCGCGCGGTTGTTCCTGCGCGCGGTGGCGAACCGGGTTTCAATTGCCGACCGCCGGCTTCAGTAGGTCCTCGAGACCGATGCGGCGGAACAATTCCGCCCGGACACGATCGGCGACGCCGTTGACGATCTCCGCGCCGTCCTCGGACGGATCGATATGGACGCGGAACGGCCGGGTGCCGAAGGGCTTGCCGACGACATCGACGATGGCCGCGGCAACCGCGCCGGCATCGGCGTCGGCAGGTTCGAGTGCTGCCAGGCCCTGCAGCGCCTGTTCCGGCACGCCCTTATAGGGTCCTTCATTGTATTCGGCGGCGCGGGCCGTATCGGCGGGCGAGCCGGAATGGGCGAAATGGTTGGTGCCCTTGGTGAAGGCGCCAGGCACGATGATCGAGGTCTCGATGCCCCAGCGGGTAAGCTCTCCGGCATAGGAGACGGCAAGTGAATCCATCGCCGCCTTGGCGGCGAAATAGGGCGAGAGGTAGGGAGGCGTACCGCCGCGACTGCTCGACGACGATACCCAGACCACCAGGCCCTTGCCCTGCTTGCGCAGATAGGGGAGTGCCGCGCGGTTGACGCGCTGGGTGGAGAGCACGTTGATGTCGAAGAGTTCGGCGAACTGTTCCGGCGTGAAGGCCTCGGCCGGGCCGAAGGACATATGGCCGGCGTTGTGGATGATGACATCGAGGCGACCCACATCGGCGATGATCCTGGCGATGCCTGATACAACCGACGCGTCGGAGGCGACATCGAGTTCGACCGAGCGCAGATCGACATTGTTCTCCTTGGCGAATTCAGCCACATCGGCGACGGCGGGAGCGTTGCGGCCTTCCGTGGCGCGCATGCCGGCATAGACGGTGTGGCCTGCCTTGGCGAGCGCACGGGCGGTGAGAGCGCCGAAACCGCTGGAAGCGCCGGTTATGACGATGACTTGCTTGCTCATGATTCTATTCCTTCTGGATTCGGTTGGCTGATTGAGGAGTGAAAATTTGGATGAGCGGCGGCCGGAAGCCGCCGGTCTCGTCAGATCACGCCGCCATTGGCGCGCAGCGTCTGGCCGTTGATCCAGCCGCCGTCCGGGCCAGCGAGGAAGGCAACCGCAGAAGCGATGTCTTCCGGTGTGCCGAGGCGTTCCAGCGGATTCATTTTCGCCGTGCGGGCGATGAGTTCGTCCGACTTGCCGTTGAGGAAAAGGTCGGTGGCGACAGGACCGGGCGCGACGGCGTTGACGGTGATGTTGCGGCCACGCATCTCCTTGGCCATGATCGCCGTCAGCGTTTCCACGGCAGCCTTGGTAGCAGCATAGACGCCGTAGGTTTCAAGCTTCAGGCCGACGACTGAGGTCGAGAAGTTGACGACCCGGCCACCGTCGCGCAGACGCTTGGCTGCCTCGCGCAACGTATTGAAGGTGCCCTTCAGATTGACGCCGATCTGGCGGTCGAAATTGGCGTCATCGGCCTCGGCAAGCGCAGAGAGCATCATGATGCCGGCATTGTTGACGAGCACATCGACGCCGCCGAAAGCGGTTTCCGCGGCATCGAACATGCGGCGGACGGCTTCGGCATCGCTGACATCGGCTTTCGCCGTCAGCGCCTTGCCGCCGGCCTGCTCGATCTCCTGGGCCAATTCCTCGGCCGGAGCGGCATTGCCGGAATAATTGATGACGACGGTGAAACCGTCCTTGGCGAGGCGTCGGGCGACTGCCGCGCCAATGCCGCGGGAAGCGCCGGTGACCAGTGCCACCTTGCCGTTTTCTTTGGAAGCCATTGTCCTTCTCCTTCATCCTGCGCCGCAGCGCGTTTTCGATGAGGAGAAGATGCGCCCTTTTCCTTTTACGGATAATCGGGCATTCTTCGGTATCACTATCCGGGAATGACGAACAAACAGATGGACAGATTTGACGCCATGCGTGTGTTTTGCCGTGTCGTGGAACGCCGCAGCTTCACACTTGCCGCTGAAGACACCGGTCTGCCACGCTCGACCGTCACCGATGCGGTCAAGGGGCTGGAAGCCCGCCTCGACGTGCGCCTGCTCCAGCGCACGACGCGCCACGTCAGTCCGACGCTTGATGGCGAAGCCTATTACCAACGCTGCCTGTCGATCCTCGCCGATATCGAGGAAGCTGAAGGCGCCTTTGCCGGCGCCAAGCCGAAGGGCATGCTGCGTGTCGACGTGCACGGCACACTTGCCCGCCATTTCGTATTGCCGAGCCTGCCGTCCTTCCTGGAAACCTATCCTGACATCGAATTCTACATGAGCGAGGGCGACCGGCTGGTCGATCTGGTGCGCGAAGGCATCGATTGCGTGTTGCGCGTCGGCACGCCTGGGGATAGCGACATGGTCGCCCGGCGCGTCGCCATGCTCGATGAGGTGACGCTCGCCTCTCCTGCCTATATCGCCCGCCACGGCCTGCCGCAGCATCCCGACCGGCTTGCCGGCCATCGCATGGTCGGCTTCCACTCCAGCGGCACCGGCAGCCTGCTGCCGCTGGAATTCATCGTCGACGGCACGGTGCGTGACATCACAATTCCCGCCACCGTCGCGGTCAACGCCGCCGAAAGCTATATTTCAGCGGCGAGGATCGGCCTCGGCATGATCCAGATCCCGCGCTATCACGCCGAAGAAGACCTTGCCGCGGGAACGCTGGTCCAGATACTGCAGGATTTTCCGCTGACCCCGACACCGGTTTCCCTGCTCTACCCCCGCAACCGCCAGCTTTCACCACGCGTGCGCGTCTTCATCGACTGGCTGGTGAAGGTCTTCGCTCGACAAAATTCCGAAAACGCGCTTCACTAAAATGCATCTCACTAAAATGCATATTGCTAATGTGAGCGCCCTCGGAGGACGGCCATGGCACTCAACGATATCACCGTCTATCAGACGGAAGACGGCTTCGTCGTCGAATTCGGCGGCGAAGGCGAAGACAGCATTGCCGTGACGCTGCGGAGCACGCCTGAGCTGACGTCGGAAAACGCCGTCTTGCGGGCCAAGGCCCTGCTTGCCACAGCAATCGAACCTGCCCATAGCGACGGCGCGCGCAGCAAGGATCCCGCTTTGCTCGAAGAAGAGCTGGAGGAGGGTCTGGAAGATTCCTTCCCGGCGAGCGACCCGGTCTCGGTCACATCATCCTCGATCCCGATGCGCGATCCGAATGCCGGCCGCTGATGTTTCTGGCCGAAAAACATGAAGCGGTTTCGGGATGACGGCGAGCGCGCTGAATGTTATCTGCGTCGACCATGACCGATGGTGGAACGATATCAGGTGCGATGGGCACCGGCACCCTCACCGGCGAAAGCCTCAGGACGTTTTTCGAGCGCGATGCGATCGCCGTCTCTCGCGACCTGCTCGGCTGCCATCTGACCGTGGACGGCGTCGGCGGACGCATCACCGAGACCGAAGCCTATTTCCCCGATGACGAGGCTTCGCACAGCTTCCGCGGCCCGACCAAGCGCAACGGCGCCATGTACGGCAAGCCGGGCAATGTCTATATCTACCGCATCTACGGCATGTACTGGTGCTTGAATTTCGTCTGCCATCCGGGCTCGGCTGCACTCATCCGCGCCCTGGAGCCGGAAACGGGAATCCCTCAGATGATGGAGCGGCGCGGCACCGATATGCTGACGTCGCTCTGCAGCGGCCCCGGCAAACTCTGCCAGGCGCTCGGCATCGATATCGCCATCAATGACAGGCTGCTCGATCGCCCGCCCTATGCGATCGCGCCGTCGGCACCTGTGCCGATCGTCTCGGGAAAACGCATCGGCATCACGAAAAATGCCGAAACACCATGGCGCTTCGGCATTCAGGGATCTCGATATCTCAGCAAGCCATTCCGCTAAGCAATTCCACGGCCCAGTGTAGCAAAAGATCAATAGTTATTCAGTGTCATCCGCGCGTATAGCTTGGTGCACATCTGTGATCACATAGCCCTTTGGCTCGTTTCCGAGGTACTGTACATGCACATCAACGACGAACGTGCTGGTTAGCGGATTAACGTCGCGAGTCATGTGCCCCTTGATATCCTGAAAGCTTTTGCGGAAATAAACGGGCAAGGCCTTCTCCGAGATTGACGGAATAATTCCCCTATCTCCGGTGCGACCGCTTTCTTTGCCGGGATGCCGGTTGGCTTGATCCATAAATAGCATGACTTCGCGCTTTATCTGTTCGCTCGGCGGAGACAACGCCACCATCTCGACCAGGCCTTCGATCATGGCAGGGCCGTCTATAAGCCTCTCTATATTGATGGCGGCACGGTTTAATTCAGGTTCTGCAAAACTATATTCGACCACAACTGTTTTTTGCCCATCAGTCTTTTTATAGCGCGCGTGCTTTATGCCAAGAGACGAGCCGACTTTACCAAGAAGAGGCTTGGTAAACTCTCGAATATCTCTTGCATCATCGGTTGATGGCGGGTCTATCGGAGGGGCAGCATCGGCAGGCGATGAGAACGCCTTGATCCCACGCGAAAGCCTGTTAGCAAAATCCGCTACCACTACCGTGTTATCCGCAATAGTGAGCACACCCATCATGGTAATGTAGGGGGCAATCTCCATGAGGATGGAGCCAGTTTCCAACTTGGTTATATGGAGTTTTGGCGCGGTTTCGCCGCTTTGTCGGTAATGGCGTTCATAGATCCGCGCCAAGGCGGCAAAACTATTGGAGAGGTCACCGAGCGCGATCGGGTCACCCGGATAAAGCTCAATTACAATTCTATCTCCTTCAGGCCTTGATGAAGTTTCTGTCACGGCTGAAGCCTTATGTCCCTCGTTTCACGGCTTCCATACATGCAGCAAAAAGGCAGCCGTGAACTCCCCATTCGACAACCTATTCCGCACAATCATCTCTTTTCAGTCAACTCCTATTTGTGCCGGCCTTTTGATAAGCCGGGCATAGGCGATGCGCTTTGCGCTCTAACTCAGCTTTCAGAACTCAGCAATTCAAAGGAAATGTGAGGCGATTTCTATGAACTTCCTAAAACTTGGAGTTCATTCCATCACCGCGCTATGGTCGACGGCGGGTGCTGCCTTCGGCTTGCGCAGCAGCAGCACCAGCGGAATAACCGCAAGCGACATCAGCATCAGCAGCTTGAAATCGTCCATATAGGCGATGATCGTCGCTTGCAGCGTGATGATCTCGTTGAGCGAGGCGCGGCCGGCCGCCGTCACCGGGCTGAGCCCCTGCGCAGCCACCGCATTGAAGGCGTGGTTGAATGGCGTCACATAGGCCGCGATCGATTCATGATTGCTCTGCGTGTTCTCGACGATCAGCGCCGAGACGATCGAGATGCCGACCGCCGAGCCGATGTTTCGCGACAGGTTGTAGAGACCGGTGCCGTCGCCGCGCATATGGGCGGGCAGCGTGGAAAAAGCGATCGTCGTCAGCGGCACGAACAGAAAGCCGAGGCCGGCGCCCTGGATGAAGCCGACCGAGACGATCGTCCATTGCGAGACGTCGGGTGTCCAGCCGGTCATGTCGTACATCGCCCATGCGGTGAGCCCCAAGCCGAGCGCCAGCAACGCGCGCGTATCGACCTTGCCGACCAGCCGCCCGACGATGAACATGCAGAGCATGGTGCCGAGCCCGCGCGGCCCCATGACGATGCCGGCGGTGATGACGGGATAGCCCATCAGCGTCTGCAGATAGGGCGTCATCAGCGCCAGTGAGGCGAGATAGGTAATGCCGACCACGAAGATGAAGATCATGCTGATCGAGAAGTTCTGGTCGAGGAACAGCTTCGGATTCACGAAGGATTTCTCCGCCGTCAGCGTATGCACGATCAGCAGATAGAAGGCTGAGGCGCAGATCAACGCCTCGAGCATGATCTCACTGGAAGAGAACCAGTCGAGCTGCTCGCCGCGGTCGAGAAAGAGCTGCAGCGCGGCGATGCCGAGGCTCATCATCCCGAAGCCGAACCAGTCCAGCTTGGCGAGCAGATCCCTCTTTGTCTCGGTGACGTAGACGACAATGCCCATGAAGGCCAACGCGCCGATAGGCACGTTGATATAAAACACCCAGCGCCAGCTGATATTGTCGGTCAACCAGCCGCCGATGACAGGCCCAAGCACCGGCCCGACCATCACCGAGACGCCGAAAAGGGCCATCGCCGAGCCACGCTCCTCGACCGTATAGATGTCGAGGAGAATGCCTTGGGAAAGCGGCACCAGCGACGCGCCGAACAGGCCTTGCAGCAGGCGGAAGGCGACGATCTGGTTCAGCGATTGCGCCAGGCCGCAGAGAACGGAGGCCGCCACGAAGCCGGCGATGGCGACGAGCAGCACGCGTTTGCGGCCGAACTTGGCGGCAAGGAAGCCCGACGGCGGCGTCATGATTGCCGCCGCGACGATATAGGAGGTCAGCACCCAGTTGATCTGGTCGGCAGAGGCCGACACGCTGCCCTGGATATAGGGCAGCGCCACGTTGGCGATCGTCGTGTCCAGCGCCTGCATGATGACGGCGAGAATGACGCAGGCCGTGATCGCGCCGCGATTGGCAATCGGCGTCGCCGGAGAAGCGGGAGCGTTACTCATGATCCTTGCCCTGAGGCCGGCCCAGAAGCTTGTTGACGAAATCAGGCAGGCCGCGGGTATGACCGGTCTCGACATCGACCACCGTACTCATGCCGACGCGCAGCGGCGGCTTGCCGTCGGCGTCCTCGATGCTGACGCGCATCGGAATGCGTTGGACGACCTTCACCCAGTTGCCCGTGGTGTTCTGCGCCGGCAGCAGCGAAAAGCTGGAGCCGGAGGCCGGGCTGATGCTCTCGACCTTGCCCTTCCAGACCACACCCGGATAGGTGTCGACGGAGATATCGGCCGTCTGGCCGGGCTTGACATAGGTGAGCTCGGTTTCCTTCGGGCTGGCGGCGATCCACAGATGGTCGGTGGCAACGAGCGAGAAGGCCTGCTGCGAAGCCTGCAGGTAGGAACCGACCTGCAGCGCGTTGACATTGGTGACGATGCCGTCGAACGGCGCCTTGACGACGCTGTGGTCGAGTTCGCGCTGGGCATTGTCGACCTGCGACTTGGCCTGCAGGTAGAGCGGGTTTTCCTCTGCCGGCTGGTCGGCATTGCCGCCGAGCTGGGCGAGTGTCGTTGCGGCTTCCGCCTTGGCGACGGCAACCTTCTGCTGCGCGGCTTCCAGATTGTGCTTGGCTTCGTCATAGGCCGACTGCGTCGCGCTGCCGTTGTTGACGAGGTTCTGCTGCCGGTCGAACTGATCCTGATAATAGGGCAGATCGGCTTGCGCCTGCGTGATCTCGGCAAGCGACTGCTGATAGCTGGCCTTGAGATTCATGATCTGGTTGCGCTGCGCGCCGAGCTGCGCCTTGGCGCCATCAAGCGCGATCTTGAAAGAATCCGACCGCAGGCTGAAGAGCACCTGTCCCGCCTTGACCGCCTCGTTCTCATGCACGTTGATCTGGTCGACGATGCCCGACACATCGGTGGTCAGCCCGACCATGTCGGCCTGGATATAGGCGTTGTCGGTCGACATCACCTGGCCGCCATTGACGTAATAATAACCACCGACGACGAGCGCCACCGGCAGCAAGGCAAACAGGATGGGCCGCGTGAGACTGCGCCGGCGGCGGACCTTGTTGCCGCCAGGCGCAGCCACGGCGGCAGCCGGCGCTGAATTGGATGAAGGCGCTTCGGCTACCGTTTCCTGCTGTTTCGCTTCGTTGTCTTCGACAGGAGTCTCGGTCTTGGCATTGGCGTCGGCAACGACGCGGAGGGGGGATTGATCAGCCATCGTTCGTCTCATTCTCGTCAACCGGGCTCCGGCAAGCCTGAACCAGGTTCGTCTTCATTACGGATAGGATGTGGAAAAGCTGCTCGCGCTGCTCGGCGGAAACACCTTGCAGCGCTTCCGCGCGGGTGGTGTCACCGAGCTCGCGCATTTCGGCAAGCAGCGGGTGCGCCTCGTCGCGCATATAAAGCAACCAGATACGCCGGTCGGTCGGGTGCTGGCGGCGCTCGATCAGCCCGCGCTCGGCGAGCTTGTCGAGAATGCGCACCAGCGTGATCGGCTCGACTTCGAGGATTTCGGCAAGGCCGCCCTGATGGATACCTTCATTGTTCGAGAGATAGGCAAGCGTCTGCCATTGCGACCGGGTCAGCCCAAGGCACTTCGCACGCTGCTCGAACCGCTTGCGCAGCAGCCTTGCGACGTCGTGGAGAAGGAAACCGAGGGTCGGAGTGGCGTTCATGAAAACCTGTGACCGTTATTTATAAGCACCCTTATAATATCGGTAGATATATTGAGCATGTGCACTGCACAAGGGCATGAACGGCAGATTCAACGGCAGCGGCGAAAATGCCGCAGCCCAGCTCTGCCCTAATTCTGCGGTAGGTACAGCCTCCGGCGGAGTCGCGCAGCACCGCGCCGACGAGATCGACGATGATGTCTTTCACATGCTGGAACAGGAACTCGACTGTGCCGAACTCGCCGCTCTACCACCCGGCAGAGACGAGATCGTCGAGAGCTGATGCCCTCTGAGACGTTTTGATGGATTCCGGAATCGTTACCAATTGGCATTTGCAATTTTTCGCCGCTGCCGTTTATAGTCCAATTCCATAGGGTTACGATTTTTCCGATGTGCATTGCGTGCCGGCCTTCCTTTTCCAAGGGATCGAACGCCGGGGGAATCACGGGGGCGGAGACCCTCGGTCAAAGCAGCAAGACATGAATAGCATCACTTCATCTTGAGGTTGGCGGCAGCGAATCGGCCGTCGAGATTGGAGGACCGGTATGACTTACGCGCTTCGACAGATGGTGGTGCTTGGCTGTATCGCCGCATTCATGCCCCTCCCCGCGCTGGCCCAGAGCGCCCCGCCGCCCCCACCCGTCACCGTCGCCAAGCCGGTCGTTCGCGATGTCGTCGACAGCGACGAATTCATCGGCCGGTTCGAGCCGGTCGACGAAGTCTCCGTTCGTTCGCGCGTCGGTGGCTACCTGCAGGAAATCCATTTTCAGGATGGCGCATTGGTCAAGCAGGGCGACCTGCTCTTCGTCATCGATCAGCGGCCGTTCGTAACCGCGCTCAATCAGGCCAAGGCGACACTCGAATCGGCGCAATCCGCCCTGGTCTTTGCTGATGCGCAGTATAAGCGCACGCAATCGCTTGCTTCGAGCGGCAGCCAGTCGGCGCAGACGCTGGATGATCGCCGCCGCGAATTCGATTCGGCCGAAGCCAATGTCCGCGGCGCACAGGCCGCAGCCGATCGCGCGTCTCTCGACATGGAATATACCGAGATCAAGGCGCCGCTCAGCGGCCGCATCGACCGCCGGCTGATCTCGGCCGGCAACCTCGTGCAGACCGATCAGACTGTGCTGACGACGATCGTTTCTCTCGACCCGATCGATTTCTATTTCGACGTCGACGAGCGCCGGCTGCTGAACTTCGCCGACACCGCGCGCAAACTGGGCAAGGACCTCCAGCAGGGTGGCGGCGGCCTGGATGTATCGGTCACGATCTCGGATCCCACCGCCAAGCCATTCAAGGGAAAGCTCGATTTCGCTGAGAACCGGGTCGACAATGAGAGTGGCACTATTCGTCTGCGTGCCCGCTTCCCCAACCCCGATCTCGTCCTTCAGCCCGGCCTCTTCGGTCGCATACAGGTCGAAGCCTCCAACACCTACCAGGCCATTCTCGTCCCCGACGAGGCAATCGGCTCGGACCAGAATGAGCGCGTCGTCTATGTCGTCGCCGAAGACGGCACGGTGTCGACCAAGCCCGTAAGGCCCGGACCGCGTCTCTACGGCTACCGCGTCATACGCGAGGGCCTCGACGGCACAGAGACGATCATCGTCAACGGCCTGATGCGCGCCCGGCCGGGTGCAAAGATCACGCCTCAGATGACCGAACTGCCGCCGGAGCGGCAGGACACTGCGCCCGAAACCGCCGGCGCGGAGAACGGACAATGAGATTTGCTCATTTTTTCGTAGACCGGCCGATCTTTGCGGCGGTCATCTCGATCCTTTTTCTCGTCGTCGGCGGCATTGCCTATACGCAATTGCCGGTATCGCAGTATCCCGAGATAGCGCCGCCCACCATTGTCGTACGCACCTCTTATCCGGGTGCCGACCCGCAGACGATCGCCGATACCGTTTCGACGCCGCTAGAACAACAGATCAACGGCGTCGAAGACATGCTTTACATGTCATCCTACTCCAGCGCCGACGGCGCCATGTCGCTGACGATCACCTTCAAGCTCGGCACCGATCTCGACAAGGTCCAGGTGCTTGTCCAGAACCGCGTTTCCATCGCCCTTCCCCGTCTTCCCGAAGAAGTCCAGCGGCTTGGCGTGACCACCGACAAAAGCTCGCCGGATCTGATGATGGTGGTGCATCTGCTTTCGCCGTCGCACCGCTATGACCAGCTTTACGTCTCGAACTACGCCCGCAACCGCATCCGCGACGTTCTCGTGCGCCTAGACGGCGTCGGCGACGTGCAGATCTTTGGCGAGCGCCAGTATTCGATGCGAATCTGGCTGGATCCGGAAAAGCTCTCCGCCTACGGGATGACATCAGATGACGTCGTCTCCGCGTTGAGAGACCAGAACGTCCAGGTATCAGGCGGCAAGATTGGCGCCCCACCCGTCACCGGCAAGAATGCATTCGAGTATACGGTGCGAACGGACGGCCGCTTCTCCGACGTGCGCGAGTTCCGATATGTCATTGTGAAATCGACGACTTCGGGCCGGCTCGTGCAGTTGCAGGATGTCGCCCGGATAGAACTCGGCGCACAGGATTACGTCACCAACAGCTATCTCAACAACGATCCTGCAGTTGCTCTCGGCATATTCGCCCGGCCGGGAACCAACGCCCTGGACACGGCCCATCAAGTGCAGACGCTGATGAAGGACATATCCCAGAATTTCCCGCCGGGTCTGGAATATCGTATCGTCTACGACACGACTGAATTCATCTCGGATTCGATCACCGAGGTCTATAGGACCATCGCCGAAGCGGCCATCCTGGTGGCGATTGTCGTTCTTGTCTTCCTGCAATCCTGGCGAACCGCGATCATTCCAATCATTGCCATCCCGGTATCGCTGATCGGCACCTTCGCCGTCCTGCTCGCCTTCGGCTTCTCGCTCAACATGCTCACCCTGTTCGGCCTCGTGCTGGCGATCGGTATCGTCGTCGACGACGCGATCGTGGTGGTGGAAAACGTCGAGCGCAATCTGGCACGCGGGATGACGCCGAAGCAGGCGTCCCATGTCACGATGGACGAAGTCGGAACCGCCGTCGTCGCCATCTCGCTGGTGCTGATCGCCGTGTTCGTGCCGACAGCCTTCATTCCAGGCATCTCTGGCCAATTCTACAGGCAGTTCGCGGTCACGATCTCCGTCACCACTGCAATTTCCGCATTGAATTCGCTCACACTGTCGCCCGCGCTTGCAGGTATATTGCTGAAAGCCCATGACCACGAAACCAAACGCATGAATGTCGCATCCCGTCTGGGAAGAGGGCTTGCGGACGGCTTCAATCATGGATTCGATCGGCTGAGTTCCGGCTATTCATGGACCGTTCGGCATCTGGTCAGCAGCTGGATTGGGTTGACAGCCGCGATGGTCACCTTCGTCTGCCTGCTCGGAGCGACTTGGTACATGGGCACGAAAGTCCCCGCGGGTTTTATCCCGACCATGGACCAGGGTTACGCCATCATCGTCATACAGCTGCCTGATGGAGCCTCGCTTGCGCGTACCGATGCCGTCGTCAAACAGGTGGGCGATATCGCCCGCACCGTGCCCGGCGTCGGCAATGCCGTGCAATTTGCCGGCTTCAGCGGGGCGACATTCACCAATGCCTCAAATGCCGGCGTCGTCTTCGTCCCGTTCAAATCCTTTGCCGAACGTGAAGAAGGTGGCGAGAACGCCAACAAGATCATCGGCGAGCTTTACGGCAAACTGCAAAGCATCCAGGAAGCCTTCATCATCGCCATCCCACCGCCATCCGTGCGTGGCGTCGGCAATTCCGGCGGCTTCAAGATGCAGATTTCCGATCTCGAAAACGCCGATATGACCCGCGTGCTCGGCCTCGCCCGGCAAATGATGGGTGCGGCGGCAACGACCGAGGGGCTGACCGGCGTCTTTACGACATTTTCGGATGCCAGCCCGCAATACTTCCTGGCGATCGACCGCGACAAGGCACGTTTCCTGAATGTGCCGATTCCCAATATCTTCAACGCCCTTTCCATCAATCTCGGCGTCGCCTATGTCAACGATTTCAATGCGTTCGGCCGCGTCTACCAGGTTCGCGCCCAGGCCGACCGGCAATACCGCATGGACCGGGAAGACATCCTCGCCCTGAAGGTCCGCTCGGCGACCGGCGCGCTGGTTCCGCTTGGAACCTTGATGGATATCCAGGATGCCAGCGGCCCGGCGCTTGTCCAGCGCTACAACATGTATGTCTCCGTGCCGCTTCAGGGCAATCCGACGCCAGGCACGTCGACGGGCGATGCCATCGCCAAGATGGAGGCCTTAGCGGCGAAGATCCTGCCGCAGGGGACCACCTTCGAATGGACGGAACTCGCCTATCAGGAGACCCACACCGGCAACACCGCCATCTACATCTTTGCCCTGTCTGTCGTCTTCGTCTTCCTGGCGCTGGCGGCGCAATATGAAAGCTGGGTTCTGCCGCTCGCGATTATTCTCATCGTCCCGCTTGCGGTGCTTGCGGCGCTGATCGGGGTCTCGCTGAGGGGAATGGACAACAATGTCCTGACGCAGATCGGCCTGATCGTTCTGATCGGCCTTGCGGCCAAGAACGCCATTCTGATCGTCGAGTTCGCGAGACAGGCGGAAGACGAGGGCAAGTCACCGGTGGAGGCGGCCATCGAGGCCAGCCATCTTCGCCTGCGCCCGATCCTGATGACGGCATTCGCCTTCATCTTCGGTGTTCTGCCGCTTGCCATCGCCACCGGCCCCGGCGCCGAAATGCGCCAGTCGCTTGGCACCGCCGTCTTCTCGGGCATGCTCGGCGTGACGATCTTCGGCCTGTTCCTGACGCCGGTCTTCTACGTCGTGCTGCGCGGCTGGCGACGCAAGCGGCCGGCCACTGTAGAACCAGCGAAGACAGAGCCGGTCGAGGAAGGGGTTGTTTGAGACGATCCCATCGGCTGAGGAAACGGAAGTCAGGTCGAAAACAGATTCACTCGGCCTTGCCACAAGCGAGCGACGGTGAGTTTGCCGCTGCGATAGGCGCGCGTATCGATATTGAGCCGCTTCGGCCGTATGTCGGGTTCATCGTTCGGCGTATGACCGTGAACGACGAGTTTCGGCAACGGCACCCGGCTTTCGAGAAACCGCTGGCGGATGATGACCAGATCCTCGTCCGTCTGCTCACTGAGCCGCAGCTTCGGATTGATGCCGGCATGCACGAAAATCACGCTCGGGGTCTCCAGCAGGACAGGCATCGCCCGCATGAAATCGATATGCGTACGCGGCAGCGACTGGCGGATGAAGGCATCGAGCTTCGCGCCGGAGGGAAAGACCAGCGGTAGATGCTCCGGATCGAGGCCGTAGGATTTGAGCGACTCCGCCGACCCCATCTGCATCCAATCGTCATAGGAGATCCAGCCATCGATATAGTCGAGCATGGCGACTTCGTGATTGCCGGCAAGGCAGATGCGGTCGAATCCATCAGGCGGAGGCTCCATCAGATGGGTGATGACCTGTGCCGATTCAGGGCCGCGGTCGATATAGTCGCCGAGCGTGACGATCAGCTTTTGCCCGGGCAGCCGCGCGCCATCACGCAGGATCGCCTCCTCGGCTTTCACAAGCAGATCGTACCGACCGTGAATATCGCCGATCGCATAGGTTGGGATCGCGGCAATATCCAGCGTCAGGCGTGGTCTCGGCTGGCGTGCCATTTTCGAAACCTCGCTGTTGCGAGCACGAGAGTCGCTCATCATATTTCTCGATCAAGGAAACCCCACTTCACCGTAAGTAGCGTGGAGAACAGGGCAATCAAGCTGGCAAGAAAATTCAAAGCACACGGGTTTTGTAGAAAAACCGGCCTTATCATTCGAGGGGCAATCCCTCACTCCTGTATCCGTCGAGAAAAGAGTGACCGATGGGAACGGTATCGCAGTTTCAAGAGAGCCTGAGGCCTCCCGCGCATCGCATCGAAAGCGAAGAGGAGGCGATATCCACGGCCCGCGACCTCGCCGCCGCATTCCGGCAGCAGGCGAGCGAACGTGATATCAACCGCATCCTGCCCTTTGCCGAGCTTGATGCGCTGTCTGTATCGGGGCTGACGGCAATCACTGTTCCGCCAGACCATGAAGGGCTCGACGTGTCGAACGCCCTGCTCGCCGAAATCGTTGCAATCATCGCTGAGGGCGATGCATCGATCGGCGAGACGCTGGAAAATCATTTTTCTGCGCTGGAAACTCTCCGCACTCAGGCTGCCGAGGATTTGAAGGCATCGCTGTTTGCCCGTGTGCTGCTCGGCGACCGCTTCGCGGGCGCCGCCCTCACCGACGGGACCGAACTGACCGCCGAAGGCCCGGGCTACCGCCTGAGCGGGCGCACGCGCCAAGTGCCCGGTATTCTATTCGCCGACTGGATCGCCGCTGCTGCCACCGCTCCTCCCAGCCGCCCGGTGACACTCTACCTCGCACGCGGTGAAGAAGGCGTGCAGGTGGTCGACGATTGGGACGGCTTCGGCCAGCGCACCAATGGATCGGCGACGGCGATCGTCGGAACGCTTCATGTCAATGCCGATGCGATTGCGCCTGCCCCATCCTCCGGACATTCGACCGGCATCTCGCTCGGCCTGCTGCTCAAAGCGGGCGTCAGCCTGGGCATCGCCCGGGCCGCATGGAGCGACCTGATGACCGCAATTGGCGATCGCAGCACGACCGTCCTTCCCCGGATCGGCGAACGCGCCATCCGGATCGAAGCAACGGCGGCAGCCTTGGAACGGGCTGGCCGCAAACTCGACATTGCCCAGGTCAATCCTGTGGACGCCGCGATGGCGGACGCGCATTTCTCCGCCTCGGCGGCCGCGATCCTTGCCGGGGAAACGGCGCTCGACACCGCAAACGCGCTGTTCGAACTTGCAGGGGAAACATCGGCCGGCATCGGGCTCAATCTCGATCGCCATTGGCGCAACATCCGCATTCACGCGCTGTCGTTGCCGCGGGATAAGCTAATGCGCACCGCAGGCGAATATATGTCGGAGCCTGGGAGAGCCTAATTCAGCTGGCGGCGGAGATCGGGAATTGTTCCTTGGCGCCGTCGATGCGACCGCCGTCGGCGACGAACTGCTCGAGGGTCATATTGTCGAGAATGGCGGCGATCGCGTCCCGAACATCGGTCATCGAGCGCCGCACCTGACAGGTTTCCGGATCGGCACAGTCGTCGCAGGCCTCGTAAGCCGTACGGCTGGCGCAGCGGATCGGCGCCAAGGGCCCGTCGAGCGTGCGGATGACATGGCCGATGCGGATTTCGGTTGCCGGCCGCGACAGGGAATAACCGCCGCCCGGTCCCTTCTTCGAGCGCAGGATGCCGACATTGCGCAATTCGAGCAGGATCGTGTCGAGAAACTTCTTCGGGATATTGTTGCGGGCCGCGATGTCGTTGATGAAGGCGGTCTCACCCGGCGCCAGCCGCGCCAGGTCGACCAGCGCCTTCAGCCCGTATTTTCCCTTTTTCGTCAGCATCGTCGTCGCCTTGTAGAAATCGCAGTATTTATCCTGCTAATAGCAGGCAAATAGCGTCAAAAGCGTGAACATACAACAAAATAGCTATTATTTATAGCTTGTATCGGCAACGTCCACAGGCTCGCGCGGCAGCCTTAAGAAGGACCGGCCGCCGCGCATCTTGGCAGCTGGCTCAATTAGATCGTCTTCAGCATGCCGCCATCGACGAAATAGGTCGAGCCGATGCAATAGCTCGCACGCTCCGAACTCAGGAAGACGAAGACGTTGGCTAGCTCCTCGGGCATGCCGAAGCGTTTGGAGGCGGCGTGCTCGTTGGCGACGCTCTGCAGGTAGCCTTCCCAGTTGCCGCCGGTTTCCGCCGTCAATTGCTTGGCGGTCTTGATCCAGTCGGGCGTCAGGATCAGGCCGGCATTGACGCAGTTGACGCGGATATTGTCCTTGATGAGCTCGGTCGAAAGCGTCTTCGAAAACATCATCAGCGCCGACTTGCTGACATTGTAGATCGGCTCGTACCAGAGCGGTTGGACGGCGCAGATCGAGGCATTGTGCAGGATCACCCCGCCGCCGCGTTGCTTCATCTGCGGCGCGATGCCGCGCGCCAGCCGCACGGCGGCCATCACATGCAGGTCCCAATAGTCCTGCCACTTCTCGTCGGGCGCCTCCATCACCGTCTCGTTCGATCCGGTGCCGGCATTGTTGATGAGGATATCGGCGCCACCTTTTTCGGCCGCCGCCGCGATGATCGCCTCGGTTCCCGCAACCGTCGCCACATCGGCCGCGACAGCGGCGGCGCTGACGCCGTACTTCTCGGCGATACGGGCGGCTTCCGCCTCGAGCCGTTCACCGCCGCGCGCTGCCAGCACGAGGTCGGCGCCCTCAGCCGCCAGCCCCTCGGCGATCGCCAGCCCGATACCAACCGACGCACCGGTTATAACGGCAGTCTTGCCCTTCAATCCGAGATCCATGTCTTCCTCCGCAAACGGCCGGAGATCCCGGCCTGATGTGCTGAGTGTTCCGCCAATGAACCCCGGGCGTCAAGCGCCCACACTCCTCTTGCGGCAGGCGCCGATCTGTCGCATGCCTGCATCAACTGATGGGAGGAGTTTTCATGCGACGTTATTCAGCCTGCATAGAGTGGCTGTTTGCCGAAGAGGGCGACAGCTTTCCCGATCGCATCCGCCGCGCCCATGCGGCCGGCCTGACGGCGATCGAATTCTGGCGCTGGACCGGCAAGGATCTGGATGCGATCGAAGCGGCGCTGAAAGAAACCCGCCTTGCCGTCACCAGCCTCGTCGCCGAACCGATGATCGCGCTGACCGACGCCGCCAACCGGCAGGCCTGGCTGAAAGGCCTTGCCGATTCCGCCGCTGTCGCCAAGCGTCTCGGCGCGCCGGTGCTGATTGCCCAGGCGGGCAACGATCTCCCAGGCTTGACCCGCCAAGAACAGCGCCGGGCGCTTACCGAAACGCTGAAAGCCGGCGCCGACATCCTCGAAGGCAGCGGTGTCCGCCTCGGCGTCGAGCCGCTCAACATCCGCATCGACCATGTCGGCTATTTCCTCGATTCGACCCGCGAAGGTCTCGACATCATCGATGACGTCGCTCGCCTCGAGATCGGTATCGTCTACGACATCTACCATTCCGCCGTGATGGACGAGCGCACCGAGGAGGTGCTGAACGGCCGTCTCGACCGTATCATCCACGTCCATGTCGCCGATCACCCTGGCCGCAACGAACCGGGCTCCGGCGATATCGACCTTGCTCGACGCCTCGACTGGATCTTCGCCAACGGTTACGACGGCACCGTCGGTCTGGAATACCGGCCGACCAGGCCCGGCGCGGACGCGGTCAAGGCCGCGATTGCTTCGCTCGGCGGTTAAACCTCGGCGGCATCGACGCTTGCCGCCGCCTTGCAGGGTCCGGCCGAGCGGCGCTCGATTATGCGCGAGGCAATCATGATGCGCCGCGCCGGCATGCCCGGCAGGCGCGGATTTTCGATGCGCTCGAGCAAAAGCCGCAGGCCGACCGCCCCACATTCCTGCCCCTCCATCCTCACCGTCGTCAGCGCCGGTGAGATCTGCGTTGCCGGCGAGTAGTCGCCGAACCCGACGACCGAAATATCGTCGGGAATGCGGTATCCCTGACCGAGCAATTCGGAAACCACGGTCAGCGCCAGCCCGTCATGGGCGCAGAAAAAAGCCGTCGGCCGGATGCCTTTTTCCACGAGCGCCCGGAAGGCCGCGCTGAAGCCATTCTCTTCGTCGAACTGCATAACATGAAGCGCAACGTCAGGATAACGTTCGGCGATTTCGCGGGCGCCGTAGTGCCGCTCTTGGCGCCCCCGCAGGCCTGGCATTCCATAGACGTAAACAATGGACCGATGGCCGAGCCCGACCAGATACTCCACCACCGCCTGCCCTGCCTCATGGTCGGTGCCGCCGACATGGTCGATCTGTTCGAGCGCATCGACCCAGCCGAAACGCACGATCGGAACGCCGGTGGCACTCACAGCCGCCACGGCCTCACGGGCATGCGGACCGACGAGCATCAGTCCATCGCAGCTGCGCGCCAGCTCTTCCAACTGGCCGGCATCATGGGTCCAGCGTACGCGGAGCGTCATGCCAAGCCGATGAGCCTCGCGCTGCACACCGTTCTGTACCTGCATATAGAGCTCACTGTTGACGGCATCGAGATCGTGAAAGACAACCGCGACCTCGCCGGCAGCACCCTGTCCGGCGGGCTTGGTATAGCCGAGGCGCTGCGCCGTCTCGCGGATCAGCGCGCGCGTTTCCTCGCTGACGCCGCTCTTGCCGGCAAGCGAGCGCGACACGGCGTATTTCGACAGGCCGACCTCCCGCGCGATCGTCTGCAATGTAACCCGGCCCCTGCTTCCCACGTGGCACCTCGCCGTTCGATTGATGCGACGCTGGCTATATCAACCGCGCCGGTATGGCAAATTTTCGCACTAACAGAAACATAACGCTTTACCTAACAATATCCAAATGTAATCTTTCCCTCATCCCAGCCCACAGCAAAAATAATGATAAGGGCACGGATTTTTGGAGGAGATCCCTATGATCAAGCTGAAACGACGTGCGTTTCTGGCCGGGACGTCGGCCGCCCTGATATCGCCGGCCCTGCCGGTTTTCGCCGCTGACTTCAAGGAAGCGGGTATCTTGAAAGCGAAAGTGTCGAGCGGCGCCCTGCCGGGTGTGAAGGAGCGGCTTCCTGAAAATCCGCTCGTCGTCAAACCGGTCGAAAGCGTCGGCAAGTACGGCGGCGACTGGAACATGGCGCTGGTCGGCGGCGGGTCGCTGTCGATGCTGTTCCGCTACCAGGCCTACGAGCCGCTGTTGCGCTATACGCCCGACTGGTCTGGCGTGACGCTGAATGTCGCTGAGTCCTTTGAGGGCGACGCCGACTCCAAGGTCTATACGATCCGCCTGCGCAAGGGCATGAAATGGTCGGACGGCCATCCCTACACCACCGCCGACATCAAGTTCTGGTACGACACCGTTTTCACCGACAAGCGCGTCGCCTTTGTCGGTCAGGATCATTGGAAGTCCGGCGGCAAGCCGGCCAAGCTGGAGATCGTCGACGAGCAGACCTTCAAGGTCATCTTCGACAAGCCGAACGGCCTGTTCCCGCTGCAGGTCGCCTGGGCGAACAACGACCAGACGACGCGCACGCCGAAGCATTATCTCGAGCAGTTTCACATCGACTTTAATCCGAAGGCTGATGAACTCGCCAAGCAACGCGGCTTCGAAAGCTGGATCGCCTCCTTCCAGGCGGCCGCCGGTTTCCAGGATGACAACGCCTTCTTCCTGAACTCCTCGAAGAAGCCCTGCGTGCATGCCTGGATGTTCACGATAGCGCCCGGCGAAAACACCGAACGCGCCGTTGCCGAGCGCAATCCCTACTACTGGAAGGTCGATACCGAGGGCAACCAGCTGCCCTATATGGACCGCATCGTCTATCAGATGGTCGCCGACCCGCAGGTTCTGCTGCTGAAGGCAATGCAGGGCGAAGTCGACCTGATGGACCAGTACATCGCCACGCCGAACAACAAGTCGGTTCTCTACGATGCGCGTGAGCAGGGCGGCTATGATTTCTACACGCTGACCTCGACCGAAGCCAATGTGATGAATTTCATCTTCAACCTGAACCACAATGACGAGACCAAGCGGAAGCTCTTCCGGAATAAGGATTTCCGTGCGGCACTCTCGACAGCACTCGACCGGCAGTCGCTGATCGATGCGGTGCTCGTCGGCCAGGGCGCGGCTGCCCAGCCGTCGATCAAGAAGGAGGACCCGCTCTACAACGAGCAGCTCGCCACGCAGTTCACGGCCTATGACGTCGACAAGGCGAATGCCATGCTCGACCAGCTCGTGCCGAAGCGCGACGACCAGAACTTCCGCCTCGACGAAAAGGGGCGCCGCCTGACGATCATCTTCGAGATCGACCAGGCGCGTGCCGTCTTCCTCGACCTCTTCCAGCTGGTGATCCCGATGTTCCAGGCGGTCGGCATCGATGCGCAGATGCGCTCGATGGACCGTTCGCTCTGGGAGACGCGCGTCCGCCAGGGCCGTGATTTCGATGCGACCGCCCATCAGTTCGGCGCGAATGGCGGCGTCGCCGCCATGCTCGACCCGCGCTACTATGTGCCGACCGATGCCAACGCCATGTATGCCCCGGCCTGGCAACTCTGGTATCGCGACCGCGCCAATGCCAATGCCGAGGAACCGCCGGAAAGCACGAAGAGCCAGCTTGCGCTCTACGACAAGCTGAAGGCGACTTCCGACGCATCAGGCCAGCGCGAGGTCATGAAGCAGATCCTTCAAGGCGCCGCCGACAATTTCTATGTCTTCGGCATCTCGCTTCCGCCTGACGGCTACGGCATCGTCAAGAACAACATGAAGAACATCACGAAGATCATGCCGAACTCCTTCGGCTGGCCGACACCCGCTCCGACCATGCCGGAGCAGTTCTATAAGGCCTGATGGCCTTTTCTCCATGATGCATGCCAGGCGCCGGCCCTCCGGTTGGCGCCGAGGCTCTTCTTTTGCCAATGATTGGATGAAGACGATGCTTGATGCCAGAAAACAGAATACCCACACGCTGAGGACGCCGGACTGGTTCAAGACGGCGACCCGGTGGACCCAACTGACCTTCGTGGAAGACGATCCGGAGAAATACGACCCGGCCTTCTGGATCGATGTCTTCAAACGCACGAAATCGAACGCAGTCTGCCTCAGTGCCGGCGGCTATATCGCCTATTATCCGAGCGAAGTGCCTTACCACTATGTGAGCAAGTATCTCGGCGACAAGGATATCTTCGGCGCGCTCGTCGATGCCGCCCGCAAGCTCGACATGCATGTCATGGCCCGCGTCGACCCGCATGCGATCCATGACGATGCCGCCAAAGCCCATCCCGAATGGGTGATGATCAATGCCGACGGCACGCCGCGCCGCCACTGGGCCTATCCCGATGTCTGGGTGACCAATGCCTATGGCGACTACAACAGCGTCTTCATGCCTGAGGTGGTCAAGGAGATCGTCCGCAAATACGATATCGATGCGGTCTTCGCCAATCGCTGGCAGGGCCACGGCGTCGATTATAGCGAAGACAGCGCCCGCCGCTTCAAAGACATGTCCGGCCATGCTCTGCCGAAGAAGCCCGATGCCGAGGATCCGGCCTGGCAGGCCTGGGTGCAATGGCGCCGCCGCGTGCTCACCGACATGATCGCGCAATGGGACGATGCCGTCAAAGCGATCCGCCCGCATGCGAGCTTCATTCCGAACATGGGCGGCGCGTCGCTGATGGAATTCGACCTCTCGGTCATCGCCAGGCACTGCCCCTTCCTCGTAGTCGACCATCAGGGCCGCAAGGGGCTCGAACTCGGCTGGTCGGCTGGCCGCAACGGCAAGCGCATTCGCGCCACCTTCCCCGACCGCCCGGTCGTGCTGATCACCTCGATCGGCCCGGAGGAGGAATATCGCTGGAAGGATGCCGTCACCTCGGGTGAGGAGATGCAGCTCTGGATCAATGACGGCACCGCCCACGGTCTCTATGCCTGGTTCACCAAGTTCAACGGTGTCGTGCCCGACAAACGCTGGGTCGAGCCGGTCGCCGACGCCTTCGGCCTGCAGGCAGCCGTCGAGCCGGTGCTGGAAAGCATGAAGCCGACCGCCGAAATCGCCGTCGTCGATCCCTCGACGACGCTGCGCCACTGGGCGCCGGAAGAGCGGCATTCCGCCGAAAAGCACGATCTCGGTCTTTACCATGCCCTCGTCGAAGCCCGCCTGCCCTTCGAGCTGCTCTCGGACCAGGTGCTGACCGCGGAAAACCTCGACCGCTTCAAGCTCATCATTCTCGCCAACGCCTCCTGCCTTTCGGATGCGCAGAACGCGGCGATCCGCGCCTATGTCGATCGCGGCGGCAGCGTCATTGCCTCCTACGAGACGTCGCTGCGTGACGAATTCGGCAAGAAGCGTGACGAATTCGGTCTGGCCGACGTGCTCGGCGCCAGATACGTCTCCGGCCCGCGCGGCATCGTCAAGAACACCTATGTCGCCCTTTCCGGCGATCACCCGATCAATCGGGGCTTCGACGGCGCCGAACGCATCATGGGCGGCACCCGCCTGATCCACGCCGAACCGTCGGCCGATTCGAAGACGCCCTTCCTCTATGTCCCCGATTTTCCCGACCTGCCGATGGAAGAGGTCTACCCGCGCGAGGCCCCGAAAGGTGCTGCCGTCATCGCCCGCGAAACCGGCAGGGGCGGACGCACGGTCTACATCCCCTGGAACATCGGCGAGATCTTCTGGGAGGTCTTTGCCGTCGACCACGCCCGTCTCATCGCCAACGCCGTCCATTGGGCACTCGGCAAGACGCCACGCGTCACCGTCAAGGGCAAGGGCGTCATCGATCTGGCGTTGCGCGAAAGCGGTGAGGGTCTGGCGCTCAGCCTCTTCAACCTCACCAACCCGATGATGATGAAAGGCCCGATCCGCGACAATTACCCTCTGGCAGCGCAGACCGTTTCGGTGGAGATTCCGGAGGGCCGATCGGTGGCGAAGGCCTGGCTCGTCGTTGCCGACCGCGCCGCAAGCTTCAGCCTCGGGAATGGCCGCGCCCAGGTGGAGGTACCTGGTATCGATCGGCTGGAGGTCCTGCATCTCACTTGGAAATGAGATGACATGCGACGGAGGAGCGCTTTCGGCCTGGAGGGCCGAAGGCGGATGAAGATCCGGGGGAAGCGCGTCACAGCGTTCCCGACGGGAGGAGAAACGTTTCGATGCTTGGCTATATCTTCAAGCGCGTGCTCTACATGATCCCGACCTTGTTCGGCATGTCGCTGATCTCGTTCCTGATCATCCAGCTGCCGCCGGGTGACTATCTGACGTCGATGATCGCCACCATGAGCGACAGCGGCCAGACCGTCGATCCCGCGCAGATCGAGCGGCTGAAGGAAATCTACGGCTTCGACGACCCCTTCTATGTCCAATATCTGAAATGGATCTGGGGCATCGTCAGCCGCGGCGACTTCGGCTACTCCTTCGAGTGGGGCCAGCCCGTCTCCGGGCTGATTTGGGCGCGCATGGGCTCGACGCTGGTAATCTCGCTCTTGAGCCTGCTCTTCGTCTGGATCGTGGCTTTGCCGATCGGCATCTATTCCGCTGTCCGCCGCCACTCCATCGGCGACCATGTCTTTACCTTCCTCGGCTTCATCGGCCTTGCCGTACCGAACTTCATCCTGGCGCTGACGCTGATGTACGTCGCCTATAAATATCTCGGCCAGAGCGTCGGCGGGCTGATTTCGCCGGAATATGCCGAGGCGCCCTGGAGCCTCGCCAAGGTCGGCGATTTCCTCGCTCATCTCTGGATACCGATCATCATCATCGGCGCATCCGGAACGGCAGCGATGATCCGTATCCTGCGCGCCAACCTGACCGACGAGCTGCACAAGCCCTATGTCGTCACCGCTCGCGCCAAGGGACTGCCGGAATACAAGGTGATCCTCAAATATCCGGTCAGAATCGCGCTCAATCCCTTCGTTTCGGCGATCGGCTGGGTGCTGCCGCATCTTGTCTCCGGCGTCACCATTACCGCTATCGTGCTGAACCTGCCGACGGCCGGCCCGCTGCTCTTCCGCGCGCTAATCTCGCAGGACATGTATCTCGCCGGCAGCTTCATCCTGCTATTGAGCGCGCTGACCCTTGTCGGCATGCTGCTGTCGGATCTGCTGCTGGCGCTGCTCGATCCGCGCATCCGGTTCAATTGAGGGGGATGCGATGAGCACGCACGAAACCTTCGGAGCCCATGCTGGTCCGCTTCACACTGTTGCCGACGGTCCCTCGATCAGCCCGCTGAAACAGGGCAAGACCGTCTCGACCGCCGCGATCGGCCCCTGGCGGCTGGTCGCCGGCAAACTGGTCCGCCAGAAAGTGGCGATGGTGGCCGGCGCCATCATCCTCTTCCTCTATCTGGTTGGCCTCTTCGCCGAATTCCTGGCGCCGGCTTTGCCGATGACCTCACGGCCGCAATATACCTATGCACCGCCGCAGGGCTTCAGCTTCTTCGTCGAAAAACCGGACGGCAGCTCGGAGTTCAATTTCCACGTGAAGGGCTACAAGGTCGAGATCGACAAGGTGGCGCTGCGCCGCACCTTCGTCGTCGACGAAACCAAGGTCGTCCCGATCGGCTTCTTCGTCAAAGGCGCGGCCTACGATCTCTGGGGCCTGATCCCGATGAACCGTCACCTGATCGGCCCCCTTAACAAGAACGACCCAATGTATCTGCTCGGCGCCGACCGGCTCGGCCGCGACGTCTTCTCGCGCCTCGTCTACGGCACCCGCGTATCCATGTCGATCGGCCTCGTCGGCGTCGCCATGTCGTTGATCCTGGGCGTCGTGCTCGGCTCGATCTCCGGCTTCTACGGCGGCTGGGTGGATACGCTGATCCAGCGCGTCATCGAGGTCGTCAGCGCCATGCCGACCATCCCGCTATGGCTCGGCCTGGCGGCGGCGATCCCGCTGACATGGTCGCCGGTCAATGTCTATTTCGTCATAACGATCATCGTCTCGCTGCTCGGCTGGACCAGCCTGGCGCGGGAGGTGCGCGGCCGGTTCCTGGCACTGCGCAGCGAGGATTTCGTCGTCGCCGCCCGGCTCGACGGATCGAGCGAAGCGCGGCTGATCTTCCGCCACATCCTGCCGTCGCTGACGAGCCACATCCTTGCGGTCGTGACGCTGGCCGTGCCGACCATGATCGTCGCCGAGACCTCGCTGTCCTTCCTCGGCATCGGCCTCAAGCCGCCGGTCGTCAGCTGGGGCGTGCTGCTGCAGGACGCCCAGAACATCCGCACCGTCGCTACCGCGCCGTGGCTCCTGATCTGGCCGTCGCTCGCAGTCGTCGTCGCCGTCCTATCCTTCAATTTCTTCGGCGACGGCCTGCGCGATGCCGCCGACCCTTACGACAATTGAGGAGGAAACCATGGCCGATCTTTCAAAAGACGTCGTTCTCTCCGTCGAAAACCTCTCGATCGATTTCAGGCTGCGCACCCACATCCTGCACGCCGTCGAAAATGTCAGCTTCGAGCTGAAGCGTGGCCAGACGCTCTGCCTCGTCGGCGAAAGCGGCTCCGGCAAAAGCGTCACCGCCCGCTCGCTGCTGCAGATCGTCGACAGCCCCGGCAGCATCGTTTCCGGCCGCATCCTGCTCAGCAATGGCGACGGGGGTAACGGGGTCATCGACATTGCCGCCTTGAAGCCGTCCGACCGGGCGATGCGCGCCATCCGCGGCCGCCGCATCGGCCTGATCTTCCAGGAGCCGATGAGCTCGCTGTCGCCGGTGCACACCATCGGCTCGCAGATCATCGAGGCGGTGCGCCTGCACAGCAATCTCGATCATCGCGCCGCCCGCGAAAGGACCGTCGAACTGCTGCGCCAGGTCGAGATCCCGAACCCGGACAAGATGGCCGACCGCTACACCTTCGAATTCTCCGGCGGCATGCGCCAGCGCGCCATGATCGCCATGGCGCTTGCCGGCAATCCCGATATTCTCATCGCCGACGAGCCGACGACGGCGCTCGACGTCACCACCCAGGCCGAAATCCTCGACCTGATCAAGCGGCTGCAGGTCGAACGCGGCATGGCCATGCTGCTCATCACCCATGACATGGGGATCGTCGCCGAAGTGGCCGATGATGTTGCCGTCATGCGCTTCGGCCGCATCGTCGAGCGCGGACCGGTCGATGCGATCTACCACGCCGCCGAGCATCCCTATACCCGCCAATTGCTGGCCTCGACGGTCAAGCTCACCCACCATGTCGAAGGCAGGCTGCCCGCCGTGGCGCTGTCGCCGGAGGCACCGCAGCCGATCCTGTCCGTCCGCAATCTCGGCAAGATCTACGGTTGGCACGGCAAGGCCAATACGCTGCGCGCCGTCGACGACGCCAGCTTCGATCTTTATCCCGGCGAAAACCTCGGCATCGTCGGCGAAAGCGGCTCCGGCAAGACGACGCTCGGCCGGCTCATCCTGCGCACCGTCGAGCCGACATCGGGCAGCATCAGCTATCGCGGCAAGGACGGTAGCGAGATCGACGTCACGAAACTCACCAAGCGCGAACTCCGCACCTTCCACCGCGAAGTCCGCCTGGTCTTCCAGGATCCTTTCGCCTCGCTCAATCCGCGCATGACCGTCAAGGAAGTGATCGGCGATCCGCTTGTTGTCAACGGTCTGGCCAAGGGCAAGGCGCTGGAGGACCGCGTCGCCGAACTGATGCGCCTGGTCGGCCTCGATCCGATGGGCATGGAGCGTTATCCGCATGCCTTCTCCGGCGGCCAGCGCCAGCGCATCGGCATCGCCCGCGCCCTTGCACTCGATCCGCGCATCATCATCGCCGACGAGGCAACGTCGGCACTCGACGTCTCGATCCGCAGCCAGATCCTCGACCTGTTGCTCGATATTCGTCAACGGTTGAACCTGAGCTTTATCTTCATCTCGCACGACATTTCGGTCGTGCGTTATTTCTGCGATCGCGTCGCCGTCATGCATCGCGGCAAAATCGTCGAACTCGGCGAGGCCGAACAGATCTGCACCGCTCCCGAGGAGGCCTATACGAAGAGCCTCATCTCCGCCGTTCCCAATCCCGACCCTCGCGACAAGCGCATGCTGCACCGGCATCGTTTCGTCGCGCCTGCCAATATTTAAGGACGATCCCGTGCCGAAATTTTCCGCCAACCTTTCCTTCCTCTACCAGGACCTGCCCTTTCTCGACCGCTTCACGGCAGCCGCAGAGGACGGCTTTGGCGCCCTCGAATATCTCGGCCCCTATGCCGAACCCAAGGAGAAGGTCGCCGAGGCGCTGGAGGCGAGCGGCCTGAAACAGGCGCTCTTCAACGTGCCATCAGGCGACTGGGCCGGCGGCGAGCGCGGCATCGCCTGCCTGCCGGAGCGCGTAGAGGAGTTCCGCAACGGGATCGCGCAGGCGCTCGACTATGCCGCAGCGCTCGATTGCCGGCAGGTGAATGTCATCTCCGGGCTGGTGCCGAAGGGTGCGGACCTTCAAACGCTGGAAAATGTGCTGGTCGACAATCTGAAATATGCTGCAAAGCGTTGTGCCGACGTCGGCGTCAAGCTGCTGGTCGAGCCGATCAACCTGCGCGATATTCCCGGCTTCTTCCTGTCGACCACCGCTGATGCCGAACGCATTCTCGACCGGGTCGGCTCGGACAATCTCTACATCCAGTATGATTTCTACCACATGCAGATCATGCAGGGCGACCTGATCCCCACCTTCACAAGACTGAAGGAGAAGATCGCCCATGTGCAGATCGCCGACAATCCCGGCCGCAACGAACCCGGCACCGGCGAGATCAATTACGGTTTCATCCTCTCCGAGCTCGATCGCCTCGGCTACGACGGCTGGGTCGGCTGCGAGTACAAGCCGAAATCCGGCACCAGCGAAGGCCTCGGCTGGATGAAACCCTATCTGACGTCAGCGAGGACAGCATGAACATCGGATTTATCGGACTGGGCGTCATGGGCCGCCCGATGACGGAACACCTGATCGACGCCGGCCACACGCTGCATCTGAGCCGCGTGAAGGAGGCTTCGCAGCATCTTGTCGACAAGGGCGGCAAAGCCGCCGCCAGCGCCAAGGCCGTGACTGAGGCCTCCGACATCATCATCCTGATGCTGCCGGATACACCAGATGTCGAGGCGGTGCTGTTCGGCGAAGATGGCGTCGCCGCCGGCCTTTCCCGGGGCAAGCTTGTTATCGACATGAGTTCGATCTCGCCGGTCGCCACCAAGACTTTCGCCAAACGCATCGAGGCGCTCGGCTGCGATTATCTCGATGCCCCGGTTTCCGGCGGCGAGGTCGGCGCCAAGGCCGCCTCGCTGACGATCATGGTCGGCGGCAAGGAGCAGGCTTTCGAACGCGCCAAACCGCTTTTCGAGAAGATGGGCAAGAACATCACCCATGTCGGCGGTAGCGGCGACGGCCAGACGGCGAAGGTCGCCAACCAGATCATCGTCGGTCTAACGATCGAGGCGGTTGCCGAAGCGCTGCTGTTTGCCAAGCGTGCCGGCGCCGATCCGGCCAAGGTGCGCACCGCGCTGATGGGCGGCTTTGCCTCCTCGCGCATCCTCGAAGTGCATGGCGAGCGCATGGTCAAGGAGACCTTCGAGCCCGGCTTCCGCATCCGCTTGCACCGCAAGGACATGACGCTTGCCGTCGATGCCGCCCGCGCACTCGATCTGTCGCTGCCGAACACGGCCGCCACGCAGCAGCTGATGAATGCCGCGATCGCCAATGGCGACGGCGAACGCGACCATTCCGCCCTCATCCGCACCCTGGAACTCCTCGCCGGAGGGCCGCGCTAGATCAACGCTTTTTAGAACAACCGGACGACATCTTCGATTGCCGACTGCCGGAGCCTTCTTTCCGGACGGCGAAGCCATGTCCGGTCATCGATAGAGAAGGACAGGAAAATGCTCAACAAAGATATCCAGCTGCCCTACGGCGCCGTCTATTTCCGCAAGTCCAACCCGCCCCGCGAAGATTGGGAACGCGACTACGCCACCGCCGGGCAGGACGGCCTCAACATCTTCCGCCACTGGTTCATGTGGAGCGCGATCGAAACCGCCCCCGGCGTCTACGATTGGGAGGAATACGACCGTCAGATGGACCTTGCCGCTGCAAACGGCATCAAGACCGTCATCGCCGAATTGATCCATGCCGTGCCGGACTGGGCAGTGCGCAAATATGCTCATGCGCTGCAGGTCAATGCCGACGGCACCAAACTCGGTTCCTATATGGGCGTCTCGTCGGCGACCGGCGGCTTCTCCAACAATGGTGGCGGCGCCGGCGCCCTGACGCTGAACTGCCCCGAAGTGAAGGAAGCGGCGGGAAAATTCCTGACCGCGCTCGCCACCCGCTACAAGGATCATCCGGCGATCTATGGCTATGACGTCTGGAACGAGTGCAACTATTCCGCCGATGTCGATTACAGCCCCTATGCCAAATCAGCCTTTCGCAAATGGCTGGAGAAGAAGTACGGCAGCCTGAAGGTCTTGGCGAAAGCCTGGTACCGCTACAGCTATGCCGAATGGGACGATATCGAGCCGCCGGTGCACATGGCGCCCTACCCCGAATGTATCGATTGGCTGCAGTTCAAGCGCGACAATTTCTACGACCAAATGCAATGGCGCATCGACACCATCCGCGCCGTCGACCAGAAGAACACCATCGTTGCCCACGGCATATCCGGCGCAATTCCCAACATGGCGGCCAACGGCTGCGACGACTGGCTCGCCGCCTCCAAGGTCGAGGTTTACGGCTTCACCTGGATCCAGGCCCGCAAGGGGTCGGAAGCCTGGAAGAACTGGTACGGCGTCGACATCAACCGCGCTGCCGCCCGCGGCAAGCCGTTCTGGCACGCCGAGCGCCAGGGCGGCCCGCTCTGGCTGCAGCCGCAGGTGATCGGCCGCGACAAGGAGGATGGCCGCATCGCCGAGCCCGAGGATATCCGCCTCTGGAGCATGACCTCGCTTGCCGGCGGCGCCCGCGGCGTGATCAATCTGCGCTGGCGCCCGCTGCTCGATGGCCCGCTCTTCGGCGCTTTCGGCTCCTACGGCATGGACGGCTCGCGCACGCCGCGCTCCGACATGGCAAGCGCCATGGCGAAATGGGCAAACGACAAGGCGCAAGGCCCCCTCTGGGAGGCAAAGCCCGTGCGCGGCGAGGTCGGCATCCTTGTCGTTCGCGAAACGCAGGAGTTCGATTACCTCCTGAACCACGACCGCAAGGAAAAGCCCTATCCCGAAGCCATGTGGGGCGCCTATCGTGCCTTCCTCGAAAATGGCGTGCAGCCGGACTGGGTGCATATCGACGATATCGCAGCCTATGATTTCCTCTATTTCCCCTATCCGATCATGTTCACATCGGAACAGGCGAAACGCCTGAAAGCCTGGGTCGAAAACGGCGGCACGCTGATTGCCGAGGCATGCCCCGGCTATTTCGGCGATCGCGGCCATGTCGGCACCGTGCAGCCGAACATGGGCCTCGACGAGGTCTTCGGCGCGCGCGAGGAGGAAGTCGAATTCATGCCCGATATCGGCGACCGCATCCATTTCGATCTCGACGGCGCCGCGGTCGATGGTGGCGGCTTCCTGCAGTCTTATCGGCTGACCGGCGGAACGGGACGCGGCCACTTCACCGACGGCCGTCTTGCCGTCGTCGAAAATGCCTATGGCAAGGGCCGCACGCTGCTGATCGGCACCAATCCTTCCGTTGCCTGTTACCGCACGCAAGGGAAGGCGAACCGCGCTTTCTTCGCTGAACTATTGAGATGGAGCGGGAAGAAACGCCATGTGACGCTATCGAATACCGCACTCTTCGCCCGTATCCACGAGGGAGAAAAGGGCAGCTTCCTCTGGCTCGTCAATCCAACGAGAACGGCGCAGAAGACCGAGGTGACGCTCGCCCGAGGAACGCTTGCGCAAAGCCAGGCAGTCTGGCCGATCGACCATATCGGCAATAGTGGCATCGAGGTGCCGCCGCGCGATGTGCTGATCCTGCCGCTCGACAGCTGAAACTTCAGGATGCGGATGAACTGGCGCCTTCGGCAAAGGCTTCAAGCTCGGGGTCGAAGTCGACCTCGACGACATTGTTGAAGACGGCGGTCGCCAGCATGATGCCGGCAAAGGCGACGAGATCGACGAGCACCTTGGTCTCGTAGCGCTCTTTCAGCTTCGCCCAGAGTTCGGCGGGAACAGCGTTGGAATCGGCGACGACCGCCTTGCCGAAGGCGTCGAGCAGCGCTTCCTCGTCGGAAAGCTCCAGCGCATCGGGATTGAAACCCTTGTTGATCAGCGCCCGGCGAAAGAAGGTGATGGCGATTTTCGATTTCGCCGCCTTCGAGATCGCATGCGAGAAGATCCAGATCGCCCGGTCGCTGACAGCAGGATCGAGCTCCGCCCGCAGCGTGAACCATTCGGCATAGATGCGGTGGGCGGCGGGCGAATGCAGCAGCGTCCGCTTCATGTTGGTCATCCGCCCGCGTAGCCTGACTTCCTCGTCATGCGCCGCACGAACCTCTTCCGAAGCGGTGTCATAGTCGATCTGCGGGAGGTGGCTCATCGGGTCCGTTCTTTCCTTAGGCGCACAGAAGCTATCGGTGCCGAGATGTCGTGTGGCCGCGCGCGGCAAATCCGCTTGGCCACCGCCCGGCTCGAGCCTAGACTGACCACATCGAAAGCGGAGATAAGGCATGAGCGACGACCACGAGCATCACCATGTCGACTGGCGGGAACATGGCGTCAAGGTCATTCCCGGCAATTCGCTCGATCCGAACACCGCACAAACGCCGGGCATGAACCGCGCGACCGCGATCAACAATGCGCGCGCCGGAGCCGAGAAGATCTGGGCCGGCACGGTGACGATCCATGCCAACGCCAAGACCGGTGCACATCACCACGGCGATCTCGAAAGCATCATCTACGTGGTCAAGGGAAAGGCCCGCATGCGCTGGGGCGAGCATCTGGAATATACCGCCGAGGCCGGCCCAGGTGACTTCATCTATGTTCCACCCTATGTGCCGCATCAGGAGATCAACGCCAGCCGCGACGAGACGCTGGAATGCGTGCTCGTCCGCTCAGCCCAGGAACCGGTCGTCGTCAACCTCGATATCGAGCCGGTCGAAAAGCCAGAGGACGTCGCGTGGATCGACCCGATCCACCGATAGAGCAATTCACCTTCGAGCAAGCGGCTGACATCCTCAGCCGCCGAACGCTCTCTAAGGATCATCGCAGACGCTTTAGGCGTGGACGGCGCCTGCGCTGTTCATAACGGGGTTCTCTATGATCCGGCCGGTATCGGCGGCATAGAGGTGGATCTGGTCGTAATCGATCGCGATGCCGATCGGATCGCCCGACTTCACCTTCACGGCCTCAGTCAGCGCCACGGCAAAGGGCAGCCCATCGAAATCGGCGTGGACAACGCGGCTTGCGCCGAGTTCTTCGATGAAATCGGCCGTTGCGGTGAGGGCGCCCGGCGCATCCGGGGCCACCAGCCGGGCAGCCTCGGCGCGCATGCCGAGCACGACGCGTTTGCCTTTCAGCGGGGCGGCGCGCTCGCGCGGCAGTGCGACCTTGCGGCTTTGATCGTAGACGAAGACGCCCTCGTCATTGATCGTACCCTCGAGCAGGTTCATCGCCGGCGTGCCGACGAAGCCCGCGACGAAGCGCGAAACCGGATGATGATAGACCTCTTCGGGCGTGCCGACCTGCTCCACCCTGCCGCCGTTCATCACCACCAGCCGGTCGGCCAGCGTCATCGCCTCGGTCTGGTCATGCGTGACGAAGATCGAAGTGGCGCCGAGGCGGCGGTGCAGGCGGCGGATTTCGGCGCGCATGGCGATACGCAGCTTGGCGTCGAGGTTCGACAGCGGCTCGTCGAAGAGAAACACCTTTGGCTCGCGGATCATCGCGCGGCCCATGGCGACGCGCTGGCGTTGACCGCCCGAAAGAGCGGCGGGCCTTCGCTCGAGGAAGGGTTCGAGGCTGAGCGCCTTGGCGACCTCGCCGATGCGCTGCTGACGCTCCGCCTTCGAGACGCCGGCCACTTTCAATGCGTAGCCGATATTCTCGGCAACACTCATATGCGGATAAAGCGCATAGTTCTGGAAGACCATGGCACAGCCGCGCTCGCGCGGCTCCAACTGGTTGACGACGCGGCCGTCAATGGCGATTTCACCGCCGGTGATTTCCTCGAGGCCGGCGATCATGCGCAGCAGCGTGGACTTGCCGCAGCCGGACGGGCCGAGGATGACGATGAACTCGCCCGACTGGATGTCGAGATCGACGCCGTGAACGACGGGGATCTTGCCGTAGTTTTTCTTCACGCCACGAATGGAGATCGGTGCCAAGGGAAATACTCCTTCACTTCTCGGTGGAGATAAGGCCGCGTACGAACCAGCGCTGCATCAGAATGACGAGGATCAATGGCGGCGACATGATGATCAGGGTTCCGGCCATGGCGACGTTCCAGTCGGGCAGGCCGAATTCGGACGGGATGAGGGTTTTGAGCTGCGTCACGGCGATGCCGAAATTCGGATCGGTGGTGATCAGCAGCGGCCAGAGATACTGGTTCCAGGCCCAGACGAACATGATGGTGAAGAGCGCAATCATATTTGGCCGCGAGAGCGGCAGCAGAATATCCCAGAAGAACCGGACCGGGCCCGATCCGTCCATCTTCGAGGCCTCGGCCAGTTCGTCGGGAACCGTCAGGTAGAACTGCCGGTATAGGAAGGTGCCGGTCGCGGTTGCGACCAGCGGCAGAACGAGACCGGGATAGGAATTCAACAGGCCCCATTCGAGCTTGATCTGGACGCCGGTGATCTGCGCGACGAGCCAGCTTATGCCGGTGACGTCGAGGATCGTCTGGAAAGGCTGCAGCGCGTTGGCCGCAATCGAATAGGTCGGCACGATGCGGACTTCCAGCGGTAGCATCAGCGTTATGAAGATGATCCAGAAAATCACATACCGGCCGCGGAAGCGGAAGTAGACGATCGAGAAGGCTGCCATGGAAGACAGCATGACCTTGCCGGCGCCGACGGTTGCGGCGAAGATGATGCTGTGGAACAGCTTGTTGCCGAGATCGGCGCGAACCCAGGCGGTCTGCGCGTTTTCCCAGAAATGCGAGCCTGGAACCAGCGGCAGCGGCACGCGATTGACCGTCTCCAGATCAAGCGTCGAGGCGATGATGACGATGGCGAAAGGCAGAAGCGCGATCACCATGCCGAGCGCGAGAAGCGTATAGCAGATGAAGTTGAATATCGGCGTGCGTTCGATCATGTCCGCGACCTCACTTGTAATGCACGCGCCGCTCGATGAAGCGGAACTGGAAGATGGTGAGCAGGACAACGAGCACCATCAGGATGATGGACTGCGCTGCGGCGCCCGAATAGTCGAGACCTCTGAAGCCGTCGAAATAGATCTTGTAGACCATGAGCTCGGTGGCGCGCGCCGGGCCGCCCTGCGTCATGACGTCGACGATACCGAAGGAATCCTGGAAACTCTCGGTGATGTTGATGACGAGCAGGAAGAACAGCGTCGGCGTCAGCAGGGGCAGCTGGATATCCCAGATCCGGCGCATCGGCCCCGAACCGTCCATTGCGGCGGCCTCGATCAGCGAGCGCGGAATGCCTTGCAGCGCTGAGAGGAAGAAGATGAAGTTGTAGCCGATATATTTCCAGGAGAAGGCGACGACGACCGCGATCATCGCGTCCTTGCCGTCGAGCGCGGGGTTCCAGAGGCCGGGCCAGACGTGGTTGATAACAGACAGAAGGCCGGCCTCCGGTGCCAGGATGAAGCGGAAGGCGAGGCCGAGAGCGGGGGCGGCAATTGCGTAAGGCCAGATGAAGACCGACCGGTAGACTTTGTGGCCGCGCAGTTCACGATCCGTCAAAAGCGCCAGGATCAGCGCCAGCCCCATGGCGATGGCCGTCGAGCTGAAGCCGAAGATCATGCTGCGGGTGATCGAGTCCCAATAAACAGGATCGGTGAGCAACTGTCTGAAATTGTCGAAACCGACCCAGGCATTACCGCCGCCCCATGGCTGCTCGAGCGTGAACGCCCAATAGAGCGCCTGCGCGCTCGGCCAGTAGAAGAAGACGAAGATCAGCAACAGCATCGGAAATGCGAAGAGCAGTCCGATCGTCGTCGAGGAGAAAGTGACGCGCTTTTCCATGAGTGGCCGTTTTCGTCCTGGTTTGGTTTAAAGCATGTCGCGCAAAACTGTGCAGCAGTTTTGCTGTAGCGAGATGCGTAAAAATATAGATCTAAAGCGCCAGGAGCGAACCTGAAAGATTGCGGCGCGCTTCAGGCGCGGGCGGCGAGCTCGCATCCGCGGCCGACTAAAGAACTTACAAAGACGCACCCGGCGCGCAAAATGCGGGCCGGGTGCGGCTCATATCAGCCGATCAGGGGAGCTGAACGTTCTTGTAGGTCTGCTGGAAGCGACGCAGGAGCGTATTGCCGCGTTCGGCAGCACTGTCGAGCGAAGCCTGGACATCGGCATTGTTGACGAAGATTGCCTGCAGACCATTGGCGATTTCGGTGCGGACCTGCAGCAGGCCACCGAGGCGGATGCCCTGCGGAGCCGCGTCGCCAGCCGGCGAAGCGGTCAGGCTCTGAATGGCGAGTTCGCGGCCGGCATAAGGCGCCTTGCCATAGAAGCCCTGCTTATTCAGATATTCGAAACCGGAGTTGCGAACCGGGATGTAGCCGGTAACGGTCGACCAGGTAAGAGCTTCTTCCGGCTTTGCGATGAAGTTGAAGAAGGCGGCAGCAGCCTTGTATTCGGCGTCGGAGTGACCCTGCAGAACCCAGAGCGAAGCGCCGCCGACATAAGAGCTGTGACGGGTTGCGTCGCCGTAGGTCGGGAGCATGGCAACGTCCCAGTTCATGCCTTGCTTGGCGGTGCGGCCAACGTTGCCGTGGTCGCCGACGGAGGTCAGGATGACCTGGCAATCGCCAGCGGCAAAGGCTTCGACGAAGGTCTGGCCGACAGCCTTATTCTTGATGACGACCAGCTTGTCGTCGTACCAGGACTTGAGGTCCTTGATGTAGCTGACGAGAAGCGGGTTCTTGTTGAACACCAGCTCGGCGTCGAGACCTTCAAAGCCGTTCTTCTTCGTGGCGATCGCTTCGCCGTTGACGGCTTCGAACTGCTCGATGTACTGCCAGACTTCGTTGTTGGAGATGTCAAAGCCGAGCGGGCAAGCATAGCCTGCATCCTTCAGAGCCTTGAGGTCCTCGCCTGCTTCCTTCCAGGTCGCCGGAGCATGATCCTTGCCGATCTTGGCGAAGGCGTCCTTGTTCCAGTAGAGAAGAGCGGTCGAGGAGTTGAAGGGGAAGGAGTACATCTCGCCCTTCGATGTCGCGTAGTAACCGGAGATACCGGAGAAGTAGTCCTTCCAGTCGACGGTGTAGCCCATGTCGGTCATCAGCTTGTTGGCCGGGTAGTAGGCGCCGGAGAGCATGATGTCGAGGGTGCCGGCGTCGGAGACCTGGGCGATGGTCGGCTGCTTGCCGGCGCGGAAGGCAGCGATGGTGTTCTGCAGGGACGCGTCGTAGCTGCCCTGGCTGGTGCAGACGACTTCGTAGTCGGCCTGCGACTGGTTGAAGCGATCGCACTGCTCCTGGACACGCTTTGCGATGTCACCGGAATTGCCGAACCAGAAGTCAATTTTGGTCTTATCGGCGGCGGCAGCGGGACCAGCAAGAAACGCTGTAGCGAGAAGGGCGCCAACGGCGCCGAGAAGCTTGGCTTGCATGAGAACCTCGAACGTAAAAGGACGCGCACTTTCAGCGCACGCCCTATTAGCTGGTTCAAATTGCCGCCGCCAATGAATATTACATGACATGAAATGTTCCAATTCTAGTTGTCACAAAACAGTCATACAATCATTATTCGTAACATTTCGAGAAATATTTAGAGGAACTTAGCGGTGCTCTCAAATGTATTTGAAATACTATATATCTACATTAAAATAAACACAATTTTAGAAGGCGTTTAATGTTGAATTATATTGGAAGAAAGCGCCTTTATTCGTGCGTCCAGCTGGAATGAAACTTGCAAAAACAGCCGCATTTTGCCGTTGCACTGCTGTGCAACGCTCGGTTTCAGCCTCAAAATCAAAGGGAATCCTTCAAAATTGCAGCAAACCGCGGGTCGAATGCACGGCTGATCGGTCCCGCGGCAGCCCCGAGCGCCACAGACCAGGGATCGGCCATGCCGGGCTGCAGGCGCGGCAGCGTCCGGCCACGACGTTCGGCGATCGAAGGCAGCAACGGGCCGATTGCCGCAATCAACCTGTTCACCAGCGCTTCCGGCGCGCTGCCGCAGAGGATCACCGTCTGCGGATCGAACAGCGTCTCGATGAGATGGATGCTCCAGCGCAGGTCCACTGCCGCTGCTTCGACCCAGGCGTCGATGCTTTGATCGCCCCGCAATGCAAGGTCGTTGATCCGTGCATAAAGGCCGGGATCGGCGGGATCGACCGACAGATGCCGATAGAGAGAGGCGAGCGAGGCGCGATGTTCGAGCGGCGTCGATTTGCCGTCGGCAAACAGCAGTGCCATGCCGATCTCGCCGGCATTGCCATTGGTGCCGCGATAGAGCTCGCCGTTCAGAATGAGGCCGGCGCCGATGCCGTAGCCGACGAAGAGGCAGACCGCATGGTCGAGGCCGTGGGCGGCGCCCACCATGCGCTCGGCGGTGGCGGCCGCGGCCGCGTCGTTCTGCAGGCCGACATCGAGCCCAGTGCCGGCGGCCAGCGTTTCGAGCAGCGGAAATTTCTGCCAGGCCTCCATCATCCACGGATCGTCACCGCTGCCGGCGACACCGAAGGGCCCGGGCATGGCGGCGCCGAGGCCGACCAGCCGCTTTTCCGACTGTTGGACGATCCCAGCAAGCTTTGAGCGTATGCCGGCGACGAGATCGAGGATGACCTTCGTCCCGTTCGACGGACCTCCGGGCGGGAGGCCGGCCTCATCACGCACGAGAACGCTGCCGACGAGATCGACGGCGACCGCCCGCGTCACATGCCGGTCGATCTGCAGGCCGATCGCAAAGGCGCCTTCGGGCACGAGACAATAAGGTGTCGACGGCTGCCCCCTGCCCCTCCTCACCGCCTCTTGCGAACTGACGAGACCGTCGCGCTCGAGTTCCTCGATGATATTGGACACCGTCTGCTTGGTCAGCCGCGTCGCCCGTGCCAGATCGGCGCGTGAAAGCGCACCGTTGATTCTCAGGGCATCGATCATCACGCGCCGGTTATGCGCGCTGGTGCCTTCGTGATTGGTGCCGCTCTTGGCCCGGATCGGGCGATTGTCATTCATGTGCAATTCCCTCTTGACTCCAATAGAATGTTGAAGAAGTAATAAGTCAAGACACTTGACTTAATGAGGAACCGGAGAGTTCCAGGGAACGCAGGAGCTGGGCAACGGCTCCGACGACGCTCCGAGACGACGAACCGGCACGCTTTCCGCGCGTGCCCTCTCGAACACCGATGGCGGAGGACCGCCCTCGGCAATGCGTAATTGTCAAAAACTGGAGGCTGCAATGCTGAAATCCTTTAACAAGACGCTTCTGGGTGCGGCCTTGATCGGCGCATCCCTTGCGCCGCACGCTTTCGCCGAAACGACGCTGAACGCGCTCTTCATGGCGCAGGCCGCCTATAGCGAGGCCGATGTGCGCGCCATGACCGACGCCTTCGCCAAGGCGAACCCCGATATCAAGGTCAATCTCGAATTCGTTCCCTATGAAGGCCTGCACGACAAGACGGTGCTGGCGCAGGGTTCCGGCAGTGGTTATGACGTCGTCCTCTTCGACGTCATCTGGCCGGCCGAATACGCCACCAACAAGGTGCTGGTCGACGTCTCCTCGCGCGTCACCGACGAGATGAAGAAGGGCGTGCTGCCGGGTGCCTGGACCACCGTGCAATATGACGGCAAATATTACGGCATGCCGTGGATCCTCGACACTAAATATCTGTTCTATAACAAGGAAATCCTCGAAAAGGCCGGCATCAAGGCTCCACCCAAGACCTGGGACGAGCTGACCGAGCAGGCAAAGACGATCAAGGACAAGGGCCTGCTCGCCACCCCGATCGCCTGGAGCTGGTCGCAGGCCGAAGCCGCGATCTGCGATTACACCACGCTCGTCAGCGCCTATGGCGGCGATTTCCTGAAAGACGGCAAGCCGGCCTTCCAGACCGGCGGCGGCCTCGATGCGTTGAAATACATGGTTTCCAGCTATTCCTCGGGCCTCACCAATCCGAACTCCAAGGAATTCCTGGAAGAGGACGTCCGCAAGGTCTTCGAAAACGGCGATGCCGCCTTCGCGCTGAACTGGACCTACATGTACAACATGGCCAACAATCCGAAGGACAGCAAGGTCGCGGGCAAGGTCGGCGTCGTGGCGGCGCCGGGTATTGCCGGCAAGAGCGAGGCTTCGGCCGTCAACGGCTCGATGGGCCTCGGCATCACCTCGGCCAGCCAGCATCCCGAGGAGGCCTGGAAATACATCACCTTCATGACCTCGCAGGCGACGCAGAATGCCTATGCCAAGCTCAGCTTGCCGATCTGGGCGTCGTCCTATGAGGACCCTGATGTCACCAAGGGCCAGGAAGAGCTGATCTCCGCCGCCAAGATCGGCCTTGCCGCGATGTATCCGCGTCCGACGACGCCGAAATATCAGGAGCTCTCGACCGCGCTGCAGCAGGCGATCCAGGAATCGCTGCTCGGCCAGTCCTCTCCCGAGGACGCGCTGAAGTCGGCCGCCGACAATAGCGGCCTCTGATCAAGCATGAAGACCCGGGCGGCGCCTGCCGTCGCCCGGTCTCGAACACCTATAAGGAAGAAGGGTCGCCTTGATGTCGGGCACTTGGCTGACAACCCGCGCGTGGCTTTTGATGCTGCCGCTTCTCGTGGTCATGATATCAGTCATTGGCTGGCCTCTGATCGATACCGTCGGCCTCTCCTTCACCGATGCCAAGCTCGTCGGCACGGAAGGAAACTTCGTCGGCATCGACAATTACGTGAAGATGATCTCCGGCTCGAATTTCCAGCGCACGCTTGTTACCACCGCATGGTTCGCGATCATCTCGGTCGCCGCCGAAATGGTAATCGGCGTTTTGGCAGCCCTGCTGCTGAACCAGCAGTTTCGCGGCCGCACCGCGCTTCGCGCTCTGATGATCCTGCCCTGGGCGCTGCCGACCGTTGTGAACGCCACGCTCTGGCGGCTGATCTACAATCCGGAATACGGCGCACTGAACGCCGCGCTGACTCAACTCGGCCTGCTGGAGGCTTACCGCTCCTGGCTCGGCGAACCGGGCACGGCGCTGGCGGCCCTCATCGTCGCCGATTGCTGGAAGAATTTCCCGCTGGTGGCGCTGATCGCGCTGGCCGCACTCCAGGCCGTGCCGCGCGACATCACCGCCGCCTCGCTGGTCGACGGCGCCGGCGCTTTCGCCCGCTTCCGCTTCGTCATCCTGCCCTATCTCGCCGGTCCATTGATGGTGGCCCTGGTGCTGCGCACGATCGAGGCCTTCAAAGTGTTCGATATCATCTGGGTCATGACCCGCGGCGGCCCGGCCAACAGCACGCGCACGCTGTCGATCCTGGTCTATCAGGAAGCCTTTTCCTTCCAGCGGGCAGGCTCGGGCGCCTCACTGGCATTGATTGTCACGCTGCTGGTGACGCTGCTGGCCGCCAGCTACGCCGCTCTGGTGCGCAAGACGGCCGGGAGTGCTGCCTGATGGAACGCCGGAGCACGCTCTTTTCCGCCTTCATCCACCTCTGCGCGCTGCTGCTTGCCGCCGTCATCCTGGCGCCGATCCTTTGGCTGTTCATCATGAGCATCTCGCCGGCCGCCGACCTTGCGGCAAAGCCGCTGCGCTGGTGGCCGCAGACGGCGGATTTCTCGCGCTACGGCGTGCTGCTCTCGACGCTCGAAAACAGCGCCGGCGACGCCTTCACCTCGTCGCTGCGAAACAGCATCGAGGTGGCGGGCATGGCGACGATCGCCGCCATTGCGCTGGCCATTCCGGCCGGCTGGGCAGTATCACGCACGCCGTCCATCGGCTGGTCGCTGTCGATGGTGATCGCCACCTACATGCTGCCGCCGGTGGCGCTCGCCGTGCCGCTCTATATGGGGCTTTCCCATCTCGGCATGCTGAACAACGTCTTCGGCCTCGCCCTCGTCTATCTCACCATCCTTGCGCCTTTCACCACCTGGCTGATGAAATCCGGCTTCGATTCCATCCCGCGCGAGATCGAATCCGCCGCGATGATCGACGGCGCCGGTCTCTTCCAGACGCTGCGGATCATCACGCTGCCGCTGGCCGCCCCCGTGGTGGCGACGTCAAGCCTCTTTGCCTTCCTGCTTGCGTGGGATGAATTCTTCTACGCGCTGCTCTTCACTTCGGACCAGCGCGCCAAGACGCTGACCGTCGCCATTGCCGATCTCGCCGGCGGCCGCGTTTCCGATTACGGATTGATCGCGACGGCAGGGGTGCTCGCCGCCCTGCCCCCGGTGCTGATCGGTCTCGTCATGCAACGCGCCCTGATTTCGGGGCTCACCAGCGGCGGCGTCAAGGGATGAACATGACATCAGAAAGACCCCGGCCGGCCGGACTTGCCGCGATCGATCGCGAAATGGCGCGCCAGCATGCCGATGCGATCGTCTCCTATGAAGCGGCCCAGCCGATGGCGGCGAGGGCCGCCGCCTCGCTGAAGAAGACCGGCCGGCTGCTGCTCATCGGCATGGGCGGCTCGCATGCCGTCAACCGCGCCGTTGAGCCACTCTACCGGGCCCTCGGCATCGACGCCGTCGCCTTGCCGCTGTCCGAACAGCTCGGCCAGCCGCTGCCGATCACCGGCAGGACGATCTTCGTTACCTCGCAATCGGGCGAAAGCGCCGAAGTCGTGCGTTGGTTCAACGAGACCGGCGGCACGGAAGAGACTTTCGGCCTGACGCTCGAAGGTGGCTCCTTCCTCGCAAGAACCGCCCCGTCGCTGGTGGGTAGCGGCGGCACCGAGCTAGCCTTCGCCGCGACCCGCAGCCTGACGGTGACCTTCGCCCTGCATCTGGCAATCCTTTCCGCCCTCGGCGAAGATCCCAGCGCCGCACTTACCGCCCTCAAGGCGCCGGAAGACCGTGACATCGCCGCCGCCCTCTCGGCACTCGAAAACGTCGCGACCGTCGTCACGTCAGGCCGCCGGCTGCAGGGTGTCGCCGAGGCGCTGGCACTCGGATTGACCGAGCTGTCGCGCCGTCCCTGCTTCTCGCTCGAAGGCGGCCAGCTGCGCCATGGGCCGATGGAGATGCTGGGGCCGGAGATCGGCGTCGTGCTGTTCCGCGGCTTGGAAGAGACGGCCGGCCTGGTGACGGCAATGGCGATATCCGCCGTCGAGACCGGCGCCTCCGTCATCCTGTTCGACGCGTCCAGCGAAGCGCCGGTCGCTGGCGCGGTGACGATCCGCTTTGCGCCTGCAACCGGTCTTGCCGCGATCTTCGCCATGCTGCCGGTCGCCCAGCGGCTGATGATCGCCTTTGCCGATGCCCGCGTGGAGAATGCGGGAACGCCGGTTCGATCCACCAAAATCACCCGGAGCGAATGAATGCGGCCGCTTGCAGTCATCGGCAACGTCAATGTCGACCTGATCCTTGGCCCGGCCGCGCCCTGGCCGAAGGCCGGGACGGAAATCATCGTCGACCATGACGAGTTGCGCGTCGGCGGGGCCGCCGGCAACAGCGCGCTCGCCTGGCAAGCGCTCGGCGTCGAATTCGAGATCGCCGCCAATATCGGCAGTGATCAGTTCGGTCGCTGGCTGAGCGAAGCCTTCGGCCACCGTTCCGACAAGTGGCCGGTACGTCCTGAGAAAACGACGCTCTCCGTCGGCATCACCCATCCGGACGGCGAGCGCACCTTCTTCACGACGAGGGGCCACCTGCCGCGTTTCAGCCTGGCAGATGTCTTCGCGGTCCTCGACAGCGCACGCCTCGCCGGCGGTTACTCCCTTCTCTGCGGCTCGTTCCTGACCGACGATTTGACGGCGGAATATGACGCCTTCTTCGATTGGACCGACAGCCATGACATCATCGTCGCGCTCGACACCGGCTGGCCGCTCGACGGCTGGACAGACGAGAATTGCGCAGCGACGCGCGCCTGGCTCTCCCGCTGCGGCATCGCGCTGCTGAACGAAGTCGAATCGACGACGCTTGCCGGCATCGCCGATCCGATCGAGGCCGCGCGTCACATCAAATCACATATGCCCGCGGGTGCGATCGTCGTCGTCAAACGCGGCCCGGACGGCGCTCTCGCGATCGGGCCGGACGGCAGCTTGGTTTCGGTGGCAGCACCCGTTGTCGAAGTCGTCGATACGATCGGCGCCGGCGATGTCTTCAACGCCGCCTTTCTCGCCGCGCTCGCAAGCGGTGAGCCGCTGGTTTCCTGCCTGATGGCGGGAACCGAGGTTGCCTCGCGCGCCATATCGACTCTTCCCCGCAACTATGGCGGCCCGACATCTCTTCAGGAGCCCGTGCGATGAGCGCGCTCGAAATTCAAAACATCCGCAAGACCTATGGCGACGTCGAGACGCTGAAAGGCATCGACATCTCGTTGGAAAGCGGCGAGTTCCTGGTGCTGCTCGGCTCCTCCGGCTGCGGCAAGTCCACCCTGCTGAACATCATCGCCGGCCTTGCCGAGGCGACGAGCGGCGATGTCAGGATCGGCGGCCGCTCGGTACTCGGCGTGCATCCGAAGGACCGCGACATCGCCATGGTCTTTCAATCCTACGCGCTTTATCCCAATCTGACGGTGCACCGGAACATCGGCTTCGGCCTGGAAATGCGCAAGGTGCCGGCGCAGGAGCGCGACAGGGCCGTACACGATGCTGCAAAGCTCCTGCAGATCGAAAACCTCCTCGACCGCAAGCCGAGCCAGCTTTCCGGCGGTCAGCGCCAGCGCGTCGCCATCGGCCGCGCGCTGGTGCGCAAACCTGAGGTATTCCTCTTCGACGAGCCGCTCTCCAACCTTGACGCCAAGTTGCGCATGGAGATGCGCACCGAGATCAAGCGGCTGCATCAGATGCTGAAGACCACGGTCGTCTACGTCACCCATGACCAGATCGAGGCGATGACCCTTGCAAGCCGCATCGCCGTCATGCGCGACGGCCGCATCGAGCAGTTGGGCACGCCGGAGGAGATCTACAACCATCCCGCAACGCTCTATGTCGCGACCTTCGTCGGCGCGCCGCCGATGAACCTGCTGAAGGCAACGGCGCGGGACGGCCGGCTGGCGCTTTCAGGCTCCGATGCGATCCTGCCCCTGCCCGCTCGTTTCCGTGAGACGGCCGGCAATGGCCGCGACCTTATCCTCGGCATCCGTCCCGAGGCACTTCGCACGGACGACACTGGCCCGTCGATCGAGGCAACTCTTGAGGTCGCAGAGCTGACCGGCCCGGAACTCGTCGTCACCGCCCTTGCCGGAAACCAACGCCTGATGGCCTGCCTGCCGCCACGCACACCGATCCGCGACTGCGAAAAGCTCACCCTCTATTTCGACGAGGAGGCAATGCATCTCTTCGACCCGGAAACCGGTCTCAGCTTAGAACAGGATGATTTTAGGCCGGGTCGGCCTAAAATCTGAATCCTGTTCTGCATTATATAGTTAGAGCATGATGTCGTCCGAAAACCGCTCACTCTTTTCGGCATCATTCTCCAGAGCATGTCGCGCAAAAACGAGCAGCGATTTCGCGACAACGACATGCCTAAAAACAAGGACCTAAAGCGCGAGGAGCGAATCTGAAAGATCGCGACGCGCTTTAGCCACGGAACGGCTATCTCCTTCAGTTGGTCAATTCGCTGCGTCAGTAGGCTTGCGCTGGTAGACGTGAATATAGTCGACGAGCAGAATGGAAGGATTTGGCGTTTCATCGATCGGCCAACCCGAGCCGAGTGCCAGGTTCACCAGCGGATAGAACGGCATGTGGAATTCCTTCGGCGTGTCGAAGCTCCAGATGAACTGACGGTCGAAGTAGAAGCTCGTTTTGTCGGCTTGGATATCGACGCCGTAGGTGTGATATTCGCTGTTCAAAATTCCGTCCTGGACCTTTTGCCAATGGCCGCCGGTCGTGTTCTGGCCGCCCTGGCTCTGACGCCAGATATGAAAGCCCATGCTGAATTCGTAGGGCGCGCGTCCATAATATTCCAGGACGTCGATCTCGGCGGTGTATTTCGACCGGTCGAGCCCGATGAGCCAGAAGGCCGGCCAGACGCCCTTGCCGGGCGGCAGTTTCATCCTTGCTTCGAAATAGCCGAACTGCTGCGAGAACCCTTCGCCTTTCGGGTTCACCGACGACAGCAGGCCCGAGCGCCAGGTTCCATCCGCCTCCTTGCGCGCTTCGATCTTCAGAATTCCCTGATCGGTGGTAAACGGAAAGCCGGGGGCCGGATCTGTAAAGCGAGCGTCACCGAAATCGCCGTTCCAGGGCGTATGTGCGATCCAGCGGGAGCTTCTCTCCCCCCAGGCCGAGACGTCGAGACTGTCGAATCTTTCCTCGAACGTCAGCTGGTACGCATTGATATTGAGCGGTTCCTGAGCCACGCTGGGTTGGCCGGGCAACGCACCCAGACCAAGAACGATAAGCAAACCCAGAGCCTTAGAAGATATCCCGTAACGCATTCTGCTCCTCCGAAAACGCCAAACCAATTTTTGGGTTGCACTTGTCTGGATCATGAGATGAGAACTCCGTTTCGTCGCGGCATGAGCCTTTGGACGACGATGGTCTCGATGCCGTCGGGCCTTCCGACAACCTGCCACACGAGCAGCGCGAAGGCCCAGAAGATCGCCACTGCCGCCCCGCCGCAAAGCGCCAGGCTGGCGACCAGGTTGAGGCCGACAGGCATGGCGGCGAGAATCGGCTCCATCCACAGCAGGAAAGCGATCATCGGCAAGCTCGCGGCCAGAGGCCTTAAAAAGGCGTGCAACTGAGCGGCGAACGTCGCGCCGATCAGCCGCCGCGTGATGATCAGCGATGCAGCATAGGCGACAAGCACCGCCACGATCCGCGCGCCCAGTGCTCCTGCCACCTGAAAATAGACAATGCCCAGGATGGTGACCGGAACCCTGACGGCGAACTCGGCAAACATCCGGAGAGCGAGATAACGGGTTTTGTTCAGCACCATGGCCAATGGCGGCATCATGTTCGTCGGAAGACCGAGCAGACTGCCGATGCACAACCACTGCAGAATCGGCGCGGCGGATGCCCATTTCTCGCCGACGATGATCCGCACGGCCGGCTCGGCAAGCAAGGCGAGCGCGATGAGGATGGGCGCTGCGACGAAGGTGATCGCGTTCGTCGCCTTCAGATAGGCAGCGATCAGATTACGACGGTCATCGACGGTCGAGAATGCCGCCATCAGCGGACGCAACAATGGCCCGACGAAGGTCTGGTATGGAATAGCGGCGATATTGTCGGCGACGCTGAAGGCGCCGAAAGTCGACAAGCCCGTAAAGCGCGGCAAAAGCAGCCGGTCCAGTTGCCAGTTGATCGAACTCAGCACCTGCGAGACGGTGTTCCAGCTGATCATGTCCTGAAAGTGCTTCCACTCGGAAAGGCTGAACCTCGGTCGCATCGGCGCAAAGACATAGGAGGTGATCGCCGCGGCGGTCGGGCCTGCAACCGCGCCGATCGCCAGTCCCCAATAGCTGCCGGTCGCGACCGCCACCCCGACACCGAACAGCAGTGTCGACCCCTTGGTGATGAGATCGAGTGCGAACTCGCGTTTGAAATCGAACCGCTGCATGAACAGAACCATGCGCGGGCTGATGACGCTGCGCATGGCCGGTGCAATCGAGAGCACGGCGACAAGGGAGAAAAGCCGAGGATCGTCATAGATCAGAGCCATCGGCCAGGAGATGAACATCATCAGCATGCTGATGGCCACGCCTCGAAGCAGGCTGAGGGTAAGGGCCGTGGCAAACATATCGTCCGAAGGCGACGGCTGGCGCATCAAGGCCTGCGTCAGCGGCAGATCCAGGATTGTCTCGACGATGACCAGAACCGAGGTCGCGATGGCGACAAGGCCGAAATCCGCCGGGCTTAAAAGCCTTGCGAGGATCAGGAGGCTGACGAAATCGAGCAGTCGCGCCAGGAACTTTCCGCTGATAGTCCAGATACTCGCCGTCGCCGTCCTGTGAGATACGCTTGACATGATCTATTTTCTATTCCTCGTCGACGGTTTCGGTCGCGGCGGCAAGACAGGCAGCTCCGTTCCTTGCCCTCAGCCCGCCCGTCTTCTGAAGACCTCGGCGGATCGGTCGCCTTGGTCCGACAGTTGCTGCTCGATCAGGCGGGACAGGCGGTCGCGGAACACGGCGGAAGAAAATTTCAGCGAGTGCGCGCGGATGGCATGCGGATCGATATCGTCCTCCACCTCTTCGAACGCCGCCATTGTTTCCAATAGAGCTTCCGTAGTTTGCTGCGCGAAGCGAAATCCGACCTGCGGCGAGGAAACGGTTTCCCTGGCGCCGCCGGCGTCGAAAGCCAGGACAGGCCGCCCTGATGCCATGGCTTCCACCGGCAGGATGCCGAAATCCTCCGTGCCCGGAAACAAGAGGGCACGGCATCGCGACAGATGGTCGCGTAGAACGTTGAAGGGCTGATGGCCCAGAAACTCAACGGTCGGTCCGGCGATCGACTTCAGATGGGCCAGTTGTTCTCCCTCGCCGATCACGACCAGTTTCCTGCCGGCCTCTGTGCAGGCGCGAACGGCGATATCCGGCCGCTTGTAGGTGGTCAGCTGTCCCGCATAGAGATAGAATTCGCCCTTCCCCTTTCCCACCGCAAAATCGTCGGTCGCAACCGGCGGATGGATGACGATGGATTCCCGGTCGTAGAAGCGGCGGATGCGGCTTGCGACATAATCGGAATTGGCAACGAACACATCGACCCGCGAGGAGGTCGTCACGTCCCAAGCGCGCAGCATCGGTGCGGTGATCGACATCATTGCGCGACCCACCCAGGGCAGGCCATGGCGGTAGACATGGAACTGATCCCAGATGTAGCGCATCGGCGAATGGCAGTAGCAGACATGCAGGGCGTCGGCGCGCGTGATGATGCCCTTGGCGGGTCCGGATTCGCTCGACAGCACGAGATCGTAATCCTGCAGATCGAACTGCTCGAGCGCGAAGGGCATCAGCGGCAACATCTTGGTATAATGCCGCTTTGCACCGGGGATCTTCTGCAGGAAGGATGTGCGGATGTTCCGCGTCTTCAGAAAATCGCTGATGCGATCCCGGTTGCAGACGAGGGTGAAGATGTCGGCCTGCGGAAACATGCGGCACAGCTCTTCGACGACCTTCTCGCCGCCGCGCATCGAAACGAGCCAATAATGCACGATGGCGACGCGAAGCTGCTTGGTATCGCTCGCGCTTCCGGCCTCGGTGACACGTCTTTTCGCCATGACAGGCGCATCGCCGAGAAATGCCCTCGCGTCGGGAAGAGAGGTTGTTGCCTTAAGGGTCAACTCAATACTCCTTGTATCGCCACATCGTCTGTCAGCTCGGGAACCGCATTCGTCGAAATCAGGCTGTGGTATTCGGAAAGAAGCGCGTCGCGCCATTCCTCGTGTGTCGACGCAAGATCCGGTGACTTCAGGAAAGCCCGCTCGCTCATGGCGCGGACCTCGTGCCTCGGCATTTGGCTAAATCGCGTCAAAGTATCGGCAAAGGTGCTTTCGTCAGCCGTATCGCAGGCGATCGCCATGCCGGCTCTTTGCATTTCCTCGGCAAGAAAGGCGCTTTGCGACATGATGACCGGCAGACCGCTCCTGGCCGCTTCGATAGCGACGAGGCCGAATGGCTCGGGATAGCGAGACGGCATCAATAGTGCACGCGCCTTGCGGATGGTCGGGCCGATCTCCGCATGCGACTGCCAGCCGACGGCCCTGACGTGATCTCCCGAAGCCGCAACCAGCGGCATCAGCGGCCCGTCTCCGATCACGCAGAGCCTGACGCCGGCTTTGCGTGTGGCGGCCACGGCGTCCTCTATGCCCTTCTCTTCGTCCAGCCGCCCGATGAAGACGAACTCCTCGTTGGCCTCTGCCTCGATGCGTTTGATGGAGAGCGGAGCAACGGGATTGCGGATTGTCGTCAGTCGTTCGGGCCGATATCCGGCGCCGACGAGGAAGCTTGCCATCTTGTCGTGCAGCAGGATTATCCGGCCGAAATCGGCCTGATCCTTCAGCCGCCGGAGGATATTGGAGCCGCGGGCAACCCGCCACAATTTGTGCGAATAACTTCTCTTGTCGCAGGCCGTCGCAATGCAGCCTCCGCCGAGCGGGCGTCGAAGGCAGACTTCCTGCGCCTGATAGTCGAAGAAGGCGCCGTTGGGGCAGGCCGTGAAGAAGTCATGCGCGTGCACCACGCATCGTCTGGCGACCGGCATCAACGCCCTGAAAATCGCCGGAGACAGGATCTGGTGCCAGCCATGCACATGGTAGACGGTATTGGCGGTGTCGTTTGCGGCAATCCAGTTCCCGACCATGCGGACGGCGGCGCCATTGTGAATACCGGTCACGAAAGCCTTCGCACGCTCGGCACTGAGCAGATCGCGGCTGTTCAACCCGACCATCAAGACCCCGAGTGCGACGAGCTCCGCATTGGCGGCGTCATCTCCGCAAATATAGGTCACGGGGATGTCGAGGCCCCGAAAAAGCTTGGCGGACAGCACCGCCAGCGCCGTCGCGCCACCTCTGGCCATCGAGTAATCATCGATGATGACCACGCGATCGATCTTTGTCGTGCCGGGGCCGGCAAACCGGCCGACATTTGCGGCGGATCGGAGGGCCTCGGGAAGCGACGGGCGCATCACTTCACCGAAACCGCGCCATTGGCACAGGCCTCCAGCGCCTTGCGGTTGAGGATGCGGATCCTGCCCTGGCCCCCGTCGATGATCTTGCCCTCCCGCAGGCGCCGCAGGCATTGATTGACCTTCTCGCGGGACGCCGGCAGCGTCGCGGCCAGATCATTTTGCGAGATGATCAGTTCGTCGCCGCTGTTTGCCGCATCTTTTCCATAAACAGTGGAGAGCCGCAGCAGCGTGCTGGCCAGCCTCGATTGCAGGCTCGACGCCGCATTCGCAATGATCCGGAGTTCAAGCTCTGAAATACGCGCCAACGCCCTGGAGAAGACCTTTTCGCGAAAGCAGGGATCGCTGGCATACATGTCGCGCAGCAGCCGGCCTTCGAAGAAATGCAGCTCGCAGGCGGAACCAGCACGGTATTCGAGGCTCAATGTCTGCCTGCGCAGAACCTCGAGCTCGCCGATGAGGCCGGATTTCGGAATGATCTCGACGATGAATTCCCTGCCGTCGGGCAGCATCGTGCTTGCGCTGACCACCCCCGAATGAACGCGCGCGAACGTATCGACGAGGACGCCGGCCCCGGCGATGATCTCGCCGCGCCGGAAACGCCGGACGCTCGACCGGCAGGAAAGGAATTCGTCGTCGATGACGATGCGGCTGTTCAGATGAATGCCGCCGTTAGCCGATACCGCCGCCTTGCCGATGCCGGCCCTGCGATCTGATGCGTGTGTCGCCCCATCCATGCGCATAACTCCACTCGATAACCATAGGCAATGCTGCACTGCATCATTTATATCGTCTTAATATGAGAGTCAAATAACATCACGGAGATATGACGTAAAGATAAAGTATATATTTAACTTCAAAACGAAATATACACCGCAAAAAGGACAAAAATCCCAAAGAAGCCAAAAAAACCGCCACGAGACCGAAGATCTTTGCCTATTAAAATGGCTTACTGAATAAAAATCGGCAATAATCAAAGTGATGACATCAAAACTGATAAATAAATGTCAGCAGATAATCACCACGAATTAGATTAGATTGTCGATTTAGATGAAAAAATGGCCATCAAGGTGTAATCCGAATTCTCGATTGCCCGTTAGTAGCATAAAGAATTTGTTAAGGATTATGACCTTGGTAACAGACAACCAGAGTGCGGCGCAGCAAACTTTGAACGGTTCTTAATCGGAATGTTTTGGAGACCACCGATGACATGGGAAGCACATAGTTTCGAGGCTTGGTCGCGTGTCGGACGGTCCGCGAAAGACGGCGATCTCCATTCGTCCCGGCCTCGTGCGGCAGGCAGATCGTCGAAGCGCGTGCTAGACCTTGTCGTCGCAGTCACGGCGCTGATCCTGCTTTCCCCGCTTCTGTTGATCGTCGCAATGATCGTGAAGATGAGCGACCGCGGCCCGGTCTTCTATTCCCATACGCGCATCGGCGTCGGCGGAGCGCCGTTCGGATGCCTCAAGTTTCGCACGATGAAGACCAATGCGAGTGCTCAGCTTGCCGAATTGCTGCAAAACAACCCGGCTGCGCGAAGCGAATGGGAAGAGACACGCAAGCTGAAGGACGATCCGAGGATCACGGCCGTCGGTGATATCCTCAGGCGGTCGAGCATCGACGAGCTTCCCCAACTGATCAATATCGTGCGTGGCGACATGAGCCTTGTCGGCCCCCGACCGATCACGGCCGAGGAATTGCCGCGCTACGGCGAGCATATATGGGCCTACATGGCCGTCCGCCCGGGCCTGACCGGTCACTGGCAGACCAGCGGACGCAATGATGTCAGTTACGAGTACCGGGTTTCCCTCGACGTTCACTATCTCAACAACTGGTCGCTCGGCCGGGACTTCATCATCATTGCCAAGACCATTCCCGCTCTGTTTTCGCAGCGCGGCTCGTATTGAGCATTCACGGGGAGAGCCGCCGATCATGCCTGGAATCGGAAGACACGCTACTCCCCCGTCCCTCCAAGCTGCCACTACCTGGTTACTCCGTGATCTCGCCATTTTGGATTAGGACGACATGACCTCAAGCACGATCTTCAGCGGTGTTTCTCCGATATCTTTGCCTGCCGCACCCACCGGCGGCAATTCGCCGCTCACCTTGCGGGATATGCTCTTCTTTCTCAGAATGCGCTGGCTGTGGATTGCGGCGACGACTTTCGCTTTCCTCGTATTGGCAGGGAGCTACGTGCTGACCGCCGAACCGACGTTCGTTGCCAACACGCAACTTGTGATCGTCCCCCAGGTCAGCGGCTCCGAAGCGCAGAGGGCTTTCGCGGAAGACGCGTTCATCGAGGGACAGTTGGAGATCGCCAAATCCAGCGATGTCGTCGGTGGAACGGTAACGGCACTTGGTCTCGATACCGATCCTGACTTTGTCGACCAGACGCCTTCGCTGCAGGATAGGGCAAAGAACTGGTTGATGGGCGCTTCTTCCGAACCGGATACGGCATCGCAGGAAACGGCGGGCGCAGGAGCGCGTGACACACTGCCGCAACAGCAGATCGAGGACGGGCGGATCCATGATAGGGCGGTCGCCACACTGCTGAACATGATGGGAGTACGCCGGATCGGGAGTTCGACGATCATCGAGATATCGGCTGCAGCATCGACCCCGCAGCAGGCCGTCGACATCGCCGACACGCTGGCCAGGCAGTATATCCAGAAGAATATCGCGATGAAGGCCAATGCGTCCCGGCAATACAGCGAATGGCTGACCAGATTCGTAAGCGAGCAGCAGCGCGGACTGGCCGAAGCTGCCAGCGCCCTGGCCAGCTTCACGAGCAATCCGCGCGATCAGTTCAAGCTTGCAGAGCTGCAGAGCGCGACTGACGCTCGCCGCACCCTCTATGAAAATACCTTGAATCAGCTGACCGAAGCCAAGCAGCGTATCACCTACCCGGTGTCGGATGCCACGATCGTCTCTCGAGCCACCCTGCCTCTTTCGAAAGCCAGGCCACGCAGCACGCTCATCATCGCCTTTGCGGCGGCGGTTGGTCTTGGCGTCGGCTTCGCACTCGCCCTGATAAGGCACGCCGGCGATCGCCGGATCGTCCGGCCCAACCAGATCGCGGAAGCCGGTGGGCTGCCCTTTGTCACTTTGCTGGCGACATCGAGGACCCGCGATGGTCACTCTGCGCGTTTCCTCGCCGCCGGTACCGGCAGCAGCAGCACCGCACCTGCCTATCCTGTTATTCCGGGCATGGCGGAGCTGAGCGCGACGGTCGTTGGTCTTCGGCGCAAACGCCGGGTCGTCATCGGAATCGTCGCCGTCAATCCCGGCAGCGGGGCATCGACCATCGCATGCGAACTTGCGATGCTCTCGTCGATATCAGGAGCGCAGACGCTGCTGATCGATGCGGCTGCGCAGAAATCGTCGCTCAGCAAGTCGATCGCGCCCCATAGTTCCACAGGCCTCGTCGATGTTCTCGACAATGGCGAACTGATCCAGACGGCGGCATTGCCCCTCACCCCGACGCTGAAATTCCTACCCCTCGGCAAAGTCGAAGCGGTGACGCCGGCCATTCGCCTCAGTTCCCGCCGCACCCAGTTGAGCTTCGCCGACTTGAAAAAGGAGTTCGACGCCATATTCGTCGACATTTCCGCATTCTCTGCTTCGCCGGATGCCAATGCGATCGCGCCGGAACTGGACGGTGTCCTCGTGGTCACCTCGCACGGGCACACCTCGATCGACGATACGATGCACGTCATCGAGACCCTGCGGAATATCGGCGCGGAGATCCTCGGCGCGATCATCAACCATGCACCGAAAAGAATAGAGTCATGACTTCACCTTCGGCAGAAGCAACCAGACAGGACGGCCCGATCGGACCGGCGCCTGTTCCTTGCGGCGCTAAAGCCATCGCGGGCCGGGCGCGCCGCCCATTGCGTGTGGCTGTGGGAATTGCTTCGGCAGGCCGCCCCTCGATACTGCGGGAGACCGTCGATTATCTGACCGCCCTGCCGGACCAGGCGGAGCGGCTGATCGTCTGCGTGCCCGTGATCGACGACGCCGCCGGCCTCGCCGACCGCCTCGATGTGGAAGTCATCGTCGGCAGCCGTGGCCTGACCTCCCAGCGCAACAGGATCATCCAGGCGGCCGCCGCCGATACGGATATTCTGATCTTCCTGGATGACGATTTCATTCCCGCCGCGACCTTCCTGTCGCGGATGGCGGCTGTTTTCGCCGCAAGCCCCGATGTGGCGATCGCCACTGGCGAAGTCCTGGCCGACGGCATCCTCGATGGCGGCCTCAACATGTCAAAGGCCCTGCAGGTTCTTGAAACTGCGGGCGAAGGTGCCGGGCAGGTGACGGAGGTCTATAACGCCTACGGATGCAACATGGCGGTTCGCCTTTCACCCGTTGTCGAGCACGCGCTGGCCTTTGATGAAAAACTGCCGCTCTACGGCTGGCTCGAAGATGTCGATTTCAGCCGGTCCATCGCCCGCTACGGCAGGTCCGTGCGTGTCGAAGGCGCTCGCGGCGTGCATCTCGGCGTCCGATCCGGGCGCCAGCCCGGCCGAAAGCTCGGCTATTCGCAGGTTGCCAATCCTGTCTACCTGATCCGGAAGGGCACGATGTCGAAGGGCCGTGCTGTCGCACAGATCTGCCGCAACATCCTGGCGAATACGCGGGGCCTGTTATTCAATGACCGCTTGATCGACCGATGGGGACGCTTGAACGGCAATTTGCTGGCGCTATCCGATCTTCTTGTCGGCCGCGCCTCTCCGTCCCGCATCCTGGAATTCGGCAATCCCGCGCCGCGCGAAATGCCTTCGCCGTCGATCGCAACGAAACGGAGATAGCAGACAATGCAGCGTACATCCTTGTCCGGTCGCCTCATCTCCATCGCCCTTGCCTTGCTGGTATTTTCCGGCGTGACCGGCTGGAGCGTCGCCCATGCGGAAAACTATACCCTCGTGCCGGAAGATCAGGTGAGACTGCGTGTCGTCGAATGGCGATCGTCGGATTCCCGGTATGCCAGCTGGGAAGCGCTCGGTGGAACATATACAGTCGACGATGCCGGCAATCTGGCTATCCCGATCGCCGGCCAGGTGCAGGCGATCGGCAAGACGACGGAGCAGGTTTCCGATGCGATCGCCACCGCGCTCTCCGAAAAGGCCGAACTGCCGGGAAAGCCGTTCATCGCCGTGGAAATTGCCCAGCATGCGCCGATCTTCGTAACCGGGACCGTGCAGACCCCTGGGCGCTATGCTTTTGAAGCCGATATGACGGTCATGAAGGCCGTCAGCATCGCCGGCGGCTTCCTTCGGGAGCGCGAGGAGAATACCGTCTTCGAGCGCGACCGGATCGAGGCTGCCGGCGCCTACCGAACGGCCATTCTCAACCGGCGCGATCTTCTGATGCGCCAGGCGCGGTTGCGCGCCGAGATCGCCGGCGAACAGAGTTTCGAGATCCCTGCCGAACTCGCCGGAACACCCGACGTGGACAAGCTGAAGGCGCAGGAATTGAACCTGATGCGGCTGCGACGCGTCGATATCGAAAGCCAGATCGAAGCGGCAAGCGACCTCGTCCGTCTCTACGGCCAGCAGGTCCAGTCGCTCGAGGCCAAGATCAATTCGCAAAAGCGGCAGATCGACCTTGCGCAAAAGGAACTGGACAATGTCAACAGCCTGGTGAGCAAGGGTCTGGTCAGCAATTCCCGGCAGGTCACGGTCGACCGTGGCGTTGCCGATGCACAAGGCACCCTGATCGATCTCGAGGTCGCCCTGACCACGGCTCGCCAGGGGCTCAGCGAAGCCGATCGCTCGAAGATCAATATCGTCAACCGGCAGAACAGCGAAAACCAGGAGTTGCTCAACCAGGTCAATCTCGCGATCGGCAGAGCGGCAATCGACATCCAGGTGGCCCAGCTTCTGGGTGAACAGGCTGGCTACAGCGCTCAACTCGCCCAGATGAACATGGACACGCCGGGTCTTGGCAGAGCGCAGAAGAACTACAGGATCGTGCGGCGCAACGACGATGGCACCTATCGCAATATCGAGGCGGACGAGACGACCAGCTTGCGGCCGCATGATGTCGTCGAAATCGGCATCGATACGGATCTCCAGACGCCGTCGCCTACGCTGCAGCTGCAGTCCGCGCCACAGCAGCAAAGCTCGGCAGTCCCGCTGTCTGATGTGGCAGGAGACAATCAGACGGCTCCCGGCTGGATATCCCAGACGGGATCGAATTAGGGGGCGGTCGTGACCATTAACGACAGCTGGCGGCTTTCGCCTCGGGCATTGCATCGGAAGGCGGATGCCGGTTTTCGGCAAACCCGATGCCTCCGCCGCTCCGTCCGGATCGGGATCTGAAGCATGTCGATAGAACCGATCGGCTTCATCGTTCTGCTGCTTGGCCTGCTCAGCATGGTCAACGGGGCGCGTTTTGCGATCACGACCCTTTGCCTGTCGACGCTGCTCGGAGCGGCAGCGGCTCTGCAATTGCCCGCGCTCGGCGGCAGCAGCATCCAGCCAAGCCATCTTCTCGTGCTTTTTCTCGTGGTAGCCGCCCTGCTGCGCCCGGCTCAAACACAGGCAACGCTCGCCAGCATGGCCTATCCGGGTCCCGGTTTCTGGTTTGCCGCCTACATCCTGTTTTCCGTGGCATCATCTTTCTTTTTGCCGCGCATCTTTGCAGGCGCGACCCTCGTCTACTCCTCTGCGCGAGACACCACTGGCATGATGTCGACGGTGGCCGCTCCCCTGTCGCCGGGTTCGTCCAATCTCAGCCAGTCTGTCTATCTGCTCGGCGACCTCGCCTGCTTTGCCGTCGTCTCGGGGCTTGCCAGGCTCGGCTATGCCCGTTTCATCGCACTGCAGTTAATCGTCGCCTCGATCGCATGTTTTACCCTGGCACTCATTGATATCGGAACATTCCTGACCGACCAGTCCTACCTGCTCGATGTCATCAGAAACGCGAACTATACGATGCATACGGCCGAGACGATCAGCGGCTTCAAACGCATCGTCGGCCCGTTCCCCGAAGCAAGCACTTACGGCGCAGTCGCATTAGCCTATTTTTCCTTCACGCTTCTGCTCTGGCTGGAGCGCGTCCAAAGCCGTATGGCAGGACTTGCAACGCTTTTCATCGGCCCGACGATCGTCCTCTGCACATCGACAACCGCCTATATTGCCGGCATTTTCGTTGTCTGCATGTTCGTTCTGTTTTGCCTGAAACGACTGATTAGCGGCCCCGCGAAGACCCCGCATGTGACTTTCCTGGTGATCACGCTGTTTTTGATTCCCTGCGCCATCGTCGCACTCAGCCTTGTCCCCGATGCGTGGAATTCCATCGCCGGCCTGATGAGCACCACCTTGTCGGACAAGCTCCAATCGCAATCCGGTGAAGAGCGCACCGCCTGGAATACACTTGCATTGATCGCATTCGTCGATACCGCCACCTTCGGCGCCGGGCTCGGCACGGTTCGGGCCTCGAGTTTTATCGCTGCGTTGCTCTCCAATGTCGGATTGACCGGCACTCTTCTCTTCGCCGCCTTCCTGTACAGCCTTGCAAGGGCCTCCGGCCGGCACATGTCAGGCGATCGGGAGACGCACGCGATCGGAAACGCTGCGGTCATGGCATCCATCGCGCAGGTCGCCTCCGCGGCGATATCGGGGAGCGGCACGGATCTCGGCTTGCTGTTCAGCACCACGGCAGGTCTGGCGGCCGGCTGCCTGGCAACCAATACCTCTCCCCGGCGCGCGACCCGATCGCTCGCTAATCGAACCCCGCTGGAGACATCGACATCTCTGATGAGAGCGCCGATGTTTTCAACACGATGACGCCCGCTTTGGAACTCCGCCACGGCGCGGGATGGCAATCTCGTCGAGCCATCGGCGTGCTCGCATTGGGCCGAAGCCGGCCGGCCGCACCGCATCTTTCAAGGATCGCCTGTAAAAGCAGTCCATCGAACAAACGCCGTCGGAGGTCAGTCGCGGAAGGCTATGCTGTAGGTTTTATGTCGACATCAGCCTTGCGGACGCTCGCTGGTGGTCGCGACGCTATCTGCAACGGAATTGTTTTCGCGCAGCTTGGCACTGCGCCGCAAAAGCCCCGACAGGAACACGCCTGCCAGATAGCCGATTTCCATGAGCACGAGGATGGCGATACCGGAGAGCACGGCCGCGATCACGGAAGACCCGTCGGCGAAAGCCACGCCGCCGAAGCCGATTGCCACCAGGATTGCAAAAATCGCGAAAGCCCAGGCGCGGATGGAAGCCCCGGCAGCGATCGAAATCACGGCTGCCCCGAGTGTGGTGATCAACATGACAATCCCCCTTCCCTCTGCATTCCGACAAGGATCCCGGCACCAATCGCTGTACCGCGAAACAACATGTCGAAACATAGCCTTATGACAGGCAAGGCAATCTTCATGGTGAATATCTCAACAATGAAACATACAAAAGCCGCCGACAGCCAGACACCGATTCAGCACCAGCGCACTGGATGCTGGCCTATATATACCGAACAGGGCCTTCATATGACAGACCCGTCGGCTCAATTCACAACTGGTCCCTCGCCTCGCAAAGACAATACCGATTCACTTGTATTGCGCACAATCGGAAAGGTGATGACATGAACAACCAGTGCGTCGTCTACGTCACGGATGTCGAGTATTCATTTCCGACCATTCTCTCGGCGCTTCAGGCTCGCAAATTCGCAAGCCCCGCGACCGACGTCTGCGTTCTGATGTCGGAACATCTCGACAATTTCGAAGAGCTGAAAGCCCTGCTCGCAAGGAGTGGGGTCATATTGACCGATGCGACCGAAGCGCTGCAGGACTCGCTCGGCAAGCTCGACAGTTCGCATTTCCAAGGACGCATCAGCGTCAGCACAATGGCCAAGCTGGTCCTTTGCGAGATCCTGCCTTCCAACTATACCCAGATCATCTACCTCGATGGGGATACGCAGATCGTCAGCGATCTCGGTGCGTTCGAAAGTGCCACTGTGCCCGAAGGCAGGTTTTTCGCGGCGCGCGATTACACGGCGATCCATGACTTCCTCGACACCGGCAAGGACAGCCACTATTTCAACGCAGGCGTCCTGAAATTCCATCGAAACGGCTGGATCGGGCAGGAGGCGCTCGAGCTTTTCGCTAGAAATCCCGAGGCCTGCGAGGGCAAACATGATCAGGGTGCATTGAATTATGTCTGCGGTTCATCGCTCATCCTGGTGTCGAACCGCTGGAACTTTCCCAAACAATTCCTTCATCTGGTGAACATGTCCTCCTTGTCGATCGTCCATTATATGGCGCATCCGAAGCCATGGCATGGAACTTTCTTTCCCTGGACCGATAAGGAAAGCCAAGTGTACGTCGACCTGCGCAAAGCACATCCGATTTACAACTCGCTGTATCGTGGAATAACCTTCGATCGGAAGATGCTGTATAAATACCGGTCGATACGGGCGCGCATCGAGCACGCAGTTGAGAAAGAAGGACCTAATCCCAGGGTCCAGAGCCTGCTGGTTGGCGACTACGCCGTATGATGATGTATTGTTGGTCCGACTTGAATGTCCGCGTGACTGAACTCAGCGTCGCCGGTCGAGCCGTGGATTTGCAGACGGAAGCGCAAAGTATTCATCCATTCATTCCGGGAATGGATAATCTTCAGGACAGAATATGAGTTATAGGGCTTCCGCCGCCAGTATCTCGCATTACGTGAAAGCCCGTCTGCGCCGGTCGCTTAAGGCTCGGCAGGTCCGCTATGACCTGCTGCGCAACGGGCTCAAGCAAGCGCGCCACGTCGTCATCTGCGTCATCCGTGACGAGGGGCACCGGTTGGCCTTCTTCCTTCAGTATTATCGCGATCTCGGTTTCGAGCACTTCATCTGTATCGACAACGGCTCGACCGACGGCACGGCCGAGTTGCTGTCCGGCTTCGACGATGTCTCCCTTCTTTCAGCTCACGGGTCCTATAAGGCGGCGAGGTTCGGAAACGACTGGATCAACGAAGTCATCAACCGCCACTGCCGGCAGAAGTGGGTCCTGTATGTCGATGCAGACGAGTTCCTGGTCTATCCGCATTGCGACACACGGCCGATCGATCAATTGACTTCCTATATCGATTCCACGGGCGGCCATTCCCTCCGCTCGGTCATGATCGACATGTACAGCCCGCATCCCGTTCTCGAAAACATATGCGAACCCGGTCGCAACCCGCTCGAGGTCTGCAATCTCTTCGACCGCTCCGGCTATGTGGCGCATTTCGACAAACGCAACGAGACGATATGGATCAAGGGCGGCGTTCGCGGGCGCGTCTATTTCCACGACCGGCTCTGGGACGGCCCCGCGCTCAACAAGATACCCCTCGTCTATGTGGCGGGTGAACGTCTGTTTCTCAAATCATCGCACCAGGTCTGGCCGCTCTCCCTGAATTTGGGCGACATGCGCGGAGCGCTCGGCGTATCCGGCGCCCTTCTGCATTTCAAGTTCCTGTCGACCTTCGTGCACAAGGTCGCCGATGAGGCACACCGGTCCCAACATACGGAAGAATATACCGTATACTCCTCAGGCAAGGACATGGATGACTTCGTCTACGACGATACGGGCACCTACAGAAGCTGGAAGGACCTGTCCGATCACGGGCTCATACAGGGTGAAGGCTGGAAACACTGGAGGAGTGCTTCCGAGAGCGAAGTCTA